>DATHPX010000174.1:0-16227 GCA_035483335.1 Caulobacteraceae bacterium | reverse complement strand
GTCGGCGCGGATTGGCCGACACGCAGCCTGCGGCGCGGCGATGGCGGCCGGCCTCTCGGCGATCGGGCTGCAGGTCTACGGCGATTCCGACCACCGGATGACCAATGTCACGGCCGCGCTGGTCCCGCCCGGCGTCGACGGCGAGGCGGTCCGAACGGCCATGCGCACCGAGTTCGGGATCGAGATCGGGTCGGCGTTCGGGCCGCTGCAGGGCAAGGTCTGGCGCATCGGCGCCATGGGCTTCAACGCCACGCGCCCCGCCGTGCTCTCGACGCTGGCGGCGCTCGAAGCGGTGCTGCGGATGCAGGGCTGGGCCGCCCGTTCCGGCGTCGAGGCCGCGCACGCCGTATTCGCCGAGCGGGGCGCGCCATGAGCGCAGCCTATCCCCGCGATCTGGTCGGCTATGGCGAGACGCCTCCCGATCCGCGGTGGCCCGGCGGCGCGCGGGTCTGCGTGCAGTTCGTGGTCAACTACGAGGAGGGCGGCGAGCGCTGCCTCCTCCATGGTGACGGCGAGTCCGAGGCCTTCCTCTCGGAGATGGTCGGCGCCCAGCCCGTGGTCGGCGCGCGTCACATGGCCATGGAGAGCCTCTACGAATACGGCTCCCGGGCCGGCTTCTGGCGTCTGCATCGGTTGTTCGTCGACCTGGAGACGCCGGTCACGGTCTTCGGCGTGGCCATGGCGATGGAGCGCAATCGCGCCGCGGTCGAGGCGATGATGCAAGCCGGCTGGGAGATCGCCAGCCACGGCTATCGCTGGATCGACTACCAGCACGTCCCCGAAGCGGTCGAGCGCGAGCACATCCTCCGCGCCATCGAAGTCCAGCGCCGGTTGACCGGCGCGCGACCGCTGGGCTGGTACCAGGGCCGCACTAGCCCGAACACGGCGCGGCTGGTCGCCCAGGAGGGCGGGTTCGTTTACGACGCCGACTCCTACGCCGACGACCTGCCCTACTACGATCGCAGCCACGGCCGCGCGCAGCTGATCGTGCCCTATACCCTCGACACCAACGACATGCGCTTCGCCGCCCCCCAGGGCTTCAACTCCGGGGATCAGTTCTTCGCCTACCTGCGCGACGCCTTCGACGTGCTCTACGCGGAGGGCGAGGTCGCGCCGAAGATGCTGTCGGTCGGCCTGCATTGCCGCCTCGCCGGGCGGCCGGCGCGGCTGGCGGCTCTGCGCCGCTTCATCGAGCACGTGCGCGCGCACCCCGCGGTGTGGATCGCCCGCCGCATCGACATCGCCCAGCACTGGCTAGCCGTTCATCCGCCCATCGAGAATCAGTCGTGAAGGTCAACGATCCCGCCGTTCTGGCCGAGCTCACCGCCGCCTTCGAGGCCTACGAGCAGGCGTTGATGACCAACGACGTCGAACAGCTCGACCGTCTGTTCTGGGATTCTCCGCACACGGTTCGCTATGGCGTCGGCGAAAACCTCTATGGAAGTGAGGAGATCGCCGCCTTTCGCCGCGCGCGCGGCGGCGGCGCGCCCCGGCGGGTTCTGACCCGCACCTCGATCACCAGTTTCGGCGACGACTTCGGCACGGCGTGTACTGAATATGTCCGTGTCGGCGGCGCGGCGATCGGGCGCCAGACACACAGCTGGGCTCGCCTGCCGGAGGGATGGCGGATCGTCGCCGCCCATGTCTCGCAGATGGCGGACATCTCTTGAGCGTCCTCGCCGCACTCGCGGGGCGGCCGGTCTTCGCGCCCGACCAGGCGAGCTTCGTGCGGGTCTACGGCCACCTGTTCGAGCACTCGCCCTGGGTGGTCGAGCGGGCCTGGGCGCTCGCACCGTTCGCCGACGCCGCCGCGCTGTTCACGGCCTTCCAGGCCGTGATCGACGCCGCCGGCGAGGCCCACCAGCTGTCCCTCGCGCGCGCCCACCCGGAACTGGCCGACCGGTTGGCGATCGCGCAGGGCGACCTGACCGCCGACTCGGCGGCGGAACAGGCTGGGGCCGGCCTGGACCGGCTGACCGGCGACCAATACGAAACCTTTTCGGCGCTGAACCGCGCCTATCGCGACCGGTTCGGTTTCCCCTTCATCATCTGCGTGCGGTTGCACGACCTCGCGGGAGTCGAGGCTGCCATGCGGCGGCGGCTGGCAAGCAGCGCCGAGGTCGAACGGCGCGAGGCCATGACCCAGGTCGGTCTGATCGCTGGCCTGCGACTCGCGGACCTGGAGCCGCCGGCGGGGCTGGAGGCGCATGAGGCGCGGGTGCGCCACGACCTCGACTGCCTGGCCTTCCCCGGCCCCTGGCTGGCGCCGCGGACGGGACCGGCGGGCGAGCCGGTGTTCGACGTCATTATCGTCGGCGCGGGCCAATGCGGCCTGGCCGCCGCCTTCGGCCTGATGCGCGAGGGCGTCCGCAACTTCATCGTTCTCGACGAGAATCCCGAGGGCGCCGAAGGGCCCTGGGAGACCTACGCCCGGATGATCACGTTGAGGACGCCAAAGCACCTGACGCCGATCGATTTCGGAATCCCTTCCCTCACCTGCCGCGCCTGGTGGGAGGCCCAATATGGGCGCAGGAGCTGGGACGACCTGGGCAAGATCCCGCGCGGGGACTGGATGCGATACCTTCGGTGGTATCGCCGCGTCCTCGGCATTCCGGTCCGCAACGATGCACGGGTCGAGCGGACCGAGCCGATGGGCGATGGCCTGCACCGGGTGAGCGTGGCCGGCGCCGCGGCGCTGACGGCGCGCAAGGTGATCCTTGCGACCGGGATCCAGGGCGGCGGCGAATGGCATACCCCGGCCTTCATCCGCGACGCCCTGGCCGCGCACCGCTACGGCCACACTGCCGATGCGATCGACTTCGCGCGCCTGGAAGGCAAACGGATCGGCATCCTCGGCGGTGGCGCCTCCGCCTTCGACAACGCCCAGCACGCGCTGGGCTGTGGCGCAGGATCGGTCGACGTCTTCGTGCGCCGGGGCGACCTGCCCCGGGTCAATCCCATCCGCCACCTCGAGCGGTCCGGCATCTTGCGCCACTTCCCATTGCTCGACGACGCCAGCAAGTACCGGGTGATCGACCACTTCCTGCGCCTGAACCAGCCGCCGACCAACGACACCTTCGCCCGCGCCACGGCCTTCCCGAATTTCAAGCTTCACCTTGGCGCCGGCTGGGACGCCGTCTCGGAGACCGACGATGGCGTTCGGGTCGAGACGCCCGTGGGCGTGTTCGAGTTCGACTACCTGATCCTGAGCACCGGCATCCGCAACGACGTGGCGCTACGGCCCGAACTGAGCGCCGTCGGCGACGACATCCTGTTGTGGCGCGACCGCTACGCTGCTCCACCCGGCGCCGCCAACGATGTGATCGACGATCACCCCTATCTGGGGCCCTCGTTCGAACTGACCGGCCGCTCGCCAGCCGGCGAGGCGCGGGTGCATGGACTGTTCGTCTTCAACTACTCCGCCCTGGCCAGCCTGGGACTGTCGGCCTCGGCCCTGTCGGGACTGAGGCCCGCGCTGCCGCGGCTGGTCTCTGGCGTCACCGGCCAGCTGTTCCTCGACCGGCGGGACGCCCTGCTCGAGGACTACCTGAACTACGACGACGTGGAGTTCGAGGGTCGATGGCAGGCAAGCTGACCACTCACGTCCTCGACGTCGTCAGGGGCGTAGGGGCCGCCGGCCTCGAGGTGACGGTCCGCCGGCCCGGCGGTCCGGCGCTGGCCATGGCTCGGCTCGACGACCACGGCCGCGCCGTCTTGCTGCCCGAGGGTCTGGAGCGCGGCCTCTATGAGATCGTCTTCGAGGCGGCGGCCTACCACCAGAGCGCCGGCGTCGTGCTCGACGATCCGCCGTTCCTAGACCGGGTCACCATCGCCTTCGGCGTCAGCGACGGCGAGGCGCACTACCACGTGCCGTTGCTGCTGAGCCCCTACAGCTACAGCACCTACAGGGGTTCCTGACGCTCAGAAGGCCGCGACTCCGCCGTCGCTGCGTGGATCCGTGGCGCCTTCCAGGCGCCCGTCCGGATGGCGCACCACCGCGCCAGCGTGGCCCATCATCTCGTCGAACGCCGCCACGGTCTCGACATCGTGGCCGGCCGACCGCAGCGTCTCGACCAGAGCGGGCGCGAAGCGTGCTTCCAGCTTGAGCGTCGTGCTGCTCGCGCCCCAGGTGCGACCGAGGAGCCAGCGTGGCGCCGAAACCGCCGCCTGCAGGTCCTGGCCGAAACGGGCGTAGCGGGTGAAGACCGCGGCCTGGGTCTGCGGCTGGCCTTCCCCGCCCATGGTCCCGTAGGCCATCACCCGCCCGTCTGCGAACCGGGCCATGGCCGGGTTGAGGGTGTGGAACGGCCGCGCGCCGGGCCGCAGGCGGTTCCAGCCCTCGCGGACCAGGGCGAAGCTCGATCCGCGGTTCTGCCAGGTGATCCCGGTCTCGCCGAGAACGACGCCCGAGCCGAATTCGAAATAGGTGCTCTGGATCATGCTGACCGCCTGGCCGCGGCCGTCGATCACCCCGAGCCAGACGGTGTCGCCACCAGACTCCTCGAGCGGCCACCGCAGGGCCCGGCGCGGATCGATCTCGCCCGCAAGCCGGTCCAGTCCCTCCGCATCGTCCAACAGGGCCTGGGGATCGATCGTCATTTCCTCGGGTTCACAGACGTGACGGTCACGAATGCGGAAGGCCCGCTTGGTCGCCTCGATCAGGCCGTGCAGATGCGCAAACCCATCGGCCTCGCCGACCTGAAGCCGGTCGAACAGCGCGAGGATCAGGAGTGCGGCGACCCCTTGCGTCGGCGGGGGCATGTTGAACAGGCGCGCGCCGTCGACGTCGACCTGCAGCGGGGTGGTTTCGACGGGGCGGTGGCGCGCGAGATCCTCGCGCGAAACCGGGGCGCCGGCCGCGGCGAGATCTCTGGCAATCCTCTCCGCCAGGGCGCCGCGGTAAAAGCTGTCCAGGCCTTCCTCGGCCAGAGCCGTCAGGGTGCGGGCGAGCGCCGGTTGGCGCAGGACGAATCCCGGCGCCGGCGTCACGCCGCCGGGGAGGAAGACGTCGGCGAAGCCTGGCTGGCTCTCCAACTCGGCCCTCTTGGCGCCGATCGTGGCGGCGGTGGAAGCGGCGATGGAGACGCCCTCGTCAGCGTACTCGATCGCGGCGCGCAACAGGCGCCGCAGCGGCAAGGCCTCGCGGCCGCTCCTGCGATCCGCCGCCAGCGCCGCCGCCCAGCCCGATACCGTTCCAGCCACCGTATTGGCGGCCAGGGGTCCGCGACGCGGGATCTCGCGCAGCCCGTGGCGGGCGTAGAGATCCAGGTCGGCCGCTGCCGCCGCCCGGCCGCAGGCGTCGATGCCGATCGGCGCGCTTCCCGGTTCCGCGATCAGCCAGAAGCCGTCGCCGCCGATGCTGTTCATCTGCGGATAGACCACGGCCAGGGTCGCGGCGACGGCCACCGCCGCTTCGACGGCTGAGCCGCCGTCGCGCAGGACGTCCAGCCCGGCCTGGCTGGCGGCGTGATGCGGCGAGGTGACGACGCCCCGCAGGCCGCGCGTGGTTTGCAACATGACGTTCCTTTACGCGATGGGCGCCGGCGCCCGCGTCACGCCGGTCTGCTCGAGCCAATGCGCCGCTTGCAGCAGGCGGTCCTCACGCCACGCCGGCGCGATCAGCTGCACGCCGAGCGGCAGCGGACCAACTTCGGTCACAGGCGCCGAGATTGCGGGAAGGCCGATAAAGCTGATGGGCTGGGTGTAGAGGCCGAGGTTAGCGCGCACTGGCGTGTCCCGGCCGGCGATGTTGACGATCGACTCGCCGATGCGAGGCGCCGCGCACGGGGTCGCCGGGGCCAGCAGCAGGTCGACGGTCTCGAACAGGGCGCGAGCCTCGGCCTGAAACTGGCGCCGCACGCGCCGGCACTCCACCAGGACCCCGGCCGGCAGCATCAGGCCGGCGAGCAGTCGGTCGCGCGTGGCCGGATCGAAGTCCAGTGGGCGTTCGGACAGCCGCCGTCGATGGAGGCTGCCACCCTCCGCTCCCGTCAGGCAGAACGCCGCCGACCGCGCGGCCTGGGCGCCGGCCAGATCCACATTCACCACCTTGGCCGCGCCGGCGTGCTCGCCAAAGGCCGCGGCGACGCGATCAACCGCGGCCAGGGCCTCCTCGCTCGCCCCCTGGCGGAACCAGCCGCCGAGGATGCCTATCCGCAGTCCGCGTTCCGTCGTGTCGAGAGTGGGCAGGATCGGCTGATCGTCGGGCGGGCTGCAGGCAGGATCGTCCGCGTCCGCCCCCTGCATCGCGTCATAGGCGGCCGCAAGATCGCGCACAGTGCGGGCGAAGGGGCCCACATGGTCGAGACTGTCGACGAACGGAAAACTGCCGGCTCGCGAGAGACGCCCGTAGGTCGGCTTGAGGCCAAAGACGCCGCACAGAGCCGCCGGCACGCGAATCGAACCATTGGTGTCCGATCCCAGCGCGATCGGCACGAAGCCCGCGCTAACCGCCGCCGCCGAACCGCCCGACGAACCTCCGGCGATCCGCGTCGGGTCATGCGGATTTCGTGTCGCGCCATAGTGGGAGTTCTCGGTGCTGAAGCCATAGGCGAACTCGTCCATGTTCAGGGCGCCGACCAGGATCGCGCCCGCCGCACGCAGACGCTGGACGACGCTTGCGTCCCTTGTCGCCGCCGGGCGGCCTGCGAGGATCTTCGAGCCCGCCAGCGTCGTCAGACCCTCGATGTCGAACAGGTTCTTGACCGCGAAGGGAACTCCAGCGAGCGGTCCGACCGGCGCGCCGGCTCGCAGGCGGGCGTCGATCGCCGCCGCGTCGGCCCGGGCCTGGTCCGCCAGCACGGCCGTGAAGCAATTGAGCGCCGGGTCCCGCGCCGCGATATCCGAAAGGCAGGTGGCGACGATGCTTTCGGCGCTGTCGAGGCCCTCGCGAACCCGCTCCGCCAGGCCGAGCGCGTCGGTGATGTTCCTGGTCATCTCAGGCTCGGAAGACTTCGGCCGCTTCGGTCTTCTCGTCGACAGAGGCCGACCGGACCACCGCCGCGTGACCCGCGAGGATCTGAAGATTGGCGCGGACGCCGAGGAGGCACGCTTGCGGGAGCGCCACGTCGATCAACGTCCAGGCCGCCGTCCGCACCTCGTCCAGTTCATCGCCGCCATCCACGCCGTTCACGCGCCAATCTCCGTTCGTCGGGTCATCGCCCAACCGACAGGCGCGACCCTCCGACACCAAAGTCGACGTCGCTGAATCAAGGCGATTTCCATGTGGCGGCGATTTAGCGGCGCGCCCCTTCAAGACCGCGCTCGGCGGCGCCGAGGCCTCGAAATGGGTGGCGTCGCCCGGCTGGGTGATCGCTGACCCGGCCTACGACGCCGAACACCTTCACGAAGCGATTGAAAAGGCGGGAGCGGAGAGCGTTGTGAAACCAAGGCCTAAGCGAACCAAGCCAAGCCACCCGCCCTCACCTCAGCCCAGGGCCGCCTTCTGCATTGCGATCAACTCGGCGATTCCCGACTGGGCGAGGCTGAACAGCGCCTCGAACTCGGCGCGGGTGAATCCGCGCTTCTCGCCGGTGGCCTGAATCTCGACGATGTCGCCGCCGCCGGTGAGTACGAAATTGGCGTCGGCCTCGGCGTTGCTGTCCTCCTCGTATTCGAGGTCGAGCACCGGCTCGCCCTCGAATATGCCGCAGGAGATCGCCGCGACGTGGTCAAGGATGGGATCGCGTGTGATCAGACCCTCTTCGAGGAGTTTGCGACAGGCGATGGCCAGGGCCATCCAGCCGCCGGTGATCGCCGCGGTGCGCGTTCCGCCGTCCGCCTGGATCACATCACAGTCCAGGGTGATCTGCCGCTCTCCGAGCGCCTTGAGGTCGACTACTGCGCGCATGGACCGGCCGACGAGTCGCTGGATCTCCTGGGTGCGGCCCGACTGCTTACCCTGGGCGGCTTCGCGCCGGCCGCGGGTGTGGGTCGCGCGCGGGAGCATTCCATACTCGGCGGTGACCCATCCCTGGCCCCGCCCGCGCAGGAACGGGGGCACACCCTCTTCCAGACTCGCTGTAACCAGCACACGCGTGTGCCCGAAAGAAACCAGGCACGAGCCTTCAGCGTACCGATTGACCCCGGTCTCGAGGGTTACCGGTCGAAGGGTAGCCGCGTTACGGTCGGAGGGTCGCATGGCTGAAGAGGTCTTTCCGCTTGTGGGCCACGCCCGGCGCGCGCCTTGCGCGAACGAAGGCGGCGCTTATCCTTGAAAGGACGTGAGCCGTCCATGAACAATCCGAGCTTCCACAGCCTATCCGGTCGAGGCGCTTCGCTCATCGAGCTGGACGAACGGGCGCGGGACATTTTCCGTCGGATCGTCGAATCATACCTGGAGACGGGGGAGCCCGTCGGCTCCCGGACCATTTCACGCGCGGGCGTGCATCTGTCGCCCGCCTCGATCCGCAACACGATGCAGGATTTGGCGGAGCTGGGGCTCCTAGATGCGCCACACGTGAGCGCCGGCCGGCGACCGACCCATGCGGGCCTGCGTCTCTTCGTCGACGGGCTGCTCGAGGTGGGCGAGGTCGCCGAGGAGGACCGCCAGAACATCGAGGCGCGCCTTTGCGCGCGGGGCCGCACCTTCGAACAGGCGCTCGACGAAGCGAGCGCGATCCTGTCCGGCCTCGCGGGCGGGGCGGGTGTCGTCGTCACGCCGGTGCGTGAGACAGGCGTCAAGCACGTGGAGTTCATCGCGCTGGGCCCCGACCAGTCGCTCGCGGTGATGGTCTTCGAGGACGGGTCGGTGGAGAACCGGCTGATGGAGCGGCCTGCCGGCGTAACTCCGTCCGCCCTGCAGGAGGCCTCGAACTTCCTCAACTCCCGTCTGCGCGGCAAGACCCTGGCGGACGTCCGCGCCGACGTGGCTGCCGAGCTCGGCATGGCGCGGCGGGATCTGGACGCCACCGCAGCCAGACTCATCGAGGATGGACTTGCCGCGTGGAGCGGCGGCGAGGGATCGCAGCGCGCGCTCATCGTCCGAGGTCGCGCGAACCTGCTCGGCGATCCCAACGCCGTGGCCGATCTCGAGCGCGTCCGTATGCTCTTCGACGACCTCGAGCAGAAGGAGCAGCTGATCGGGCTGCTGGACGGCGTGCGCGACGCAGAGGGCGTGAGGATCTTCATCGGCGCGGAGAGCCGCCTGTTCTCACTTTCCGGTTCCGCCCTGATCGCCGCCCCCTATATGACCGGCCAACGCAGGGTGCTGGGGGCAATCGGAGTCATTGGACCGGCGCGCCTGAACTATGCCCGGGTGATCCCGTTGGTGGACTACACCGCCAGGGTCCTGGGCCGGCTGACCAACGGATGAGACGGACGCGATGAGTGATTTCGAGGTGGGTCTTGAGGCCCAGCTGGGGCAAGACGGCGAGGGCGTGGCCGAGCTGGAGGCGTTGCAGGCGGAGCTTGCCGCCATGAAGGACCAGGCCTTGCGCCTGGCCGCGGAGGCCGAAAACACCCGCCGCCGCGCAGAGCGTGAGGCGAACGAGGCGCGCGCCTTCGCCATTACGCGCTTCGCCAAGGACCTGATGGGGGTGGCCGACAACCTCGGCCGGGCTCTCGAGCACGCTCCGCGCGACGCGCAGGACCCCCTGGTCCGGAACCTGGCGGTGGGGCTCGAGATGACCCAGAAGGCGCTCAACGACGCCTTCGAGCGCAATGGCCTCAAGCGAATCTCGCCAGCTGTGGGCGAGCGGTTCGATCCGCACCAGCATCAGGCGGTGATGGAGCAGACCTCCGCGGAGGTGGGTCCGGGCGGCGTGCTGCAGGTCCTGCAGGACGGCTACGAGCTGTTCGGGCGCAATCTGCGGGCGGCCATGGTGATCGTCGCCGCCCGTGACTCCACCGGAACGGCCCCCGGCAGCGCCGCCGAGGACACCGAGCACGATCCCGCCGCGCCAGGGTTCACGGACTGAACACGGCGAAGCCACTTCCCGCGGCCGGCTTTTGCGATAGTGTCCCAAGTCCTTTTCAACACGCCGCCCTCTGCCTAATCGGGCGCAGGGGGGCCCCGGGGCGGCGAATCGGAACTGGACATGAAGCTTGTCATAGAGCGGGCGGCTCTGCTGAAGGCCCTTGGCCACGTCCAGAGCGTGGTCGAGCGACGCAATACGATCCCGATCCTCTCGAACGTCCTTCTGTCGGCCCGTCCATCGGGGCTCGCCCTGTCGGCCACCGACCTGGACATGGAGATCATCGACGAGACGGTCGCCGAGGTGGAGACGCCGGGCCAGATCACCGCGTCGGCGCACACGCTCTACGAAATCGTCCGGAAGCTGCCCGAGGGGGCGGAGGTCGCGCTCAGCTACACCGGAGACGACCCCCGGCTGCAGGTGAGGGCTGGACGCTACCGCGTGAACCTGCCGGTGCTCCCCGCGGGCGACTTTCCGGCGATGCCGCAGGAGGGCCTCTCCGCTCCCGTGGGCGTGGACACCACGGCCCTGATGCGGCTCATCGATCGCACGCGGTTCGCCATCTCCACCGAGGAGACGCGCTACTACCTCACCGGGATCTATCTCCACGCCCTCGTTGTGGACGGCCGGGAAGTGCTGCGCGCGGTGGCCACGGACGGGCATCGGCTGGCCATGGCGGACATGCCTGCGCCGGACGGAGCCGCCGGCGCGCCGGGCGTGATCATTCCCCGCAAGACCGTCCAGGAGGCGCGTCGCCTCCTGGAGGACTCCGGTGAGATGATCGAAATGCAGGTCAGCCCGCAGAAGGTCCGATTCGACTTCGGCCGGGCGGGCCTGACGTCAAAGGTGATCGACGGCTCCTTCCCCGACTACACGCGTGTGATCCCGCGCGAGAACACACGCGTCCTCACAGCGGACAACGCCCTCTTCGCCGCCGCTGTCGACCGCGTCGCGACCATCTCTTCGGAGAAGAGCCGATCGGTGAAGCTCTCGGTCGAGCCGGGTCGGATCGTCCTTACGGTGCGCAACATGGAGACGGGCCAGGCGGTGGAAGAGCTGGAAGTCGACTATGACGGCCCGCCCTTCGAAATCGGGTTCAACGCCCGCTACCTGCTCGATGTCAGCGGCCAGATCGGCGGCGAGATGATCGAGATGCGATTCGCCGATCGCCCGGCCTCGGCGACCATGCTCGACCCGGTCCTGGTGCTCGACCCAACCGATGCGGCGGCGCAGTTCGTCCTGATGCCCCTCAGGGCGTAGACCAGACCCGGCCGCACGGACCCGACTCACGTGCGCTCGGCCATCGCCGAGATCCGGCTGAGAGATTTCCGCTCCTACGAGAGCGCGCGCCTGGCGACCGGCGGCGCGGGCATGTTCCTGTTCGGCGCCAACGGCGCCGGCAAGACCAACCTCTTGGAGGCGATCAGCTTCTTCTCGCCCGGACGAGGGCTCCGCGGCTCCGCCCTGGCCGAGATCGGCCGGCGCGCGCCCGGGGAAGCCCAGGGCCGTCCCTGGGCGGTGTCGGTCGAGGTGGAAACCCCGGAAGGGCCGGTTCGCGCCGGCACAGGGATCGAAGTCGAAGGCGCGTCCCGCCGCGTGGTCCGGATCGAGGGGGAGCCCGCCGCGCCGGCCGCCCTGGCCGCCTTCATCCGCCCCATGTGGCTCACGCCAGCCCAGGACCGCCTGTTCCTCGAGGCGCCCTCCGAGCGGCGCCGCTTCCTCGACCGGCTGGTGCTGGCGGCTGAGCCCGGCCATGGCGCCATCGCCGGCGAGTACGAGCGCGCCCTGCGCGAGCGGGCGCGGCTCCTGGCCGAGAACTCCGATCCCGCCTGGCTATCGGCGGTCGAGGCGCGCATGGCCCGCGCCGGGGCCGAGCTCGCCACGGCGCGGGCCCGCACCGTCGCCGCACTCCAGGCGGAGATAGATACGCGCGCCGGACGTCCCTTCCCCGTGGCCAGGCTGGAGCTGTCCGGCGACTGGGAGCGGGCGGCCGTCGGCGGCGCCGCGCCAGCGGCGATGGAGCGCGACCTCGCTGCAGCCTTCGCTCATGGCCGGGCGCGAGACGCCGCGGCGGGGCGGACCTTGACCGGTCCGCACCGGGGCGATCTGTTGGTCGTCGACACCGCCAAGGAGCGTGCGGCGGCGGAGTGCTCGACCGGCGAACAGAAGGCCCTGGTCCTCAATCTCGTCCTGGCTCAGGCGGCGCGACTTTCGCGTGCGGAATCGGCGCCGTTTCCTATATTGTTGCTGGATGAAGTGGCGGCGCACCTGGACCCTGTCAGGCGGGCCGCCCTCTTCGATGAGATCGAAGCCCTCGGCCTGCAGGCCTTCCTCACCGGAACGGACGAGGCGCTCTTCGAAACGCTCAAAGGCCGAGCCGTCGGCGTGCACGTCGACGCTTCTCGCCTACGCCTGCTGGAACCCTAGATGACCGACAACGCCTCCGATCCCCGCGCCGACGCCGCCGCCGACTACGGCGCCGATTCCATCAAAGTCCTCAAAGGCCTCGACGCCGTACGCAAGCGGCCGGGGATGTACATCGGCGACACCGACGACGGCTCGGGCCTGCATCACATGGTCTACGAGGTGGTGGATAACGCCATCGACGAGGCCCTGGCCGGCTGGGCGAGCCAGGTGGAGGTGACGCTGAACGCGGACGGCTCCGTGACCGTCACCGACGATGGCCGCGGCATCCCCACCGACATCCACGAGGGCGAGGGCGTCTCGGCCGCCGAGGTCATCATGACCCAGCTGCACGCTGGCGGTAAGTTCGACCAGAACGCCTATAAGGTCTCCGGCGGCCTGCACGGCGTCGGAGTCTCCGTCGTGAACGCGCTGTCGGACTGGCTAGAGCTGAGGATTCACCGCGGCGGCGAGACCCATCAGATGCGCTTCGAGCGCGGCGAGACGGTGAAGCCCCTCGAAATCGTGGGCAAGGCCCCCCTGCGCGATAGCGGCGAGCCGCTAACGGGCACCGAGGTGACCTTCTTCCCTTCCACCACCACCTTCGCCTTTATCGAGTTCGACCGGAAGACGCTGGAGCACCGCCTGCGCGAGCTCGCCTTCCTCAACTCCGGCGTGGTGATCAACTACCGCGATCTGCGCGGCGCCGAGCCGTTCGAGGAAGTCCTCCACTACGAGGGGGGCGTGGAGGCGTTCGTGCGCCACCTCGACAAGGCCAAGACGCCGCTGCTCAAGGCGCCGCTCGTCATCCGCGGCAAGCGCGAGAAGGTCGAGATCGATCTCTCCCTGTGGTGGAACGACGGCTACCACGAGACCATGCTGTGCTTCACCAACAACATCCCGCAGAAGGATGGTGGCACGCACCTGTCGGCCTTCCGCGGAGCGCTCACGCGGGTGATCACCAGCTATGCGGAGAGTTCCGGCGCAGCGAAGCGGGAAAAGGTCCAGGTGAGCGGCGAGGACGCCCGCGAGGGCCTGACCTGCGTGCTTTCGGTGAAGGTCCCGGACCCGAAGTTCTCGTCTCAGACGAAGGACAAGCTGGTGTCCTCCGAAGTGCGGCCGGCCGTCGAGGGACTGGTGGGCGAGGGCCTCGCCCAGTGGTTCGAGGAGCATCCCGCCGAGGCCAAGCTGATCGTCCAGAAGATCGCGGAAGCCGCCGCAGCGCGCGAGGCCGCGCGCAAGGCGCGCGAGCTCACGCGGCGCAAGTCGGCGCTCGACATCTCCTCCCTGCCCGGCAAGCTCGCCGACTGCCAGCAGCGCGACCCAGCCAAGTCTGAGATCTTCATCGTCGAGGGCGACAGCGCCGGCGGCTCGGCCAAGCAGGCCCGCAACCGCGAGAACCAGGCGGTGCTGCCCCTGCGCGGCAAGATCCTCAACGTCGAGCGCGCCCGCTTCGACAAGATGCTCGGCTCAGAGCAAATCGGCACGCTCATCACCGCGCTTGGCGCAGGCATCGGCCGCGACGACTTCGACATCGACAAGGTGCGCTACCACCGCATCGTGGTGATGACCGACGCCGACGTCGACGGCGCACACATCCGCACGCTTCTGCTCACCTTCTTCTACCGGCAGATGCCGGAGATCATCGAGCGCGGCTATCTCTACATCGCCCAACCTCCGCTCTACAAAGCCGCGAAGGGCCGCTCCTCGCGATACCTGAAGGACGACGCGGAGTTGGAGGCCTTCCTGATGGACGAAGGCCTCGACGGCGCCGAGCTCGACCTCGCCTCCGGCGAGCGGATGACCGGGCAGGATCTCGCCGATCTGGCGCAGACGTCTCGCCAGGCCAAGGCCAATATCGAGCGCCTGGCGGCCCGCGCTCCGGCCTTCGCCATCGAGCAGGCGGCCCTGGCGGGTCTCCTGGGCAACAGCGACGACCTTGCCGAGGGCGCCCGGCGGCTGGATCTCTACGCCGAAGAGGGCGACGGCGCCTGGAGCGGCGAGGCGGCCCAGGGCGGCGGCTATCTCTTCCAGCGCATCCGCCGGGGCGTCTCCGAACGGATCGTGCTGGACGACCAGATGCTCCACTCCGCCGACGCCCGTCGGCTCGCGGAGCGAGCCAGCAGGCTTTCGGAAATCTTCGAGAAACCTGCGGTCTTCCGCCGTCGCGAACGCACCCACGCCGTCCGCGGTCCGCTCGATCTCGTCTCGGTGATCTTCGAATCGGGCCGCCGGGGACTGACGATCCAGCGCTACAAGGGCCTGGGCGAGATGAATCCGGAACAGCTTTGGGAGACGACCCTCGACCACAACGCCCGCACCCTGCTGCAGGTGAAGGTCGAGCATGTCGACGACGCCGACGACCTCTTCACCCGCCTGATGGGCGACCTCGTCGAACCCCGCCGCGAATTCATCCAGGAGAACGCCCTGGACGCGGAAGTGGACGTCTGAAGGGCGCTGCGAAATGCTGGGTTAGCAGGCTATGACGGAGAGATGGCCCGCAGCGCCATACTCCAGCAGACGCGCGTCGCGGGTCATGAGCCGGTAATTTAGTGCGCGCGCTGTCGCTGCAAGGATGCGATCGGCAGGGTCTCGTAGTGCAGCTCCCGGAAGGAAAGACGAGGCTACGAGTGTTCGGGGCGCCAGTGGCGCCAGTTCCAAGCCCTCGCTGAGAAGATCGTCGAACCAAACACCCGGGTCGCGAGACAGGGCGAGGCGACCGCGCGCCACCAGAAGGCCGATTTCCCAGGCGGTGATGGGCGAGAGCGCGATCGCCAGCCCATCCCGGTCGGCCGCCTCGAGCGCCTCCACCGCTTCCGTGCTCAATTCGCTGCTATCCGCGAGCCAAATGGCCGCGCAGGTGTCGAGAAGAATCGGGCGGTTCATTGCTCCGCCGCATCCCATGTCTCACCGGACGGCGCGGTCAGGTCGACTCCATGCGGAACTCGAACGGTGCCGCCCATTCTCTTCCTTATGCGATCAAGAAGACTGCCGCTCAGCTTTGGAGTCGTCACCTGCTCCGCCGGGGCCTTCGATGCAGTCCGTCGCGCCACCCTACGGAAGACAAGCCGTCGTCCAGGAATGTCGACCCGCTCGGTGCGGAATCCCGCCTCAAGCCAGACCTTGGTCATGGTGTTGTTAGACGGGTTGTTACTCCACCACGCGCGTATGTTGACCGCCTTCTCCGGCAACCGTCCGCCGATGATCTCTTCGATATCCGAGAAGGATAGTGGGACCTCGGATGTGTCGCGACTGGCGAGAAACCCGCCGAGAGCGTCATATTTGCTGGACAAGCCGCTGCTCCCTCTTTGTGAGTTGCACTAGTAGCGACAGTGGCAATAAAGGTCAACACTAGCGCACTAGTGGCGCGATTCTTTGCCCACCACTTCCAGCACCGCCTCGCCGTAGCGGCCGAGCTTGGTCTGGCCGACGCCGTCGATGGCCGAGAGGGCGGTCGGAGAGCGAGGACGGGCGCGGGCGATGTCCGCCAGGGTCTCGTTGTTGAAAATGAGATAGGGCGGCACGTGCTGTCGGGCGGCCTCGCCCCGCCGCCACTCACGCAGGGCCTCGTAAAGCGCCAGATCATCGCCGCTGAGATCGTCGGATGCGTCCCGCCGCGTGAGCCGCTCCGACTTCGCCGCTCTTTGAGGCCGCGTCGCCGGCTCGAGGCGCAGGATGCGTCGCTCACCGCGATAGACCGCCCGCACCTCCTGGGGAGCGCTCAAGGTGATCAGGGGTCGCCCTTCGTTGGGGTCCTCGACCAGCAGTCCCTCGAACATCAGCTGGTCGATAAGGTCGCGCCAGGTCGCAGCGCTAAGGTCCTGGCCGACGCCGAAGGTCGACATGGAGGCTTCCGACTCCCCGACGCCCTTGGTTCGGCCGAGCAGGTGGTCCACCAGGCGGCCACGGC
>DATHPX010000173.1:0-11868 GCA_035483335.1 Caulobacteraceae bacterium | reverse complement strand
CCGTCATCAGCACATCCGTCACCCGCTCCCCTGGCAGGTGGCCACCCTTCATCAGGACCGCGGCGGCGCCTAAGGCAAGCAGGGCCTCGCCCGCGCGGCGCAGGTCCTCGACAGTCTCGACCTGCAGGCCCGTGAGGGCCGCGGCCTCCGGAGCGTTGGGGGTCAGTAGGGCGGCGCGGGGGACCAGCAGGACGCGCAGGGCGTCGAGCGCGCGGGGCTCGAGCAAGGCGGCGCCGCCCTTGGCCAGCATCACCGGGTCGACAACCGTCGGCGCGTCCGTGGAGTCGAGAACCGCCGCGACCGTCTCGATCATCTCGGCGGTCCCGAGCATCCCCAGCTTGATTGCGTCGGCGCCGATGTCGCCCAGCACCGCCTCGGCCTGGGCCCGGACGAGGCTCGGGGCCAGGGGAAAAACTTCGCTCACGCCAAGCGTGTTCTGCACGGTGATGGCGGTGATCGCCGTGGCCGCATAGCCGCCAAGCGCCGTGATCGTCTTGATATCCGCCTGGACGCCCGCCCCGCCGCCGCTGTCGGAGCCGGCGATCGCAAGGACGCGGCCGCGGGGATCAGTCATCCGCACCCCCTCGGCGTATTGCTTCGTCCACGACCAAGGCCTGCGCGGTCTCCCGCACGTCGTGGACGCGGACCATCGCCGCGCCTGCCCGCGAGGCGGCGAGGGCGACTGCGATGGACCCCCCAAGCCGGTCCTGTGGATCGGAGGCGTCGCGGTCGAGGGCGCGGATGAATCCCTTCCGGCTGGCCCCCACAAGCAGGGGAAATCCCAGGGCGGCGAACCGATCGAGGTTCGCGAGCAGGGCGAGGTTGTGCGCCAAGGTCTTGCCAAAGCCGATTCCAGGATCGAGCCAGATCCTCTCGCGCGGCACACCGGCGGCGATCGCAGCCTGGGCCCGCTTGGAGAGGAAGCTCGCCACCTCCTCGACGACGTCTTCGTAGCGGGGGTCGTCCTGCATGGTCGCCGGCTCGCCCTGCATGTGAATGAGCACGACCTCGCAACCGAGCGTGGCCGCCGTGGCCAAGCTGTCCGGCGCGAAACCCAGCGCCGTTATGTCGTTCCACATCCAGGCGCCCGCGGCCACGGCGGCCTTGGCCACCGCGGGCTTCATCGTGTCAATGGAGATCGGAATGTCGAGCTCGTCCTGGATGGCGCGGATCACGGGAACCACCCTCGCGATCTCCAGGATTTCGTCCACCGGCTCGGCGCGCGGCCGCGTCGATTCCCCGCCCACATCCAGGACGTCGGCTCCCTGTGCGACCAGTTCGTGCGCCCGGTGGAGCGCAGCCTCGAGGCTCTCGATCCTGCCGCCGTCGGAAAAGCTGTCCGGCGTCAGGTTGAGGATGCCCATTAGCCTGGGGCGCATTGAGGGTCGTTTCGTCTCGGAAAGGCTGCTCTCTAACACAGAGGGCGCGGAGGAAGAGGGGGGCACAGAGAGAAGTCATTGCGCCTTCGGCGCGTCATCCTCGCGTGCGGTGAGGGCTGAGTGGCGCGAAGCGCTGCCTTGCTTCTCCGTGCTCTCCTCTTCTCCCGTGTTCTCTGTGTCAAAAAGCAATCTCCCCGCGAGGCGGCGCCTGCGGGGAGATCACGAGATCCGAATAGGGATGTCTTACGCCAGCTCGGGATCCGGGCGCGGCGCCAGGGGCACCGAGACCCGCGGCGGCGGGGCGGCGCGCTGCTCGGGCTCCTCGCGATTGGGCTTCACGCCCTTGATCACGTTCTGGATCTCCTCGCCCGTCAGGGTCTCGTATTCGAGCAGGGCCTTGGCCAGGGTGTGCAGGTCCTCCATCCGCTCTGTGAGGATCCGCCGCGCCTCGTCCAGGCCGCCCTGGACCAGGCGGCGCACTTCCCGGTCGATCTTCTGGGCGGTGTCCTCAGAGACATTCTGCGTGCGCGCCACCGAGTGACCGAGGAAGACCTCTTCCTGGTTGTCGCCATAGCAGACGGTGCCCAGCTCGTCGGAGAAACCCCAGCGGGTGACCATGTTGCGCGCCAGGGAGGTGGCGGCCTGGATGTCGCTGGAGGCGCCCGAGGTGATCTTGTGCTTGCCGAAGATGAGCTCCTCGGCCACGCGGCCGCCCATCATGATGGCCAGGCGCGAGGTCATCTGCTCGTAGTCTATCGAGTGGCGGTCGCCCTCGGGCAGCTGAACCACCATGCCCAGGGCCAGGCCGCGCGGGATGATGGTGGCCTTGTGCACCGGGTCGGCCGCCGGGACCGAGATGGTGACCAGGGCGTGGCCGCCCTCGTGATAGGCGGTCTTCTTCTTCTCCTCGTTGGTCATAACCATGGACTTGCGCTCGTCGCCCATCATGACCTTGTCCTTGGCGTCCTCGAAGTCGCGCTGCATGACCATGCGGCGGTTGCGCCGGGCGGCCATCAGAGCCGCCTCGTTGACGAGGTTGGCGAGGTCGGCGCCAGAGAAGCCGGGGCAGCCGCGCGCGATCACCCGCACGTCGACGTCCGAGGACAGCGGCACGTTCCTCATGTGCACGCGCAGGATCTTCTCGCGTCCGTTCACGTCGGGATTGGGCACCACCACCTGGCGGTCGAAGCGGCCGGGACGCAGCAGAGCCGGGTCGAGCACGTCGGGACGGTTGGTCGAGGCGATGACGATGATGCTCTCGTTCGGATCGAAGCCGTCCATCTCCACCAGCAGCTGGTTGAGGGTCTGCTCGCGCTCGTCGTTGCCGCCGCCCAGGCCCGCGCCGCGATGGCGGCCGACCGCGTCGATCTCGTCGATGAAGATGATGCAGGGGGCGTTCTTCTTGGCCTGCTCGAACATGTCGCGCACGCGGCTCGCGCCGACGCCCACGAACATTTCCACGAAGTCCGAACCGGAGATGTAGAAGAAGGGGACGCCCGCCTCGCCGGCCACGGCGCGGCCCAGGAGGGTCTTACCGGTGCCCGGAGGGCCGATCATCAACGCGCCCTTGGGAATCTTGCCGCCGAGGCGCTGGAACTTTGCCGGGTCCTTCAGGAAATCGACGATCTCGGTGAGGTCTTCCTTGGCTTCGTCCACGCCGGCGACGTCATCGAAAGTCACGCGGTTCTTGTTCTCGGTGAGCAGACGCGCCTTTGACTTGCCAAAGCCCATGGCGCCTCTCGCGCCCCCCTGCATCTGTCGCATGAAGAAGATCCACACCGCGATCAGCAGCAGGATCGGCAGCATGTTGATCAAGATGGTCGGGAGCACGCCGCCGTTGGGCGATTCGAACTCGAAGCTGGCGCCGTGCGCCTCGAGCCGCCGCTGCAGATCTTCAGTGTCGAGGGGGCCGGTGGCGGTGAGCGTCGCGCCCTGACGGTCGCGCGCCTCTATCGTCTGGCCGTGGATCTTGACCGCGCGGATGTCTCCGCTGTCGACCTTATTCAGCAGATCAGAATAGGCGACTTGATGCGAATTTCCGCCATGCGAGCCGCTGTTCATAATGCTGAAGACGGCGACCAGGGCGAGAACGATCACCCCCCAAATCGCCAGGTTACGAAGGTTCATCGGACGGCCTCTTCCCGTTCATGCCGCGAATTTAGGATGCTCGCGACGAGTTCGCCACGTGACGATGGCCGTTTCATGATCGATGCCGCCACATGCCGCATCCAGCCTGGCTTTGACCAGGGACGCCGCCGCAACCCCGTTCTCCCCGTCTTGCCCCGGCAGGAAGACCGATCCGTCGCGCCGCTCGATCAGCGGCAGGGCCGGTCGGGCGAGCGCGTGGGCCTGAAGGGCCGCGTGACGTTCCGGCGGTGACAGTCTCGACATCGCACCCGCCAAAGGACGGACCTTCAGGCCCGCCTCTGCGGCGATGATCTCGAAACGTCCGTCCCAGACCGCCGGAACGCCTGGGACGACGTCGAGGATCTGGGGTCGGCCGGACCGCGCGTCGCCAATCTCGCGTGCGACGGTCACGCGCCCGGCTTCGCAGGCGATCCGCGCTCCGGCCAGGGTCGCCACGGCGTCCGCCCCCTCTATCGTCATGGCGAGCAGTCGCTCCAAAGCCCCGCCCCGCGGCGCGCGCCGCCCGCCGCCTGCGCAAACGAGAGCGGCGCCCAGCCAGGCGCGTGAAGTGGCGGCAGGCGCGTTCGTCAGGTCCCGCCGGTCCGCGACCAGCTCGCCCCCGGGGCCTTCCTCGAAGGGCGCGAGCCCCGGCGCCGGCGGCTCTGGGTCCAGCCCCTGAGCGCCTTCCTCGACGATCTCGGCGCGAGCCCGGGCGCGCAGGCTGAGACGGCTGACATTCGCCGGGTCCTCGATCCAGCTCTCTCCTAGCCTGGCGAGCGTCTCTCTGATGTCGTGGCGGCGCAGGCCCAGCAGGGGACGCAGGAGGAAGACGCCGCGGCCCTCCGGCCAGGCTGGCGAGGGCGACCACTCCCGCGGCGAGGGCACCGTCGATCCCCACCGGCGCATCAGCTGGGCTTCGAGGACATCGTCGGCGGTGTGCCCCAGCAACACCACGCGGGCGCCTGCGTCGCGGGCGGCCTGCGCCAGCACTCGGTGGCGCGCCTCGCGGGCCGCCGCGCTCAGGCCGCTCGCCGGGTAGGGCCCCTTCCAGCGCAGGTTCAGGTGGGGCTCTCCAGCTTCGCCGCAGCGTCGTGCGACGGATGCGGCCCAGTCAGCCGCCTGCGGCTGCAGGCCGTGATCGACGGTGGCTATCACGAGGCGGCGACCGGCGCTTGCCGCCCAGACGCGCGCCGCCAGCAGCAGGGCCGTCGAATCGCCCCCGCCCGAACAGGCGACAAGGACCGGTCGCTCGGCGTCGCGGTCCAGGCGGCGGTCCAGAACAGCGCGCGCGGCCGCGAACATCGCCTAGCCGCCTCTCACGGGCATTGGGCGTCTGTCCTCAGGCGTCTCGCCTCCCGCAGCACCGCAGGAGCGGCGCCCGGATAACGCTGCGTGAGCTCGCCCAAGGTCTCGCAAGCGTCCTGGTTCTTTCCCATGGCGACGAGCGAGCGGGAGAGATCGAGTACGGCCGCCGGCGCCCAGCTGGTATGGGGCCAGCCGCGGATCGCCCCGATGTCCGCCGTCGCTGCTTCCGGCCAAGCCTTCCGCGCAATCAGGGTGCGGGCGAGATAATAGCGCGCCTCGGGACCGCGGGGCCCATCGCCCGCGACCGCAATGTAGGCCTGGAATCCGGCTTCGGCGTTGGCCATGTCGCCCTGTTCCAGAGCGGCTCGGGCGGCCGAGAACTGCGCCGCCGGATCCAGCGGCGCCGTCGAGGGAGGCTCCACGGGCGGCGAGCCGGGGGCGCCCAAGCCGCCGGGCGATGCGGTGGGGGCGCCGGCCGGAGGGGGCGGGGGCGGCTGGAGGGCCTGAACAGTCTTCTGCAGCCCGTCCACCTGATCCTTCAGGGCCGCGTTCTGGGACCTCAGGTCGTCGAGGTCGTGGTGCGTCTGGTCGACGTCGTGGCGGACCACCTCCAGCTCGCCGGTGAGCTTGGCGAGGGTCTGATCGAGGTCGTTCAGCTTGTCCGACTGCTGGTTGATCTGACCTTCGGTGTCGGCAGGCTGCACGACCACGGGCTGGCCCGTCTCACGCCCCTGGAAGACGATGGCCCGCAATTCGCGCACCGCCTTCTCGATTCGATCGAGGCGCTTGGCGTCGTTTTCGCCGAGGGGCGGCTCGTCGAGGGACACCTGAGCCGCCGCCTCATGAACCGTTCCGCCCAGCAGGGCGACAGCGCCCAGCCCGCAGGCGAGGCGGCGCGCGCGCCGCCTCGTCACGGTCAGGACGTCAGGAGCGCGCGCCCGAGATGATGTTGGTGTGGGCGTTGCGGTTCTTCGCATATTCATCCTCGGTGTTGCCAATCGCGATCGGGTGCTCCTTGCCATAGGAGACCGTATCGATGCGGGCGGCCGAAACGCCGTGCGACACCAGATAGTCCTTCACGCTCGCAGCGCGGCGGGCGCCAAGGGCGAAGTTGTATTCCTCGGTGCCGCGGTCGTCGCAATTGCCCTCGATGCGCACCCGCACTTCCGGATAGCGCTGAAGCCAGGACGCCTGGGCGTCAAGGATTCCGCGAGCGTCGTTGCGCAGGTTGTATTCGTTGAAGTCGAAATAGATGCGGTCGCCCGCGTGGATCACGAAGTCCTGCACGGAGCCGGGGATCGGGCCGGTGGGAGCCTGTGCGACAGGCGGCGGGGGCGGCGCTTCACTGGGAGGGGCTTCCGGGGGCGGTGGCGCGGGTGCGGTCGGCGCCGGCGGCGTAGGCTTGGGGTGCGAGGCGCAGGCGGCGAGCGCCAGGGCGGACACGAGCGCGAGTGCGGTGGTCGCAGCTCGGCGGGGGCGGGGGGTCATCGCGACTTCCTTGATGTTGGAGAGTTGAAAGCGACGCTTCATTTTGCGGCAACGCCTAGTGTGGTGAGAAGGTTCGCTGCGGAGCGTCTTCCTAGCCCCGACTTAGGCTTCCCGATGGCGACGCTTGCAATCTAGCTTCGGTATGTGAAACGCGAGTGCAAGATACCTCGCATCACGATCTATCCAAGGAGACTGCCTATGGTGCGAGCGCCCCTCTTCGCTTTTGCCCTTATCGCGGGCGCTCCCGCTGTCGTCGCGGCGCCACAGGAGGTCCAGGCGCCTGCGCCGCGGGAGGCGATGGCGGACATCTCCCGGCAGATCGATCCCGCCGCTCTTCGCGCGACGATCGAGCGGCTCGTGTCGTTTGGCACGCGGCACACGCTTTCTGAGACTGACTCGCCCAATCGCGGCATAGGCGCGGCGCGCCGCTGGGTAGCGTCGAAATTCTCAGAGGACAGCGCCCGTTGCGGCGCGTCGCTGACGATCGAAACGCCTCAGGACACCGTTACGGGATCCCGCATTCCCAAGCCCGCCATGGTGCAGGACGTGATCGCGATCCAGCGCGGAACGACCGACCCGGATCGCGTGGTGATCATCAGCGGTCACATCGACAGCCGGGTCACGGACGTGATGAACGCGACCAGCGATGCTCCCGGCGCAAATGACGACGCTTCGGGCGTGGCCGCGGTGATGGAGTCCGCGCGCGTGCTGTCGTGCCGCCGATTTCCGGCCACGATCGTCTACGCGGTCCTGTCTGGAGAGGAGCAGGGACTCTACGGCGGACAGGTTTTGGCGGAGTTCGCCAAGGCCCAGCACTGGCTGGTGGAGGCGGTTCTCAACAACGACATCATCGGCAACACCCACGGCCAGGACGGTCGCATCGCCGACAACGAAGTGCGCGTGTTCTCCGAAGGCACGCGCGCCAACGAGACCCCGGAGCTCGCCCAGGCGCGGCGGCTGGGGGGCGGGGAGAACGACGCCCCTTCGCGCAACCTGTCGCGCTACATGCAGACGATCGCCGCGGACTATCTGCCCGGCTTCTCGGTCCGGCAGATCTGGCGCGCCGACCGCTTCCACCGCGGCGGCGACCAGGCGCCGATGCAAGCCGCCGGTTATCCCGCGGTCCGGGTCACCGAGGCCGACGAGAACTACACGCGCCAGCATCAGGACGTGAGGACAGAGAACGGGATCGCCTATGGCGACGTCGTCGCCGGCGTCGACTTCGTCTATCTGGCCAGGGTGACGCGCCTGAACGCCCTGACCTTGGCCGCCCTGGCGCGCGCGCCGGCGCCGCCGTCGGACGTGAAACTGGCCGGCGCGGTGACCGCCGACACGACGGTGAACTGGTCGCCGGTTCCCGGCGCGGCCGACTACACGGTCTGGTGGCGCGAGACGACCGCGCCGCAGTGGACGGAGCATCGCGGGACGACGGACGCGACGGTGATCCTGAAGGGCGTCAACATCGACGACTTCAGCTTCGGCGTCTCATCCCGCTCCGCCGACGGCTATTCCAGCCCGGTCGTGTTCGCGGGGCCAGTGGGGGCGTTCTGACGTCGAGCTTCACTTGTCTCTCCCCGTGAAAGGGACTGTTGCTCAATCAATTACGACCGTCATCCCGGGCCGTAGCGAGCGCAGCGAAGCGAGGACCCGGGACCTAGGTGACTGTAACGGGCGCCTGGGTTCGCGAACCGCAGCGCTGCTGGCTTGGCCCCTGGGTCCCGGGTCCTCGCTTCACCCTGCCTTGCGGCCGGGTTCGCTACGCCCCGGGATGACGAATTAAATTGGGAGCTTCGCAACAACCCCCATGAAGGGGATGGATTCCCGTTCGCGGCCTCGCCTACCGTCCCTGGAACACCGCGGCGCGGCGCTCGACGAAGGACCTGATCCCTTCGGCGGCGTCGGCGGTTCCCATGACCCGCTGACGGATCGCCGGCACGGCTTCGATCGCCGCCCGCTCGCCCGCCTCTGTGAACCTGCGCCCAGCCTCCTTGGTCACCTGGACGCCGAGGGGCGCGTTGGCGGCGATGAGGCGAGCGATCTCCATGGCCCTTTCCACCTGCCGGCCGACCGGCGTCACTTCCTGGACGAGCCCGATGCGATACGCCTCCTCCGCTCCGAACTCGTCGCAGAGCATCAAGTGGTACATCGCGTTCCCCCAGCCTGCCCGAGTGATGTAGCGGAAGTGAGCGCCGCCCAGCGGCGCGATCCCCCTTTTGGCCTCCATCTGGCAAAAACGCGTGTCGCTAGCCGCGACGCCGATATCGCCGGCCAGCATCATCTCGATTCCGACCGTGAAGCAGATCCCCTGCACGGCGGTGACGATCGGCTTTCGGCACTGATTGCGCAGGCCGAAGGGGTCGATCGCGTCCTCCGGGATCTGAGGCGGCGTCGCCCCCGGCCCGAAGAACTTCGGCATGTCCAAACCTGCGGTGAAGTTGTCGCCCTCGGCGCAAAGCACGCCGACCCACAGGTCGGAATCGCGGTCGAGCTCGGTGAAGGCCGCCGAGAGCTGGGCCATCATCGCGGGGAGGATGGCGTTCTTTTTGGCAGGGTTGTCGATGACGATCTTCAGGATGTGGTCGTGGCGCTCGCTGCGCACGCGGCCTTCGGCGGCAAGGGTCTCGGACATGTGTCTTTCCTTTCTTCGCCTCCGACGCGGCGACTGGCCAATCTGAATGACATTCGTCATCCAGAACGATGATGGTTATAATCCAGGTGGTCAAGCGACGAAGGAGCGGCGATGGGACATTCGCAGGTCGAGAAGGCGCAGAACCGGGAGCGGATCCTGGCCGAGGCGGCGCGCCAGGCGCGCGACGAAGGACTGGAGTCGATCAGCGTCGGCGCCCTGATGAAGAGCGTGGGACTGACCCACGGAGGCTTCTACGGCCACTTCGAGTCCCGCTCCGCCCTGCTGGCCGAGGCGCTAGAGCAGGCCCTGACGGACGGTGAGTCCCGGGCTCGAAGCCATGCCGGGTCCGGTCCGCACGGGTTCGCCGACATGTTCCGCAGCTATCTGAGCCGGACGCACCGCGACTCGCGCGACCGGGGCTGCGCGATGGCCGCCCTGGCCTGCGACGTCGCCCGGGCGAACGAGGCGTCCCGCCGCGCCATGGAGACCCATGTGGAGGCCTTCATCGCCGGAACCGCCAGGACGCTGGATGGCGATGAGCGCAAGGCCATGCTGGCGGTCAGCGCGATGATCGGAGCGCTCGCGCTTTCCCGCGTCCTTACAGACCCGGCTCGCTCTGACGCCCTGCTCCGCGCCGTCCGCTCCGAACTGGCAAAGCTTGAGACCGTCCCTCCCTCCTCAGAACGAGAGTGACGCGAAACTCGCAACTTGCTGGGCCTCCTATTTAGCTCTATCTAGATATATCTATTTCGCGAAGAGAGTCTTGCCATGGATTCCGCCGTCACCGCCGTCCTGGACACCTATCATGATCGCCTGCGCGAGGAGCACGCTCGCATGGGGCGCGGGCTGCCGACGGGTCCTGGGGACTGGCGCGACCAGGCCCTTCTCGCCGTCGGTCCCGAGTCGGGGCGGCTGATCAACATCCTGGCGCGCAGCCTTAAGGCGCCCAACATCCTCGAGCTGGGCACGTCCTTTGGTTATTCGGGCATCTGGCTGGCCGAGGCGGCGCGGGCGACCGGAGGACGGCTGACCACGATCGAGCTCGCGCCCCACAAGTCGGCGCACGCGCAGGAGATGTCGGGGAAAGCGGGTCTCGCAGGGCACGTTGACTTCCGCATCGGCGACGCGGTGGAAGTCATCGAGAGCCTGCCTGGCGGCTTCGACTTCGTCCTCGTCGACCTGTGGAAGGACCTCTACGTTCCCTGCCTCGAGGCCTTCTATCCAAAGCTCAACACCGGGGCGATCATCGTGGCCGACAACATAATATTCCCCGGGGGTGAGGACGTGGCGCGGTACGCCCGCGCAGTCCGCGCCAAACCTGGGATGCGCAGCCTGCTGCTTCCAGTCGGATCGGGCCTCGAAGTCAGCCGCTTCGAACCGGCCTGACCACCTGAATCCGCCTGAACGGGAGACCAGCGCCGTTCAGGACGCCGCGTATCTTTCCTCGAACTCCTGGCGCAGCTTTGCGGCGAATGGAGGGGCCGGCGCCAGCTGGGGCGCGCTCTTCACATACGCGTCGAGGTCGCTGAGAAGCTCCCTCCAGGCGTCAGCCATCTCGGCGGTCCAGTCACCGCCCAATGCGTCCTTCACCGTCGCGGCGACGTGACCGAAGAAGGTCCCGAACACCTCGCGATCCACGTCGTAGCCTTCGTGGGTCACGAGCTCGCACCGGATCATGTGGTCCGCGTAGCGCCGCTCTCCGATGAAATCGAGGATGGCCGCGAACACCCGCGCCAACATCTCGCCCTTCACCGCGCCGGTCGTGTCCCGCCAGAAGTGGGCGCGATAGCTGGGGAAATCGGCGAAGAGCTTCTCGTAGACGAGAGGGGTCGGGTCCGGGACGCGCTCGGCGAGTATCTCCAGGCTCGCCTCGATCAGGTCCGCGCGGGCAAAGGCGTTCGTCATGCGTCGTGCTCCGTAGCGTCGCGCTCGCCACTCGGAGGCTCCGTCCATTCGTCCCGCTTGGCAATGCCCGCGGAGGAATGAAGGAACGGCATTCTCACGAAGCCATACGATGCATACAAGCGCCATACACCTGGGGAGCAAGCGAAGGTCATGGCGATCTGGACCCCGCGGCTTCCGCGAGGAGAAAAGCCGATCTATCTCGCGGTCGCCGATTCGATCCTGGAGGACGTCCGCACCGGACGCCTCGCGCCCGGCGCGCGCCTTCCGGCCCAGCGCGAGCTCGCCAAGGTCCTGGGTGTGGATTTCACCACGGTCACGCGCGCCTATGCCGAGGCGCGGCGGCGAGGCCTGATATCCGCGCGTGTTGGTCAGGGCACCTTTGTCACGCGGCCCGTACCGGGTGATCCCCAGGCCGGTGCGGGCGGCGGCCTCGTCGACATGAGCATGAATGCGCCGCCGCCGATCCAGGACGCGCCTCTCGTCGCCCGCATGTGGCGGGGCCTGGCCGAATTGGAGCGTGAGCACGGCGCGGACCTGCTGTTCCGCTACCAGTCACCCGCGGGCGCGCCACAGGATCGCGCAGCCGGCGTCTCGTGGCTTGCCGACCGAATCGACAACCTCTCTGCGGAGCGGCTCGTGGTTTCCGCAGGGGTCCAGGCCGCAATCGTCACGGTTCTTGGCGAAGTTGCTCGCGCGGGCGAGGTGATCTGCGCCCCTGCGCTGACCTATCCGGGTCTTCGGGTCGCCGCCGGCCATCTCGGCCTGGGGCTGGTCGACGTGACGATGGACGCGGAAGGGCCGGCGCCCGACAGCTTCGAACGGGTGTGCCGCGAGGTCGGCCCCAAGGCGCTCTACTGCACGCCGACGCTGCAGAATCCTACGACCGCGACAATGTCCGTTGGCCGCCGCCGTGAGATCGCCCGTATCGCCCGCCGCTATGGCGTCGCGCTCGTGGAGGACGATGTCTACGGGACCTTGCCGCGCTCGCCGGCGCCTCCCCTGGCGAACTTCGCGCCCGAGCGCACCTGGCACATC
>DATHPX010000172.1:0-3029 GCA_035483335.1 Caulobacteraceae bacterium | reverse complement strand
GCGCCCGCGCCCTGGGTCACCCGATCGGGGCGTCCGGCGCGCGAATCCTGGCGACCCTGCTGGCGGCTCTGGAAGCGCGCGGCGCATCGCCGGGGCCGGGGCGGTGGTGAACAGGCCGGGCTCGTGGGCGTGGGCGGCGTGGCCGGTGATGCGCGCGATCGGGTTCAGCCCCAGCCGCTCGGCGACCGAGGCGCGGGTGATCACCAGGGCCGCCGCCCCATCGGAGATCGAGGAGGCGTTGGCGGCGGTGATCGCCCCGTCCTTGGCGAAGGCCGGTTTCAGCGCGGGAATGCGCGACGGATCGGCCTTCAGCGGCTGCTCGTCGTCGGCGACGAGGGTGACGCCGCCGCGCCCGGCGATCGCGACCGGAACGATCTCGCGCCGGAAAGCCCCGCTCTCGACTGCCCGCCTGGCCCTCGCCAGGCTCTCGATGGCGTAAGCGTCCATCTCGCCGCGGCCGATTTGGTAGACGGCCGCGGTCTCCTCGGCGAAGGCGCCCATCAGCTTGCCGCTGTCGTAGGCGTCCTCGAGCCCGTCCAGGTACATCGAATCCATCACCCGGTCGTGGCCGATGCGCGCGCCGCCGCGGTGTTTGGCCAGCAGGTACGGCGCGTTGGTCATGCTCTCCATGCCGCCGGCGACGATGATGTCGGCCGACCCGGCGGCCAGCATGTCGTGGGCCAGGATCGCCGCCTGCATGCCCGAGCCGCACATCTTGTTGACCGTGGTCGCCTCGACACGCTTCGGCAGCCCGGCCTTCAGCGGCTGCTCATCGTCGACGACCGTCGTAACGCCGCCGCGGCCGGCGATCTCGACCGGGACGATCTCGCGGCGGAACGCGCCGCTCTCGACCGCGCGCCGAGCCCGGGCGAGGCTCTCGATCGCGTAGGCGTCCATCTCGGCGCGGCCGATCTGGTAGACGGCGGCGGTCTCCTCGGCGAAGGCGCCCATCAGCTTGCCGGGATCGTAGGCGTCCTCCAGGCCGTCGAGGTACATCGAGTCCATCACCCGGTCGTGGCCGATGCGAGCGCCGCCGCGGTGCTTGGCCAGCAGGTACGGCGCGTTGGTCATGCTCTCCATGCCCCCGGCGACGATGATGTCGGCGGTCCCGGCCGCGAGGGCGTCATGGGCCATGATCGCCGCCTGCATGCCCGAGCCGCACATCTTGTTGACTGTCGTGGCCTGGGTCCCCTGGGGCAGGCCCGCGCCCAGCGCCGCCTGGCGCGCCGGGGCCTGGCCAAGGCCCGCGGGCAGGACGCAGCCCATGAAGATCTGCTCGACCTTGTCGGCGGGCGCGCGTGAGCGCTCCAGAGCCGCCTTCACGGCGGCCGCGCCCAGCTGAGTGGCGCTGAGCCCGGTCAGGGCGCCCTGGAACCCTCCCATCGGGGTGCGGGCGTAATCGACGATGACGACGGGATCGGCGGACACGGGCGGCCTCGGCTCTGGCTAGGTACTAAGCCCGGATTTGGCCCCCGACAGGCTCGACGGCAAGCCCCGCGTTTTGCGTCTGCGAAGATCAGCTCCAGAGCGCCGTCCGCCCAAGTGGGAACTGGTTGGGCGATCAGACGGCGCTCAAGGTTTTGAATCTGGAGCAAACCCAGTTCAGACGTTTCCGTCTGAACTGGGTTTGCTCCAGGAGGCGGCGATGAAGCCCCCGCCCAGGACGCGCGAAGGCGCCGCCGCGTCGTAGAGGACGCACGCCTGGCCCGGCGCCACCGCCTCTTCGGGCGCCTCGAACACGACCTCGACCCCTTCGGCCGCGAGCTTCAGACGCGCAGGCGCGGGCTCGCGCGTGGAGCGGACGCGCGCCAGTACCGGCTTGGCCGCAGCGGCCGCCGCTTCCAGGCTCGACTCGTCCCCGAGCCAGTTGGTCTCGGTCAGGCGCAGCCCGCGGGCGAGGAGAGCTTCGCGAGGACCGACAATCACCTGGCGCGCGGCCGGGTCGAGCCGGACCACGAACAGGGGGTCGCCGACCGCCACGCCCAGGCCACGCCTCTGGCCCACGGTGTAGCGGCTGACGCCCTCGTGGCGGCCGAGCACGCGCCCGTCGAGATGGATGATGTCGCCACCTTCCGCGACGGCGGGGCGCAGGCGGTCGATCACGGTCACATACCGTCCGTCCGGCACGAAGCAGATGTCCTGGCTGTCCGGCTTGGCCGCCGCCTGCAGGCCGAGCTCGACGGCCAGCCGCCGGACCTCAGTCTTCTCCAAATCCCCAAGGGGGAAGCGCAGGTAGGCGAGCTGCTCGCGCGTGGTCGCGAACAGGAAGTAGCTTTGATCGCGTGAGGGATCGCAGGCCCGGTGGAGTTCGGGTCCGTGAGGGCCTTCCACCCGCCGCACATAGTGGCCTGTTGCGAGGGCTCCCGCTCCCAGTTCGCGCGCCACGTCCAGCAGATCGCGGAACTTCACCGTCTGGTTGCAGCGCACGCACGGGATCGGCGTCTCGCCGCGGGCGTAGGCGTCCACAAAGGGTTGGATTACCGACTCCTCGAAGCGTCGTTCGTAGTCGAGGACATAGTGGGGGATTCCGAGAGTCTCCGCCGCCATGCGCGCGTCGAGGATGTCCTGGCCCGCGCAGCACGCGCCCTTGCGCCCGACCGCCGCGCCGGCGTCGTACAACTGCAGGGTCACGCCCACAGCCTCGAAGCCGGCCCGAGCGAGGACTGCGGCGGTGACGGTGGAATCGACGCCGCCCGACATAGCGGCCACCACGCGCGCGCCTGCTGGCAGGCCGACGGCGCGTCGCGCGGCGGCCTCCACATCGCCCAGACGAGGTTGATCCATGATGGCGCTAGTCATCGCGTCCCACATCTAGTCGTGGGAGGACGCGGTTGCGAGGCGCCGTGTCGTCGCGAAAGGTTCCCGAATTTTCGCACTTCCGGAGAATTTGATTGGACACCGCGGCGCCGATGCAACAGCGTTCGAGCTAGGGCTAGGCGTTTCGGGGGCGCCGGAAGGGTGCCATGGCGAGCTATCGCATCTACGTGCTCGACAGCGACGATCGCGTCGCTGCGGTCGTTGAACGCGAC
>DATHPX010000171.1:0-20909 GCA_035483335.1 Caulobacteraceae bacterium | reverse complement strand
CGCGGCTGGACCGGCGGCGGCGGCGGCAGGTTCTTCGGCGGAGGTGGCGGTGGCGGCGGCGGCGGCGGCGGGGGCGGCGGCTTGATCACCTGCACGTTGGTCTTCTCGTCGGAGTACTGTGCGAACTCCGCGTGGAATTTCCACCGATACAGGTAGTAGCCGATGATCCCGTGCAGCACGAGCGTCACCAAGATCGCGATCAGCAACCCGTTGTTCCGCCGCGGACGCGGCATGTCGAACGGGTTATGTGCGGGGTGCGCGACGTCAGCCGGCGTGGGGGCTCGATTGGTCTCTGTCATTTCTTGAGCCCGGACTTGTCCTCACCCACCAGAGCTATGCTGTAGAAGCCACTGTCCTGCAGCTTGTCGACCACGGCCATGAAGTCCTGGTACTCCATTTCCTTGTCGCCGCGGATGAAGATCCGCATCTGCTGCGGGTCCCGGCCTCCAGCCTGCGTCTTCAGGTCATCGCCCAGCGAGTCCAGGTCGGAAGCGCCATCCTGCACGAACACGCGTCCGTCCTTCTTGATCGACAGGTAGATGATCTTGGGCGGGGCTTTGGCCGCCTTGGCTTGCGCCGGTGGAAGGTTGACCTTGATGGTCACGCTCGCGAGGGGCGCGGCCACCATGAAGATGATCAGAAGGACCAGCATGACGTCCACGAAGGGCGTCACATTGATCGAGGCGTTCTGATTGACGTCGTAGCGCCCGCCTCCGGCTCCGGAAAGCTTTGCGGCCATACGCCTCCTCAGGCCCCCTTATCGAGCTGGCGCGAGATGCTGTTCAGGAGTTCCGCCACAAAGCCTTCCGTACGCGAACCGTAGCCGGTGATCTGCGATTGGAAGAGGTTGTAGAAGATGACCGACGGGATGGCGGCGAACAGACCGATGCCGGTGGCGAGCAGCGCCTGGGCGATACCGGGAGCCACGACGGCGAGGTTGGTCGTGTTGGTGTTCGCGATGCCGATGAACGAGTTCATGATCCCGTAGACCGTACCGAACAGACCAATGAACGGGGCGTTGGCTCCGACCGAGGCCAGGAACTGCATGCCGCCCGAGAGACGGCGGGCCAGGGAGGCCTGGACGGCGCCGATCGCCGCGGAAGCGCGGGTGATCGTCGAGCCGCGGTGCTCGCCGGAGACCTGCAGACCAGCCTGACGGGACAGTTCGACTTCGGCGGCTGCGGCCGCGGCCATGTCCGCCAGCGGGTTGCCCGCGAAGTCCTCGGACTCGGCGATGCGGCCCATCTCGTTGATCGACTTGGCTCCGCGGAAGCTTTCCAGGAAGCGGTCGGACGAGCGACGCAGGCTGGCGAACTCCACCAGCTTGATGATCAGCAGCATCCAGGAGCCGATCGAGCAGCAGAGCAGGCCGATCATGACGATCTTCACGACCAGGTCGGCCTGTTCGAACATGACGATCGGGGTCAGACGGCCGTTGGCCGAACCGCCGATCTTCATGGTCTCCGCGGCGTTGGATGCGGCCGTCTGGTCGGCGCCAGTGGCGTCGGGGGCCGCTGCGGGCGCCGCGGCCGGGGCCGCAGCAGGAGCCGCCGGCGCGGCGTTCTGCGCCAGGGCCGGCGCGCTGGCGAGCAGCGCGACCGCGCCGGCCAGAGCGACAATGGGAGAGGTTCGTTTCACTGCGAGCATAGGGCGCCGGTTCCTGCTTGATCGACCATTTGGGGTAGGGGTCGGCCGCAAAGCGCGCCTCTCCCGTGATTACCGCCGTGTTAGACTTGGCGTGCCGCTCCTTTGGCAACCGATTTTTTTAACGTCAAGGGCGGCTTCGCGGTCAAAAAGCGCGGGTACGCCTAACGGAACAACAGTCATGTTGCAGCGCAAAACGTCTGAAAGCCTAATACGTAAGAGATTCCACCTGCTGAAAGGTGATTTTAGTGTGCGCCGCAGCAAAATCGCTCGAACAGGTTTCAATGCCGCTCGAGACACGCTGTCGAACGCCTTGGCCCGCCGCGATTAGAAAACGGACAATCTTCGCACACGGAACTCGCACGGAGCTTCGGCGATCCCGCTCTCCGTCATCAGGCCGTCGACGCACATCCCCCTCGTTTCATAGCGCCACTCGCGTGGCTCGCCAGGGACGGGTTTCACGCGCCTGATATTTCGCTCGCCTTATATAATGAGTGGACGCCCACGTTTTCTCTGCGCGCCGGACGGCGAAGGGAGCTTCTAGACGTGGACGCCGTGAAATGCCGCATAGCCGGCCATCGCCGTCATGACGACGAGAAGCACGCGCAGGCCGATCAGGCTGGCCTTCGTCAAAGGGTCCAGGCGCATCCGAGGCATGGGCGGGCGCCGACGCCGGCAGGGTCCCGCGGCGTCAAGCCGCAGTGGATCCGGAAGCTGAGCGTCTGTCTTTGGCATGTCGAGCCTCCCCTCAGCCAAGGCGGACGCCGAGCGAGGCGAGGAAGCTGACGCAGGCGCAGGCGGCGCCGGCGAGTGTCACGAGCACGCCCACCGCGAGACCCAGGCCGTTGGCGAGGCGCCCGTTGACGTGGGCGCCCATGACCTCGCGGTCGTTGGCCAGCAGCATCAGAAAGACCAGCGCGGCAGGCAGCAGGATCGTCGCCAGCATGTTGGCGTTGAGCGAAATCGCCAGCAGCGGCGCGCCCGGAAGCAGCACGACCAGGCCCGCCAGGAGCGCTATGCCGATGTTGACCCCATGGAACAGCGGGGCTTTCGCCGGAGAGGCGTTGAAGCTGCAGATCGCCGTCTCGACCGGCTCGCCGATCGCGTAGGCGCTGCTGGCCGAGATGGTGAGGACTGCGACCGCGCCGGCCTCGATGAGGGCGAGCGCGAGAAGGGCGGACCCGTCCGCCCCGATGAAGGGACGAAGAGCCTCGGCGAAACCGGCGCCGGCGTCGTAGTGGCTCATGTCGACCCTGTGGGCGAAGAGCGGCGCGGCCGCGACGAGCGCCGCGCAACCCGCGGCCGCCGCCAGCACCGCGCCCAGGGCGGTGTTGATCCGGCCCCGGCCGATATCCTTCTCGACCATGCCCTTGTCGACGGTGGCGCTCTGCTGGAAGAACAGCATCCACGGCGTCACCGTGGCGCCGATGTTGGACGCCACCATCAACAGGAACGGCGACAGGCCGGTCTTCGGCAATGGCCCCCATGTCGCGAGCGCATGGGTGATCTGGCCCATCGACGGCCGGGAGAACGCCGCCACCGCGACGAACACCAGGTTGAACACCGCCAGACCGGCGGCAAGGCGCTCCCAGCGGGCGTAGCGCCCGCCGCAGGAGCCGATCGCCACCAGTCCCCCCGCGCACGCCACCGCGGCCCAGGCCGGCACGCCGAAGTACCCCATGCCCACGCGGATCGCGATCACCTCGGTGATCAGGGTGATGAGGTTCGTCACCGCCAGGTCGGCGACCGAGATCCAGCCCCAGAAACGGCCGAAGCGCTGGAACACGAGCTCGCCATATCCTCGCCCACTGACCGCGCCGATCCGCATCGCCATCTCCTGGACGACATAGGCGGCGGCGAAGGTGACGAGGATGAACGGCAGGAAGAACCCGACGCCATAGGTCGCCCCGGTGCTCGCGTAGGAGAGCATGCTGGGGCCGTCGTTCTCGCCGAGCATGGCCAGAACGCCCGGCCCGGCCAGCAGCCCGGCCATCGCTGCGAGGCGACGGCCGGGCCTGGGACGAGCGACCCGTCGTGCGGCCGTCGCCGGCGCGAACGACGGAAGATCGACGGCGACGGATTCGACGCCCGGTGGCGGCGACATCGGAGCCTATCCCTGCCTGGAGTTTGGACGCTGGGCGGAGCGTCAGGCCGGCACGATGTCCGGCCGCGCCTTGGAGAACTGCTGGATCAGCGACGGGTCCATGTTGAGCGTGGCCGCAACCATTTCCGGAGGCGTGCACGCCAGCCACTGCTCCAGAGACACCTCCTGGAACCGCTCGGCCCTGAAGATCTCCATGACGATGAGATCCTCGTTGCCGACGTTCCGAATGTAGTGGCCAAAGCCTTTCTTGACGTAGCCGATATCCCCGGCGTTGAAGTCCGCAGTCACAGCCTTAGGTCCCGTGTTGAACACGGTCATCTGGCCCTTGCCCTGGATGTAGTACTGCCACTCGTCGGCGTTAGGGTGCCAATGCAGCTCACGCAGCGCACCCGGCTTGATCACCAACTGAGTCGCAGCGATTGTCTTGGAGACGGGGAAGTTGCGCGAGTCGACGATCTTCACTTCGCCGCCGCGGGTGACCTTCGACGGCTTCATGCTGCTCATCGAAAAGGTGAATTCGTACTCCGGCTCGCCCAGCGGAGACCGCACCGCGGCCTGCGCCTGGGCCAGGGGCGGAGGCTCCTGTCCCTGGAAGATCCACTTGTTGTCGACCGGGATGTTCTCGAAGGCGCTGACCGGCAGGCCAAAGTTCTCCGCCAGGATTTCCGGCGGGGTGTGCGCGACCCAGTCCGTCAACAGCAGGGTGTTGAATTCGGACGCCATGCCGTTGTCGAAGACGATGGTGAATTCGCACCCGCTTGGCCCCATTCCTTGCAGGGAGTGAGGCAGCCCAGCCGGGAAGTACCAGAGGTCGCCAGGCCTGACGTCTCGGACCGCCGGACGGCCTTCCCAGTCGAGCACGGTGATCCGGCACTTGCCGTCGGTCATCACCGCCCATTCGGCCTGCTGGTGCCAATGGAGTTCGCGGATGCCGCCGGGCCCCAGACGCATGTTGACGCCGGAAACCGTGTCCGAAATGGCGAAGTCCGCCTGGGTCACCTCGCGCGCCCAGCCGCCGCTCTGGACCCGCTTGTGGGCGTTGTTGAAGGACGCCCAGAACAGATCCATGCCGTTGATGTCGGTCGCCGGCGGATCCTGGAACGAAGGGAACTGGCTCGTGATCTGCGGATTCTTCGGCCCCGGGTCGCTGAAGGCGCCCGGAGTCGTATTGATCTTTCCTTCCGGCGGGCGGTCGGGATTGCCGAACACGGCGGTCTGAGCGGCGGCCGCGCCGGCCGCTGCGACACCGCCGAGAGCGGAAGCGGCTAGTATCGAGCGCCGGGATAGCTTATTCATCGAAGTGATCCTTCATATTACACTGATCGATAATGCGCAGAAAACGGGTATGTTTTGCCATTTAGTGCTATTATCGAAAGCATCGATGTGATGTGTGGGCAATGCTTCTGAAATTCTTCTTGCCGAAGTTCGGAGCATTTGGGTACCGATTTCAGACATTCCAACTCTGAATGCGGCTATGTTTGATATAAACCTGCTCCGCACCTTCCTGGCGGTCATCGACGCCGGTCAGTTCACGGCCGGCGGCGCAGCCATCGGCATGAGCCAATCCACGGTGAGCCAGCACATCCGTCGCCTCGAGGAGGCGTGTGGCCGTCAGCTGCTGGTGCGCGACACCCACGCAGTGACGCTCACTCAGGATGGCGCGGCGATGGCGGGCTTTGCCCGGGAGATCGTCGGGACCAGCCTTCAGGCGGAGGGCTACTTCGCCGGCAGCGCGCCTCGCGGGCGCGTTCGGCTCGGCGTTTCGGACGACCTGGCGCTTACACGTCTACCGACGATCCTGCGCGACCTGCTCCGGATCAACCCGCTGATCAGCATCGAACTTACGGTCGGCCTGACCAGCACGCTCTATCAGAAACTGGATTCCGGCCGGCTCGATCTGCTGTTCTGCAAGCGCCAGACCGGCGATGACCGCGGCCATGTCGTTCAGCGCGAACGGCTCGTCTGGCTGGCGCACGCGGATTTCCGCCTCGCGCCCGAAGCCTCGGTCCCGATCGTGCTCTATCCGTCATCGAGCATTACCAGCCGCCACGCGCTCGAAGCGCTGAACCGCGCGGGCCGGCCGTGGTTCATCGCCTGCTCGAGCGAGACCCTTGCGGGCCTGCGCGCCGGGGTGCAGGCGGGCCTGGGCGTGATGGCGCAGTCGCGCCTGCTGCTTCAGGGCGGCGGCCTGGCCCTCGCCCCCGAGAGCGCAAACCTCCCGCAGCTGGGCGAAGTCGAATTCGTCATTCTCGGCCGAAGCCACAAGCTCCACGGCGCCTCCGCCACCCTGGCGGCGCTGATCGAGGAGCACGGGGCCGGCCTGTGGATGGAGCCGCAGGACAGCGATATGGCGCCCGGAGGCGCCAGGTCCCTACAGAACCAACGATGAAAGGCGCCCTAGACCCGCATGAAAACCGTGACGAACGCCGCCACGCCGATCAGCACGACCGCGCCCGCCACGATATAGACCGGAGCGAGCAACGGCCGCCCGGCCTCCCCGACGAGCGGCGCATAAATCCCCTTGCGCAGATGATTGGCCGCGACGTGGTACTGCCACGCGAACATCACCAGGGACAGGACGCCTGCGGCGATCAACGCCAGGCCGAAGTTGCGCGGACCTTCGGGCCGCATCAGCCGCAACTGTTCTGGCACGGCCTCGCGCGCCTCCTGGAAGAACTTCGCGACCGTGAAACCGAAGCCGATCAACGCCACACTCGTGCGCGTCGCCGCCATCAGCGTGCGCTGCAAGGCGAGTTGAGTGTTGATCCATGAGAAGTGGTTGCTGACGCTCGGCGCCACATCGAAGGGGGCCTCGGGCGTGGCCATGGCGCGGCTCCGTGACGGTTCGGCGGCGAAGGGCCGACGCGGCGATCCTAGGTTGGCGCGGTTAGCCAGAGCATCGGCCCGAACCCTATGAGACCGCGCTGTTTTCGCCCCCGGCGCGCCAGTTCTACCTTGCCTCGGCCCGCAAATGGCCCCGGCCCCTGTCGCGTTCCGGCAGTCTGGGCCGTCGCTTTCATCGGGAAATCATCGGCGGAAGATCGGGTCGGAACCCTGTCGGGACGGGGCGAGAGAGGGTTTCCTCGCGCTCACCGGGCTTCAACCCGAAGCCACTGAGATCGAGGAAGAATTCGCCATGCTGACTTCCAAACTCGCTTCCGCCACCGGCTTCATCGGCGCAGCCGTGCTCGCCGCCACGATCGTCGCCGGCGCCACCCCGGCGTTCGCGACCGCCCCCCAAGACCAGGTCACGATCCGGGTGTCGGTCGCCGACCTGAACATGACCAGCGAAGCCGGCGCGCAGGAAGCGCTCGCCCGCATCCGTCACGCGGCCAAGGAGATCTGCGGCGACCCCCGCGTCAGCGGTTGGGTCACCGAACAATTTGAGCAGCGCTCGTGTGTCGCCGACACAGTCGGGCGCGCGGTGGCCGGCGCGAACCTGCCGACGCTGACGGCGGTGAGCCAGAGCCAACACCTCACCGAGATGGCGTCCGCCTCGCGCTGAAGTAGGCTTCCCCCGCCGCAAGCAGGCGGGGCGACATCAGGCGAGGGCCGGGGGACCGCCTCCCCGGCCCTCGTTCCTGGTGATAAGTTCCGGCCTGCGTCCCGCCAAGGGACACGCCAGCGGGCGGACTTCTGGTGCCCATGTCGTCCAGCCACCCGGCGCCGGCCGACCGGCGCGCGTCATCGTCTGCCGATGCCGACCTCGCCGGCATCGTGCTGGCGCGCGAGCCGCCGGTCCGGCTGGGCGCGCTGATGATCGAGCCGCCGATGCGCCGTGTCCTGCATGATGACGGTCAGGAGGAGTTCCTCGAGCCGCGCGTGATGCAGGCGCTGGTGGTGCTGCTGCGCGCCGACGGCAAGATCGTCTCGCGAGACGACCTCCTGACCCAGTGCTGGCGCGGCGTGGTCGTGGGCGAGGACGCGATCATCCGCGTCATTGGGCGCCTTCGCCGGCTCTCCGAGGGGGCGGGCGCCGGCGTCTTCCGCCTCGAGACCATCACCAAGGTCGGCTATCGGCTGGTCGTCGAGTCGTCCGCCGCGGCCGCACCTGCCGCACCGAGCGCCGAGCCTCTGCTCGCGGTGCTGGCGTTCGACAACCTCTCCGGTGACGCCGACATGGCCTACTTCTCCGATGGCGTGTCCGAGGAGGTCCAGCAGACGGTCGCAAGAGCCGCCGATCTGAAGGTCATCGGCCGCACGTCCAGCTTCCACTACCGGGGGGCCGACAAGAACCTGCGGCGTGTCGCAGCCGAACTAAAGGCGACCCACCTGCTCGACGGCGCCGTGCGCCGCAGCGGCGGGCGGGTGCGCATCTCGGCCCAACTCATCGAGTGCGCCGGCGAGACCACGCTCTGGTCCGACCGCTTCGACCGCGACCTCACCGACGTCTTCGCCCTGCAGGACGAGATCGCCGCCGCCGTCGCGGCGGCCCTGAAGGTAGTGTTGGCGCCGGCGCCCAAAGCGGAGCCCATCGATCCAGCCGCCTACGAGCTATTCCTGAAAGCGGGCGATCTTCATGCCGGGAACTTCACCGATCCTGCAGCCATCGTTGCAGCCGTCGGCCTGCTGGAACAGGCGACCTGCCTCGCTCCAAGGTTCGCGCGCGCATGGGCAAGGCTCGCGTCCGCCCGCGCCTTGCTGCTTCGCCGTCACGGCGCCGACGAACCCTACGGCACGGCGCGCGACAAGATCGCCGCGGCCGCCCAGAGGGCGCTGGAGCTCGATCCTGGCCTGGTGACGGTCCATCCGGTGCTGGCCGAGTTGGAGCCGTTCGGCCGCTGGGCCGACCGCGAGGCGGCGATCGGCAAGGCGCTCGCAACCGCGCCGAACGATGCGGCAGCACTCGGCAGCGCGGCGCGGTTCTGCGGCCACGTGGGCCGGCATCGGGAGGCGCTGGACCTGGCCAGGCGAGCCTTCGATCTCGACCCCATGAACCTGAATCTGGCCAACTACTACGGCATATTCCTGATCAGCACGGGACACTACCTGGAAAGCCAGGCGATCTATGACCGGCTGATCGTCGACTGGCCAGACGCCCTGAGCATCCTTGCCAACGCCATACTGTTTACCGACGCCGGGCGTGACAGGGAGCGGCTCGAAACGCTCGTCCAGTTGGCCAAGGCGCGTGGCCTATATAAAGATGCTGTTCGGAACGTAACTCGAATTGCGAGGAACCTGCAGGCGAAAGACCCAAGACGCCTCGCCGCGTTCCTGCAGTACGCCCGTGATGAGCTCGCCCAAACCGGCAACGTGCGCGAGCAGCTTCTGGGCGTTCTGTGCGAGTACGGTCTGACCGATGAGGCCTACGACCTGGTCGAACGAGCATCATACGACTTCGTGACCGATCCCGAAAAACCCCGGTGGGACGCTGCAGCCTGGGAAATGTTCAGCCTGTACCTGCGCGGTAACCTCATTCGAGATCCGCGCTACCCGCGGCTGTGCGCGAAGCTGGGCCTCTGCGACTACTGGGTCGAGACCGGCAAGTGGCCCGACTGCGCCGACGCCGGCCTCCTGCCCTACGATTTCAAGGCCGAGTGCCGGCGGCTCGCGACGGCGTAGCGGGTATCCTGCCGAACGCCCCTTAGCTTAGGCAGCTCTTGTGGGGAGCGCCGCGGCGGCGTGTGCGCGCTTGAACTGATTGGTCAGCGCCACACGCAACAGCCAGAAGACCATCAGCGTCAGCGGCAGGCTCGCCGCCGCCAGCAGGATCGGGCTTGGCGAGGGGAACATGCGCGGCTGGGTGACGAAGGCGGCCGCCGCCATGAAGAACCCCAGGCACATGCGCCAGAGGTGCCGTGCGACGCGTTGCGCGCCGAAGAGGCCGCGCCGCACGATCACGCTGAGGTCGGCGCCGCCCGCCGCGGCTGCGATTGCGGCCATTGCGATCGTGGCGACGAGGATCGGCCCGCCGGCATGCGCAGAAATCATTTCCGCCGCGCCGCGCGCAGCGATCGCCGCAACCGCCATCGTCGCGAGCATCGCCGCGATCTCGAAGCGCCCCACGCAGCCTTCGGGGCGCTTGACCGTCGTCCAGGCCGTGGCGACCAGGTAGCACGTGAAGATGCCGCCGAAGACGTTGCCGACTTCGTTGAGCACGAGGCGGATCACGGCCGCCGTCGATCCCAGCGCGAGCATGGCGACGAAAAACGCCGTTCCAGCCAGTCGATGCCAATGCTCGCCTTTGCGGAACGTCAGCGCGCCGACTCCGGCGGTGACGCCCACGACGCCTCCGGCAATGTGGAGGATCAGCACGAGGTCGGTCGCCGTGCGCAACCACGCCGCCGTGCCCGGAAGGTAGTGCGGGAACACGTGCGTCCGCCTGACCGTCCCCCGCGAGCTTAGTTGGCCGCGTGGCGCACCGCCATAACCGCACTCATCCGGTCGCCGGGGGGCGGCCGCCGTTTGCGACCCCTTCGGCTTCGACTCGACAGTCGTAGGGGTTTTGCGACTCGGAGCAAAAGTCGGGCCATTTTCTCGAGCTGCGCCAGTCGTCCACCAGTCCCAGTTTCGCCGCCAACGGCATGAAGCGCCGGTCGCGGCGAACGCCACCGGCGAAGGAGCGGAACAGGATCTCCGGATCGAGCGGCTCCGCTGGCTTGGCCTGAGCCGCGATCGCGAAGACCTCATCGACCGAACCCAGATTCTCCAGATTGAGCATGGCGTCGGCTGCGTAGATCCGGCCGGTGGCGAATTTGGCGAGGATCTCACGCACCAGGGCCCTGACCTGCGCCGGATCGTGGCTCTTGCGCGCCAAGGCGAGGTTCCGCCAGATCTCGAGTTGCGGCGGCTCATAGTTGGGGCGCTTGTCCCCCACGTCAGCCAGCAGCGCGAGCGCGCGGTCGGGATCGCCGATCCGCGCCTCCATCGCCATGCGCAATCTGCGCATGGGCGGCCAGTCCGGCCACATGCGAGCGACCCGCTCGATCTCCGCTCGGGCGGCGACGATCGACCCCTCGCTCGCGAGGTCCGCCGCAAGGTCGTCGGATAACTCGGGAGAGAGGGGATCGAGGTTGACCGCGCGATGAGCGTAGGCGACGCCCTCGTCGTGGCGGCCTAGCTGGCAAAGCAGCTGGGCCTGGCGATCGTTGAGCAGGGCGTTGTCGGGCTGCAGCGCAAGCCCGCGGCTCAGATACTGCTGACGCCTGGCGAACGCGCTGTACGGCGGCTCGAGGTCATGGAGCGCGACGTAGGCGTCGCCGTCCCTTGGATCCAGCCGCAGAGCCGTTTCGGCGGCCGTCCGCGCCTCCTTGACGAAGCTGGCGGTCTGCGCCGCGGGCAATGGCGCGTCGTAAGGTTCGGCCAGCACCGCCGCGGCGCCCGCGAGCGCCAGCGAGGACCAGGCGGCGGCGACGCGCGGCTCGCGCGCCGTGATCTGTTTGAACAGATCCCTGACCTTGTCAGGCGAAGCCGGATCGCGGGCGAGGTCGCACGCCTGCAGGAAGAGCCGCAAGGTCTGCTCGTCGGCGCGCCCGCCCTGGAAATTGCGTGGGTTCAGGGCGCAGTGCAGAACGTCGGCGATCTTGGCCGCCGCCTGCGCCTGCAGGGCCTGCCGCTCGCCAAGCGGCCTCGAGAGGGTGGCCGACCAAAGGACCGCGCGGCTGCCGGCGTCTTCGACGCGCGCGTCCAGCTCGAGGGTCTTGTCGTCGGCTTGGACCAGACCATTCAGGACGAGCGCCGCGCCCTCAGGCCGCGCTCGGCCGGCGCCGATTGCGGGCCCGGACGCCGCGGCGACCTTGACATCGGATCCGGCTAGTTCGCCGGCGACGGCGTCCGCGATCCCCTTCGCAACGCCGCGCGTGAGAGGATCCGGGCCGGCTGACTGAAACGGAGCGACCACGACCCCAAGCCTGGCCTGTGACGGGCGCGTCAGTTCGACGATGAGCGACGCCGCCAAGGCGCAGACCAGCAAGGCGGCCGCGAGCAAGGCCGGGACGCGCCACGGTTGGGTGGTCGGCGTGCGGCCCGGCTCCGGTGCGTGCTCCTCCTCCGCGGCGATCGCGCCCGGGCAACTCAGCCGATAGCCGACGCCAAATACGGTCTCGATGCTAAAGGCGCCGCCGGCCTCCGTCAGCGCCAGGCGACGCAGCTTCTGGATGCACCGGTTGATGGCGTCGTCGCTGACGGCCGCTCCGCCCCAGCAGGCGTCGACCAGGTGGTTGCGGGACACGATCTCATCCCGCGCCTGCGCAAGCGCCACCAGCACCTGCATGACCCGCGGCTGCAGTCTGATCACCCGCTCGCCCAGCACGACGTGGCGCATCCGCGGCCGGACGCCAAGGGCGCCCAGCTGAAACTCGCTGACGCGCCCCAGATCGATCCACGCTGCGACCGCCGGCTTGGATAAGGCGCCTGTCATCGCGCGTGGTCGGCAAAAATCGGCAATGGTCGCCCTCTGGTCGGCTCGCCGCCCTTACGACCTCGTTCGATTTCGCACACTGATCAAGCTGCACTCACCGTCAATGCCAATTGTCGAGGGGGTAATCCCATGAAGGCTCCGATCATGAAGGCGACGCCGAGGTCCTTCTTCGCCGCCGCGGCGTGCGCGGGCGTCACGGCGGCGATGGCCGCGCCGGCCAGCGCTGGCGGGTATGTCCAGACGAACCTCGTCACGGACGACCCTGCGGTGGTGGCGGCCGAGGGCTTCTCGCCGGCGGCCTTTGTCGATCCCAAACTTGTCAATCCATGGGGAATGGATCACGCGCCGGGCGGACCGTGGGTGGTGGCAGACGCGGGATATCCGACGGCGTCCCCAGGCCCATTTTCGAATGTGACGAGCTACAACGGCATGGGCGTCGCGGCGGGGATCAGCTTCCAATCGGCCCAGAACGGCGGCGGCGGGTCCGGCGGACTGACGGGCCTCGCCTATAACGGCGGTCCGGGCTTCGACCTGTCGACGGGCGGTCCGGCCGTGTACCTGTTCTCCAATCTGGACGGATCGATCTCCGGCTGGAATCCGGCGCAGGGCTCCTCGGCCCAGCAGGTCGTCCCAGGCCGCGTCGGCGGCAACCCCGCGAAGTACTCCGGGCTGGAGCTCGGGGAATTCGGCGGCCAGACCTATCTCTACGCGGCGAACCACCAGACCGGCGAAATCGACGTCTTCGATTCCAGCTTCAATCCGCACACGTTCGGCCCGAACGCGTTCGTCGATCCGCTCTCCAACCCGAGCGACCTGCTGCCGTACAATGTCGAGAGCATCGACGGGAACATCTGGGTGACCTATGCGGCCGCCTCCGCGGCCACCGCGCCGCTGGGATCGGGCTTCGTGGACGAGTTCACGGCCAACGGGACTTTCCTGCGGCGCTTCGCGAGCGGCGGAGACCTTGCGTCCCCCTGGGCCGTCACGCTCGCTCCGAGCAACTTCGGCGCCTTCAGCGGGGACGTGCTCATCGGCAATCTCACCCACGGCTCGTATGGCTACATCAGCGCCTATCGGCTGTCCGACGGCGCGTTCGAGGGTCTGCTGAGCGACAACGGCAAACCCATCGCCATGGAAGGTCTCTGGGAGCTGGCGTTCGGCGGCGGCGGCCAGTCCGGACCGACGAACGCGCTCTACTTCGCGGCGGGCATCGACAAGGAAATGCACGGCCTGTTCGGCGACATCACCGCCGTCCCGGAGCCCGCCGACTGGACGCTGATGCTCCTGGGTCTGGCGATCACGGGCCTTGCGATGCGGCGTCGTGGCGAGGGCTCCGCTGGCGCGGCCTGACGATCCAGGCAAGTGACATCGAACGCCGCTCCTCGGGGGGCGGCCGAGCTCATACCGCAGGCCACGCCCGCGGAGCTGCGCAAGTCGGCATGGCTCTATCCGCACTTCGTCAGCGAGGACGACACTATCCTGAAGCTCAGCGTCCACGCACCGCTGGTCGAGGCGCCGGGGCCGAAACTGGTTGTCGACACGTGTGTCGGCAACGACCGGCCGCGCTCGCGTTGGCCGGTGGCGCGGGCGTTCAGTGCGATCGACGTTCGGTTTCGGGAAGGACCTGAGAGTCCGCTCCTGGCGCAGTGCCGACTCGCAAGTGACGTTCCGCTCTTAGTGCGGGCTAAATGGCCCCGGCGTGACCGGCAGCGGCTCACCCGCCCCGGACGATGACGGCTCGTAGCCGCCCACTCGCGGCCCATCATCGCAACCTATCACGACGCAGGTGGTGGCCGATCTGGCGTAGCCGAGGATCACGGAGGGTAGGTAGATTCCTGGCGAGCTATCGGGCGGCGGATCTGCGGAATAGGTCGGCTGGCCAGCGACCGGATCAAAGTGTTGGACCGTGGGCGTTTCGGACTTCACCGGCGGGGGCGTGGACTGCGCCGGCGAGGGCGCGGGCTGTGCCGAAGCGGCCGGCGGCGTCGTGCTTCCAGTTTGCGTTTGCGCTGCCGCCACGCCGGCTGCCGTCAATCCGGCCCCAAAGGCGAATGCCGCCACAAGGGGCATTTTTCGGGTCATGTGTCGCCTCCCCGCGTCGCCGCGCAAGGCCGACCCTTGGGCGCTCTGCCGCCTTCATGTAGGCGCCGCCGCCGGCGTTTTCAGCGGGTAAGTGTCCCAGTTGGGTCGATTTTCGCCTCAACCGCGACCAGGGGCGACCGGGGCGCCGGGGGCGGCGCCCAGAGGGTGGAAACCGGTCCTTGCCCCTGGCGGGTGGGGGTCTAAACTTTCCCCAGGGACTGGATGGAAACCATGAGCGACGCTGTCGGGCCGGGCGATCTCGTTCTTTGCGTCAATGCCGCCCCGAACCATGCCACGGGAAGGCCGGTGCCCCTGGTAGCCGGGGAGACCTACCGTGTCGTCGCGGTCATGGAATTTGCCTGCCCATGCGGGCGTTCCGATGCCCTGCTGGATGTAGGCGTTGATTTCGCGTGGTGCCAGACGCGCTTCCGCCTCCTGCCCAAGCCCAAGGCCGAGACAAAGACCCGCCGTGTTTCGGCGCCCAAAGAGAAAGAGACGGTTCGGTGAACCGTCGGCCACGGATTCGCCCGTGCGCCGCCCTCGGGAGGTTTGGCTAGGCCTCTGGGCGGATCGCTCTTGGATGTCCGACTCGGGTCGGAGGCGGCCCTCGTCGCGCCGCCCGAGAGAGGACCAATTGCCGGCGCTCTCGCCAGCGCCCCGCGCAGTGCGCCGGCGGCTCAGCCCGCGCGCAATGCCTGCCTCAAGGCGCGAGCGCGGCCTTCCGCAAGAGGCATGTGCACGATCTCGAATTTGAGCCGGTCCGGTCCCAGGAAATAGATTGCATAGTATCCTCCAGGCCCGAACGGATACTCGCCCGGGCCTTCAAGGATTTCGGCGCCCAATTCACGCAGCAGATTGTGCGTCGCGTCCACCTGTTCACGTTTCTCGACGTTGAACGCGAGATGGTGAAAGCCCGGCGCGTACATCTCGTGAAGACGCTTCGCCAGCTCGGGCTTGGCCTGCCATATGTTCAAGCCGGTCCCGTTTGTCCGGTTGATGTTGACGGTCAGCTCCGAGCCGGCGCCGCTCCGGAAGATCGGTCCGACGTCATATCCGAGCAGCGACAGCAGCGGCGTAAAAAATCGCATGGCGGACGGCAAGTCGCTGACCGCGATCGCGAGGTGATTGATCGAGCCCAACAAGCCTGGCGCTACGACGTCGCTTTCTTCGGCCATGTTTCCCGCCTCCAGGCGATCTTGGCCTAGCTACGCCAGCGCGACGGGCGGTGGAAGCCGCTCTGGGGTCGGCAGCGGTCTTGGTCGCGCTTGCAGAAAAGCTGGCGTTGCCGCCCGCTCGCGCCACGAACCCGCGAGCGCTCGTTTCCGGAGGGACGCGTCCCTACCGCGCGCGGCGTGACGGCCGCAGGCCGAGCGCGGCGGAGGGATAGCGGGCCACGGTCCCCGCCTTGTAGTCGGTCAGCCAGATCCCATCAGAGGCCCAGGCCAGCGAGTCTCCGCCCGGGCCGACCCACTGGCGGCGCAGGGCGTTGGTCCGCGTGTCGATCTCGCTCAGCGGAACGCCAAACAAGGTCGGCCAGACCCGCCCCCCGCCGAAGCTGATGTCGCCGCCCTTGCCGGCCAGGCCGGCCGCGATCCGCGCCGAGACCCTACGCGTGCGCGCATCGATACGGACGACCTCGCCGGTCCCCTGCAACAGGACCCAGATCGAACCCGCCCCCGCAGTCAGGAACCGCGGGCCCTCGCCCACGGGAAGGGTCGCGAGGACCGCTCCCGAGGCGGCGTCGACCGCGGTGACGACACCCGCATCGTGGCCGGTGACCCAGACGACGCCGTCCCGGTAGAGCGGATTGTAGGACCCGGGCGGAACGGCGACGGTCTGGCGCACACGCCCGGTCTGCGGGTCGATGCGGGCCAGAACGCCCTTGGCGTCCGTAACCATCCAGACGCTGCCGCCGCCTGCCGCGATCCCGCCCTCCGCGGCGGCGGGGCCGATCGGCAACACGGCGGTGAGGCGGTTCGTCTTCAGGTCCACCCGCGCCAGGGAATTGGGCTTACCGCAGAGGGGGACCCACAGGCTTCCGAAGCCTGCCGCCAATCCCGCACAAGGCTCGCCCGGCAGCTCGACGGAGGCCGCCTCCCGGAACGTATGTGGATCGATCCGGTGCGCCGCGAACGGCCCCGTGCTCACGACCCAGACCGCGTCGTCGGTCGCCAGAACCCAGTCGGCGGTCTTGCCCAGATGCAACACGGCGGCCGGATGCAGGCTCGCGAACGGCGCCTTCAGCCGCTCGGGCGCGGGCGCCGCGGCGGCGAGGAGGACGGCGAGGGCGGGAAGGAGCAGGCGCATGCCGTCGAGCTTCGCGGGGCTAACTCGCTATCGATCCCCCGAGCCCAGATGCCGCGCGAGCTTGTCGAGGGTCTGGTACCCGAATTCCACCGCGCCGAAGCCGATGGTGGCGTCGCGCTGCTCTTTCGTCGGATGCAGCTGGCGCATGGTCAGCACGCACTTGCCGTCGCTCTGTTCATCGAAGGTGATCGTTACGTGGAACCGCGCGGGATCGTCGTCCAAGTCCGAGCCGTGCTCGATCTCCAACAGTCTTGGCGCGTCCACGCGCAGGTACACCATGCGGTTCTGATACCGGGTGCCGTCCGGGCCGGTGTAGACGAACCGCCAGCGGCCGCCTTCGCGGATGTCGATCTCGAGGGTCTCGGTCGTGAAGCCCTCCGGCCCGAACCAGCGCGTGATCTGGCTGGGGTCAGTGAAGGCCTCGAACACGCGGGAGCGCGGGGCGGCGATTACGCGGGACAGCACGATCTCGCGCTCGAGCGCCCAGGTGGCGCGGGGGTCATGGCTCACTGTCTTCACCTTTCGAGACGGTCGGTTGCGGGGATTGCGGTTGGGCGAGAAAGCGCTCCAGCCGGTCGAACCGCGCTTCCCAGGCCGCGCGCGTGTGATCCAACCAGCGCGCCGTCTCGGCCAGGCGCTCGGCATTCAGGCGGCAGGGCCGCTTCTGGCCGTCGCGCCCGCGCGCGATAAGCCCGGCGCGCTCCAGCACCTTCAGGTGCTGCGACACCGCCGGCAGGCTCATGGCGAAGGGCCGGGCGATCTCCTGCACGGTCATGTCGCCTTCGCTGGCCAGCCGGCTGAGGATCGCCAGCCGAGTCGCGTCGCCGAGGGCCGCGAAGGTGTCACTATGCGTTTGAAACGACTGCACGTTTACGGCTCATAAGATATTTAAGTGTTTGCTTAAATACGCTGACGGGCAGCGCCCGTCAATGACGACCGCAAGGACCATATGGAAAATGGCCCGCGTCCGAGTCCGCGACGGGGTCGACGCGAGCCGCCCTCACCCAAGTGCGATTGACGTCTGGATTCGGGAAGGAAGCGAGAGTCCGCTTCTGGCGCTGACCGGCCCTCCTTCCAGAGCGCCGCACGTGGCGGGAAGCAGCCGTTCGGAATGACTGATTAGGGTGGTTAGCGGACATTGGCTCTCAAGGGCTCCCGGACCATCCACGCCGTCCTAACCGCCCGACGGCGGCCTGGTGCGGGTCAGGCCCGCAAGCCTGGGAACAGGCTGAAGGCGGTGTCGCGGATGATGGCCACAGCCTCGGCGCCGGTGAGATCGGCGTCCGGCGGGATGGTCGGCACGCGTGCGCCGAGCGTCTTTTCGAACGCCAAGGACGCGTGCAGCAATCCCTTGCCGAGAACCGACACCGGTAGGTCCGGGGGGAGCAGCGCGACGTCGAACTTAGGGACGGGGCGTGGAACGACCTCGGGCCAGTTCTCCGGCGCCCTGGGCTTTTCCAGGGAAAGGACGGGGGCGATGTCTCGGGCGACGGCGTCCCGGGCCGTGAGCGGCGGCCCCAGCGACCATCGCTCGCGCATCGTCCGGATGAGCGAAGTGTGCCGATACTCGTCGTTGACGACGGTGCGCTCGGGGATCCACGCCGAGATCGCGATGGCCGGCACGCGCTGGCCTGACCGATTAAAGGTGAAGCCCATCTGGCCTGCGGGCGCCGCCGGGTCCGGCGGGGGCGCCGCTGGCGGCGCGACATGGTCGTAGGTTCCTCCCGCCTCGTCAAAGGTGACCAGCAACAGCGTGTTGAGGTGGTTCGAGCCGGCGGACGCCGACGACGATCGGACCGCGTCGTAGATCGTAGCGAGCAGCGCCTCGCCGGCGAGAAGCGACGACGGCGGGTCGTACGGCGCGCCGTGGAGCAGCGCCGAGACTGGCGGATGCATGTCATTGTGGCCATGCCACAGGCTCGGTTCGATGAAGGCGTAGTGGGGCAGACGGCCGCGCCTGGCGTCCTCGAGGAAATCGTCGACCGTCGAGAAATTCGTCGCGAACCGGCTGTGCAGGCGAGAAGCACTGATTATGCCGGTCATCGACAGAGGGCTCGGCGGGTCGCAGTAGACCCGCCAGGTAAGGCCCTTCGCCTCCAAGCGCTCAAACAGCGTCTCCGCCGTGTTGTGGACCGGAAATGCGTCCTCGGGAGGAAAGTTGATGACGTAGCCGGAAGCCGTCGCCGCGTGGAAGAAGGAGCGATTGGTGAAGGTCTGCGACGGCACTTCGCAGAACCAATGGTCGAAGGTGGCGAAGCCGCGCGCCAAGGCCGAGGTGACGGGCATTTGGTCGGGCGTGTAACCCGTCATGATCTGGGCGTACTCGTCGTACGTCGGCTGCCGTTTCATTTCGGCGGTGAACGCGCTGATGTAATCCATCACGAACCCATCCATCGAGGGTCGCCGGTGCGGATCGTCTGGCGTGTTGTAGGGCGGCGTCATCTTCGCCAGCGGCATTAGGCGGTTCGCCGGGTTCAGTATGCCGAACAGGTCAGTGTTCAGGTGCGGGTATTCTTCGCCCGGGTCAGGGCGCGGCGTGTTCATGTTCGTCGCCACGCCGTAGGGGACGAACTTCCGCTCGGCCCCGTGCTCGGCCCATTCGGGGATCGGATTCTTGAGGTCGCGACCCGTCACGCCTTCGAACGACCTGATCTCGCCCGGCGCGTAGAGGCGGCCCAACAGATTGTCGAACGAGCGGTTCTCGAACATCAGCACGACGACGTGATCGAGCGCCGATCGCCTATCGGTGACGGGCGCCGCGTCCCGTGCAGCGCCGATCGCGGGAATGGCCGTGGCGGCGGCCGTGGCGCCGGCGGCCTGCACGAACTTGCGGCGGGTACTCATTCCCAGGCCCCTCTTCGCTGTCTGACGCACGCGCCCCAATGCCGCCCGGCGAGCGTATGGAGTTCCGTGAACGCTCCGGATCGGGAAAAACCCTCAGCCCGGATCAGATTGGCAATCTACGGAACTCGGCCAAGATTCGCTCGCGGCCGTTCGCGGACCGCCTAACGCTCTGATGGAGCGCCTATCTGACTGTCACCAGGAAAGTAAAAGGCCTTCCGCGAAGTGAACGACCCGGATCATTCCCGAAAAATGGCTTTGGTGCGACGAGAGGAACCGCATCTGTTCATAGCGGATGCACCGCCGGGCCGCTGATTACTCCCGAATTCACCTGTTACAGACGCACGGCGGCCCAGCCGCCTGCAACATAATCCCTGAAGCAAACATTCCGAATGTCGGCCAAGGGTGGTGAGCGGACATTGACGTATCCCGACCGCGCAGGTGATCACTGACGGCTAAGCGACGACCGAACTTCACTGCGCACATTTCGCCGGAAGACATCATGAAGCTGCTTCTCACATCCGCCGGTATCAAGAACCCGAGCATCGAGAACGCGCTGGTCGGCCTGCTGGGCAAGCCGATCGCCGAGTGCAACGCCCTCTGCATTCCCACGGCGGGGTATGGGCACCCCCAGGGCAGTCCTGGCGGGGCATACCGGTTCATCACCGGCAAGTCCTCCACACCCATGTGCGAGCTGGGCTGGAAGTCCCTTGGCGTGCTGGAGCTAACCGCCCTGCCCAGCATCGGCGAAGACCGCTGGGTCCCATGGGTCCGGGAGACAGACGTCCTGCTCGTCAATGGCGGCGACGCCCTGTACCTGAACCACTGGATGCGGCAGTCGGGGCTGGCGGACCTGTTGCCGTCGTCGCCCAACCTTGTCTGGGCGGGACTGAGCGCCGGCAGCATGGTGATGAGCCCGCGCATCGGCGAGGACTTCGTCGGCTGGAAGCCACCCGGCGTTGGCGACGGCGCGCTGGGATGGGTCGATTTTTCGATCTTTCCGCACCTGGATCATCCGGCCCTGCCGGAGAACACCATGGCCGACGCGGAACGATGGGCGGCCGGGCTCGCCAATCCGGCCTATGCGATCTGTGACGACACGGCCATCAAGGTGGTGGACGGCGCCGTCGAAGTCATCTCCGAGGGCCACTGGAAGCTGTTCACCCCCTGATACCGTCTGGTCCCGGAAATTGCGGGGGCGCCCGACGCCGCCCTGATTGCCCGGCAGCCAGCTCCGCGAACGGCCGCCTTGGGGTGGATTGCGGACGTCGCGGCGTTTCGAAGTGGCGGCCGGGAGCGTCAGGTCGCTGCTTCGGTTTCACGGCCTTGCATAAGTCGAGAGGGCCAACCGATGCGGACGAGCATGCCGTCCGGGCCTGCGATCCCGACTTCGTAGAGTCCCCATTCGCGGTGGCGCAGGACGCCGCCGGGGCGGATGATCAAGTCGTCGACCCGCGCGGCGATGGCGTCCACATCGGGTGTGCGGATGAAGACACCGAACGGGTTGTGATCCTCCGGGACACGCCAGGGGCCGTCGCCCGCCTGCGTGAGATGCACCTCGCATCCCCAGCC
>DATHPX010000170.1:0-3010 GCA_035483335.1 Caulobacteraceae bacterium | reverse complement strand
CGAAGTCCCCCTCCGCTGCGAGCGTGAGCTTTCGGGTAGCCTCCCACGTCGCATAGGTGTCGACGATGTTCAGCATTCCGGTCGGAGGATTCAGGATCGGCTCGAAGAAGGTCCCCTGCTGGTTCGGCAGGTTCGGCGGCGACGAGCTTGGATTCTGGAGATAGATCACATCCGGGTGTTCCTGACCTCGATAGTAATTGATTGTCCACGTGACGTGTGATGTCGGCGTCAGAACAACTCCATACATCTGATCTTTGTAGTTGTTGAAGGCTTCGGTCTGGTCCGTGCCGTTCGTGACCCAGAAATTGAGACCAAGAACGCTGTTTACCTGATACTTGACGCGCAACCCGGCGTGATAGAACGGTAGGTAATTGAACCAGAAAGATCTTGAATAATTGAATTGATCTTTGGTGTAATTTCCCTCCAAGCCGAGCGAACTCGCCCACTTTCCAAAATCGACGCTGAGACCAGTCCCCACCGGAATCACGTACGTCCCGTAGGCCTGGAAGATATTCCGATAGATCTCCGGCCGGAGTTCGTTGGATGGATTGCCCTGGAGAGTCGACGTTGCCTGACCAAACTGCAGATCGAGTCGTAGACCCCACCGTTTCCCATCGGAGACATCGGGGGCGCTCTCGAGAACGATATCGGCCTGGTTGAGGCTGAAGCTGTTGCTGCTCACGTCATAGGCGCGCAGCCGGTTGACCCGGCCGATCGGATCGTCGGTGTTGTATTCGTAATAGGTGTCGACCAGGAAGTTGATCGTCATGCCCTTGAGCAGGTCCGCGGCCACGCTCGTTCCGCCCTTTGCCGGCGGCGTCGAGGGCGGCGCCTGAGCGGGTGGCGCAGCTTGGCCAGATGGCGTGGCCTGCGCGACCACGGGCGCCGGGGTGGTCGGCGCCGCAGCCGGCTTGGCCGGAGCTGCGGCCGCGGCGGCCTGGGCATTTGCCGCGGCGCCCGCAGTGAGCTTGGCGAGCTGGTCCTGAAGCGCGCGAACCTCGGCCTTGAGCTCGCCGACCTCCTGGATCAGCTCGGGCACACGCGGGTCCTCGGGCGCCTGGGCGAGCGCAGGGCCGGCCTGAGCCCAGCAGAGGATGCAAAAGGACACGCCCGTGAGCGCGACGCCCCTCGAGACACCCACCGTACGCCCTCCCGCCCGGCATTGGAGAGATGCGCCTTTGAGCCTCGCACGGGACTGCGTCCGGTGCGTTTTGCTTCTCGTAGGGTCGCGGGTCCTCGAGCGAGACTCCCCAAAGATCACCGCTATCTTGAGGCAGCCGCCGTTGAGGAACCGTTAAGTCACCACCCTCGCCCGATCTGTCCTCCGCTCACGAAGCGGTCTGAACCTCGATGGTGAGGTGGGACAGGGAGCGGAACCCGGCGAGCTTGGCCCTGTAGTAGCCCTGGTCACGCGCCTGGCATGTGCGGACCGACACGATGGCCCCCAGATGGCCCTGGCCGAGCCTCCAGAGGCGCAGGTCGGCGAGTCTATCGCCGTCGGTCTCTATGACCGCGCGAAGGGTCTGCGCCATGTCGCGGTCAGGGTTCATGTCCAGCAGGATGGCGCCGGTGTCGCGTATCACGCCGATCGACCAGCTGAAGATGACGCAGGCGCCGACGGCGCCCGCGACGGGATCCATCCAAAGCCAGCCGAAGACCCGGGCGATGACCAGGCCAAAGATCACGAAGACAGACACTGCCGCATCGGCGAGGACGTGGATCACCGCCGCGCGGAAGGTGTTGTCGCGACGGACCCGGGCGCCGGCCGGGTCCTTCACAACCTCCTCGAAGGCGACCGGCACGGTCTCCTCGCCCAGACGCACGAGGACATCGAAAGCGTGCGGCTCAGGGACCTCGTCGAGGGATTCGAGGAAGCCGCCACGGTCGGCCATGATGAAGCTCTGGCGCTCGCCACTGGCCCTCACGGTCTCCAGGGCGACCGCGCCGGCCGCAAGGGCGGGTCCGGTCTCAGCGCGCATCCTGAAGCGGGCCGGCGCACCGCCCTCACAGATCTCGACGGCGACGACGCCGTCGTTCGTGACGATCCGGCGGATTTCCCTGTGCCCGTGGGATTGACCGTGCAGGGGAGCTGCGCCGCGAGAGTTTTCGCGGTCGCGGCGCAGGAGCCAGGCGCCCGCGATGTTCACGACCAGACCCAGGCAGGCGATCGGGATCGCCTCGGTGAAGCGGATCGGCACGGGACGAAAGACCCGCGAAACGGATTCGTAGCCGGTCAGCAGGGCGATCATCGCCAGGATGATGGCGCTCGCGAAGCCGGCCAGCTCGCCGAGCTTGCCCGTCCCGAAGGTGAATCGCGCGTCGTCGCCGTTCCGACGCGCCATGGCGTAGGCGACCGCAGCCATAAGCGGGGCGCCGGCGTAAGTACTCATGTGCAGGCCGTCGCCGACCAGGGCGATCGAGCCGAACATCAGCCCACCAATCATCTCGAACAGCATCATGGCGCCGCAGAGCCAGATCACGGCCCACGCCTTCTCGCCCCCCTGGCCGCCCTGGTCGGGGAACTGGAGGGAATGGAGCATGGGCTCGATCGAACGGTCGACCGAAGTCATCCGCGCCTCACTTCAAGCAGGGCCCACCCCGCGAGCCTTTGCTCGACGACCCCCAACACCCGTCCCGCCAAGCCGGAGCGCAGCCTGACCCGCCGGCGGCGACCGCAAAGTGGCGTCGCCCCGACCAGCGAAGAAGCGGCGCGCCGTCTTCGACCTGCGTCCGCGGGCCCGTATGTCGACGGCCGCCGTGACCGATCGATGGCCAAAAAAGGCGGAAAAACTGAGCGTTTGTGCTGACTCGCGGGCCAAGCTACATCGGCGCTGGCGCATTCTCGGTGTCTGCATGACGCGGAATGCGCTCGCCACATGCAGGAGGGACGTCTTGGCTGTGAATCACAGGAACGGACTGCTTCGGACCCTGATGACGGCCGGCGCCGTCCTGTCCGTCGGGGCGGTGTTCGCCGCCGGCCTTTCCGGCGCGGACGCGCTCAAGGACCGCC
>DATHPX010000169.1:0-5045 GCA_035483335.1 Caulobacteraceae bacterium | reverse complement strand
CGATCGGTCGGGTGGCCTGTGCGGCCGCCACCGCGCCGCCCGATCCTGCACGCCGCTATCGGCCGTGGTTCCGCGATCTGGCCCAGGGCGGCGACATGACCATCACCGCCTCGCCAGGCGTGAGCTACGCGAGCGAGCCGGTCGTGCTCGCCAGTGTCAGGGCCCAGGACGCCAAAGGACAATTCGAGGGCGTTCTGACCGCGGTGCTCAGCCTGGCCAGCCTTCAGCCGGAACGCCCGGACCGTTCCGCACCGCCGCAGTCCGACGTGGCGGTCGTCGACGCCCGGGGCGCATACCTCGCGAGCACCAACCTGGCGGCCTTCCCGGCTAGACCGGGCGCGCGTCTAGTTGGGGCGGGACGCGCCGAACCGCAGCTGTGGCTGGGGCGCACCCGCGGGGGCGTGCTGAGAATCTTCACCTCATCGCCCCTGGTCGGCCACGACGTCTATGTCCTCCTCTCCGCGCCCTACAGCTTGCTGTCGTGGGCGTGGGTGAACCCGCTTTCTGCCCTTCTGCTGCCTCTGCTGGCCTTCGCCCTCGCCCTCAGCGCGGTGTGGGGCGTTGCGGACCGCGGGGTGGTGAGGTGGATCGCCTATCTGCGCCGGATCGCAGCGATCTATGCCCGGGGCCGCTACAACGTCCATCCGGTCAAGGCCATGTCCGGGCCGCCCGAGATCCGCGATCTCGCCCGGACGATGGACGCTATGGCCGGCCTAATCGCCACCCGCGACCGTGCGCTCAAGGAGAGCCTCTCGGAGAAGGACGGGCTGATGCGCGAGATCCACCACCGGGTGAAGAACAATCTTCAGGTGATCTCGTCTCTCCTCAACATGCAGCAACGCGCCCTCGCCGACCCGGCCGCGCGCGCAGCGATGTCGGATACGCGCCAGCGCATCACCGCCCTCGCTCTGATTTATCGCGCACTCTACCAGGGGGTCGATCTGCGCCGCGTGGACCTGAGGGAGTTCCTTGAGGACCTCATTGCGAACCTGGTCACCACGGAGACGGTGGGGGGCGGCCAGATTGAGACGCATCTGTCGATCGATCCCCTGATCATCGATCCCGACCGGCTCGCGCCTCTGGCCCTTTTCGCGGTAGAGGCAATCACCAACGCCAAGAAACACGGCCTGGGGGACGCGGGCGGGGCGCTCACCGTCGACTTCCACGTGCGCGGCCAGGAGGCGGAACTCACGATCACCGACAGCGGGCGGGCTGGCGTCGAGCCGGCAGTGGGCGAAGGGGTCGGCCGCACCCTGATGACGGCCTTCGCCCGTCAGCTCGGGGGGACGCTCACCTTCCGGTCGCATATGGGTGAGGGACTTACCGCGCGGCTCGTCTTCCCTGCGCCATCGGGTATCGACGAGCCGGAGGACGTTCCCGCGCCGAACCGCGGTCCCACCGCTTCAGTCGCCTGATCCTGGCAGACGGGCTTCGAGCATCAGGGAGGTCTCGCCGAGTTCGACCTCCAGGGCGCCGCCCGCTTCGCGGATCGACTGGGCGATGAAGGCGCCGGCCGCCCACCTGCCGGGGGCGCCGGGTGTTGGCTGTTGCCGTCTCAGTCCGGCGAGTCCTTCGCCATCGACGCGCAGGCGCGGCCCGACGGCCTCCAGGCGCGCCCTCCACGTCCCGGCAGGCCGATGCAACCAAAGCGTGGCCTCCCCCCCGGCCGTCAGGGCCGTGGCGGCGAGCTGGGCGAAGGTGAGCGCGGCCTGCCGCAGCGGTCCGGGCGCGTCGGGCTCCAGCGCGGCCCATCGCAATTCGGCGCGGCGGCCGGCGAACGCAAACCGGCAAAGGCGTTCGAGCTCAGCAGGCCCCTCGAGTCCACGGCCGGCGAATGCCGCGCGACAGAAGGCCAGGCGCGCTTCCAGCTCCGCCGCGCTCTGCTGAGCGAGGGCGCGCGCCTCGGCCTGAAGCACCGCGTCAGACGAGTCATCCAGCAGGGCGAGGGCGGCCTTCAGTCCCTGGAGCGCGCCGGCCATGTCGTGCGCGAGCAGAGCGGACAGGCGGGACGCCAGCAGGGCGGGCGCGGGGTCGGCGGGCGACATGCGGGCAAAGAGTTCGCTGATTTGGCGCTTTGGGAAAGCGGGCGGCGCCCCTAAACGGCTACGCCATGACAGATCAGGACATCGGACAGCGGCTGGCGCGGATCGCGGAGGAGGCCGCACGGCTCATCCTGCCCCTCTGGAGCGCGGGGGTGGAAGTCTCGCGCAAGGCCGACGACAGTCCTGTGACCGAAGCCGACCGCCGCGCCGAGCGGCTCATCCTCGATCGGCTCGAGGCGGCGTTCCCGGGGGTTCCGGTGGTCTCCGAGGAAGACGCGAGCGAGTTCGGCACGCCGGACGCCATCGGCCCGCGCTTTTTTCTGGTGGACCCTCTCGACGGCACCAAGGCCTTCGTGCGCAGGGATCCGAACTTCACGGTCAACATCGCCCTGGTGCAGGACGGCCGTCCCGTCGCCGGCGCGGTAGTGGCGCCCGCCAGCGGAGAGACCTGGTTCACGCGTTCCGGCGGCGCCGCGAAGCTCGCCGCGCCCGGCGCGGAGCCCCGCGCAATCGGAGTTCGCGCGGGCGGCGACGATCCGCTGGCCCTGATCAGCCACACCATGAAGGCGGAGCACCTGGCGGAGCTGAAGGCGCGCTATGGTTTCGACCGCGCCCAGGCGATGGATTCGTCGATCAAGCTGGTGCGGATCGCCGAGGGGTCGGCGGATCTCTATCCGCGGCACGGCCCGACGATGGAATGGGACATCGCTGCCGGTCACGCCGTGCTGCAGGCGGCCGGCGGCCGGCTCACGGGGCTGGAGGGCGAGCCCTTCGTCTACGGCAAGGCCGACGCGGGCTTCAAAAACGGCTGGTTTGTCGCGCGGGGCGGTTGAGGGTCAGGACGTGGGGACCATCACGACATAGCCGAGGAAGCCTGCGGCGAAGCCAAGGGCGGCGACCCACACGCCCGCGGCGAGGGTCTTGACCGGATCATCGATCGGCGCGTGGTGCGTGAGCTTCATAGCGAAACGCCTCCTTCAGGCCGCGTCAAACGCTTCTGATAATCAGGAGTTGCGTGTTCGCCATCATCAGGCGTCGCCGTGACGCTGTCAGACGGGATTCCGTGCGATTAACCGGCGGGCGATGATGATCCGCTGCATCTCGTTGGTGCCTTCCCCGATCATCAGCAGGGGCGCATCCCGGTAGAGCCGCTCGATCGGGTACTCCTTGGAGTAGCCATTGGCGCCGAAGATCCGCATCGCCTCGGTGGCGACCTCGAAGGCGGTCTCGGTGGCGAACCACTTGGCCATGCCCGCCTCCATGTCGATCCGCCCGCCCGCGTCGTAAGCGCGGGCCGCGTCCTCGACGAGGAGCTCGGCGGCCCGTGTCTTGGCGGCCATCTCGCCAAGCTTGAGCTGGATCGCCTGGTGCTCGGCGATCGGTTTGCCCATGGTCGTGCGCACCTGGGCGTAGGCCACCGCCTCCTGCAGAGCGCGTCGGGCGATGCCCACGCCGCGCGCGGCGACGTTCACCCGGCCGATCTCGAGGCCGCCCGTCGCCATGACGAATCCCTTTCCCTCCTCGCCGCCCACCAGGGAGAGTTCCGCGTCGCAGGCGTAGTCGGAGAAGCCGATCTCGCCGGTGTCGATGCCACGATAGCCCAGCTTGGGCAGCTTGCGGCCCCGGTCGATCCCCGGCAGGTCGGCCCGCGTCTGCGGATCGCGGGTCGGGGTGATCAGCATGGTCATCCCGCGATGGCGTGGCTGGGCGTCGGGGTCGGTCTTGACCAGCAGGGCCAGGACGTCGCCTTCGATCACGTTGGTGATCCAAAGCTTTGAGCCGTTGACGACGTAGCGGTCGCCTTCGCGACGGGCGACGGTGCGGATGCCCTGCAGGTCGGTTCCGGCGCCCGACTCGGTCAGCCCCAGCCCGCCGCGCAGCTCGCCTGTGGCGAACCTGGGCAGCCAGTGCTCCTTCTGCTTCTGCGTCCCGAACTTCTGGACGATCATCGCCATCATCAGGTGGCTGTTGAAGAAGCCCGTGAGGCTCATCCACTCCTGGGATATGCGCGCGACGATCCGCGAATAGGTTGTGCCGGAAAGGCCCAGGCCGCCGTATTCGGGTTCGATCAGGGCTCCGTAGAGGCCCATCTCGCACAGGTCCTGCACCAGCTCGTGCGGATATTCGTCCGCCTCCTCGTAGCGTGCGGCGACCGGCGCGACCTTGCGTTCGAGCCAGCGGTCGATCGCGTCGAGAAGGGCCCGTTCGTCGGCTTCGCTGATCGCAGCTTGCCCGTCCATGGGAGGCTCCTTCCTCGTCTACCGGCTCCCGGCCTGTGGCTTTTGGACGTCACTCCGGCGCATGGCAACAGGACCCGCGCCGTTGCTCATAACCCTGTCATCATCAGGCAAAGAAAGCCCCGCATCGGCGAGACGCGCAGTACGGCGCGGTGGGGAACAGTCGATTGAACGTGAAACCTGGACGCCGCGGCTTCGCCCGCTCCGCCTGGGCAGTCTCGGCAGCCGCCTTGTCGGCGGCGGCCCTTGGCGCGGCCGCGCAGACAGCGCCGCCCGCGGCGGGTCATGGGAGCAGCGCCGCCAACAGCACCGCCGACGACGAAGCTGCAGACGCGCGGGACGCGGCGAACTCCGGCTCGACGGTGTCGGAGGTCACCGTGACCGGTCATCCGCCGCCCGAGTACGGAGCCGTTGTCGGGGATATCAAGCCGGAGCTCCAGCTCAGCCCCTCGGACATCCAGTCGTTCGGGGTGAGCACGGTCACCGAACTGCTCAGCGAGCTGGCGCCCGAGACCCGCAGCGATCGCGGCCGCAGTTCGGAGGCGCCCGTGATCCTGGTCAACGGTCGCCGGATCTCCGCGCTCAACGAGGTCCAGAACATACCGGTGGAGGCGATCCTGCGGATCGATATCCTGCCCGAGGAGGTGTCCCTCAAATACGGCTACACCGCCGACCAGCGGGTGGTGAACATCGTCCTGCGCCGCCGCTTCCACGCCACCACCCTGGAGGGCCAGGGCGGCGCTCCGACCGAAGGGGGCGAGATCAC
>DATHPX010000168.1:0-26744 GCA_035483335.1 Caulobacteraceae bacterium | reverse complement strand
ACTCTGCGGGCGCCCATCGGGGCCGTGCTCGTGTGCGAGGCGCGGGCGCCTGAGGCCTCCGACTCGGACGTCATGAGGATGCTCTCGCTCGACGTCGACCGCCTGAGCCCGTTTGAGGCCGACGAAGTCTTCACGGCGGTTGCGCTGGCTCCGGGACGGGCGGCGCGGGGCGGACGGCGCGCGCTGGTTGGAGTGATCCCAAGGTCGGACGCGCTGGACCTCGTCGCCCGCGCCCGCGCGGCGGGTCTCGAGCCCCGCGCAATGACAGTCGCAGAGCACCGCGAAGGTTTCCCACCGCTCGATTTCACCGAGAGTATGGGCGCAGTCCTGTCGGCCGCGGCCGACAGTCGGAAAAGTCTGCTCTGGACGCTCGCGGCTCTTCTCGCCGCGATCGATCTGGCCGTCTTCCTGGCGCAGGACGTCGCCCGGACGCGGGAGCTCCGCGCCGAGCTCACGGCTTTGCGCCCCCGCCTGATGGTAGTTCAGCGGCTCAGGGCGCGGGTGCTGACCGAGGAGTCGCGTCGCAGAGAGATCCTCGTCGCCCGGAAGCGGGCAGAACCGCTGCGTCTGCTGGACGAGGTCAGCCGCTATCTGCCTGACGGCGCGTGGGTGGAGCGGTTCAACTGGAGCGGCCAGACGATCCGACTCTCTGGTTATCGCCGGGAGGGCGTGGACGTGACGGCGGCGCTTCGCGCGGCGCCCGACTTCGTCAATGTGCGTAACGCCGCTTCGGATGTCGGCGGAGGCGCTGCGTCTGGAGTTCCATTCGACGTCTCCATTCAGGTGTGGTCGCCACAGCCATGAGTCTTACGGCGCGCGAACGACGGTTGCTGGCGGTGGGGGCCCTGGTCCTGGCCCTGGCGGCGGTTTGGCTGACCGCCGTCCGACCCCTCGTCGCCGGATTCTCCGATAGGGCCGCCGAGCGGGAGCGAATGTCCCACGACCTCGCAGTCGCCCGGGCGCTTCTGGCCCAGCGGCCGATGTGGCAGGCCCGTTTCAGGCGACTGGCTGAGGAGTCCGGGGATTTCGGGCCGCCGGACGCCGACGCCGCCACGACACGGGCGACCGACCAGGTGCTGGCCGCAGTCGCCGCCCAGGGGGCGACCGTCAACGCCATACGGCCACAGGCTGGAAGCCCGGGGCTGTCGCGGATGAGCGTCGACATCCGGGCGGACCTGCCTCAGGCGGTCGCGATCCTGCAGACCCTGGCGCGCGCAAGGCCATATCTGGTGGTCGATTCCGTATCGTTCGCGACCGATCCTGAAGCTGCGGCTGGACGTGCCGGCGCGATGAATGTCATGCTCGATATCGGGGCGCCATATGTGGCCTACAGCCGCTGATTCGTTGCCGATCTGTTTCTCCGCGGTTTTCGCGGCGATTCTGTTGTTCGAACTCGCTGGTCCCCAGGCGTCGCAGGGGTCGTCGGCGAGGCCCGTTCGCATGACACCGGCGCCAAGCTTCAGCCCCATCGCCCCGCCGGATGCGTCCGCCGCCCTGCAGCGCCCCCTGTTCACGCCCACCCGCCGCCCCGCCGGCGCCGCGGGGTCAGGCGTGGGGCCGCAACGACTTGAGGACTTCAAGCTGGCGGGCTCGATCCGATCGAAGGGCGGAACCCTGGCCGTGCTGAGCCTGGCGGACGGGACCACGACGACAGTTCGCCCAGGCTCGACCCTGCTCGGCTGGAGCGTCGACTCGATCACTGCCGAGGGCGTTCGCCTTCGGTCGGGGGAGGCGACACGCCTGCTCACCGTTTCAGGCGGCCAGCCTGCGCCGACCGCTCCGATCCGGTCGATGCCTTGAGGCGCGTGCTTCCTATCGTCCTGGCCTTGGTCCTGGCTCAGCCGGGCTTCGCCCAGACGCCGCCCGCCCAGGCGTCCGGCGTGCGCGTCACCATCGTGCCGGGCGCCTCCCCCGCGCCGATCCCCTCGCCTCCTCAGGTCGTCAGGATCAGGCCCGGCGACCTCAGTCTGGATTTTCCCAACGCTGACGTCGCGGTCGCCGCCAAGGCGATACTCGGCGATCTCTTGGGGCTGCAGTTCACCGTTCCGCCGGGCCTGCATACGAGCGTGAACGTCGTCACCCAGCGGCCGATCGCGCGCGCCGATGTCCTGGCGTTCTTCGAAGCGGCGCTGTCGAACAGTGGGCTGGCCATGACGGTCCGCGACGGCGTCTATGCGATCCTGCCGACGGCGGAGGCGGCGGCCCAGGCGCCGATCGCCGCCGGCGATCAGCCGGGTTTCGCCACCGAGACCGTGGCGCTGCGCTTCGTCGATCCGGAGGCGCTCCGGCGCCTGCTCGATCCGGTCATTCCCAATGTGCTCGTTCAGGCAGATTCGGCTCGACGCCTGGTCGTGATCGCCGGGACGGCCGGCCAGAGGCAGGCCGCCAGGGAGCTCATTGCGCAGTTCGACGTGGATTGGCTCCGAAACCTCTCCTTCGCCCTCTACGTGCCCCAGCGCTCGGACGCACGGCTTCTGGCGCCGGAGCTCGACAAACTTATCAACGCCGATTCTGCGCCTACCAAGGGGATGGTGCGGCTCATCGCCATGGACCGTATCAACGGCATTCTGGCGGTCTCTGCGCAGGCCCAGTACCTCGAAGATGTCCGGCGCTGGGTGGAGATCCTCGATCGCGAAGGCGAATCGAACGAGCGGCGCATCTTCGTCTATCGCGTCCAGAACGGGCGGTCGGCGGACCTGGCCAAGGTCCTGGCCAGCGCGTTCGGCGCGGCCGTGAAGGGCGCGGCGACGGGGCCGCGATCCAATGTGCTTACACACGACGATCTCACGCTCGCCCCGCCGGGCCCTTCCGCCCCGACCATGTCGCCAGGACCAGGGCAGGCCGTGTCGGCGCTTCCGACGCCCGGCGCTTCAGGAGCCGACGAGCAGCCCGCGGGTCCGGGCTCCGGGTCTGTGAACGTCGACATCTCCACCGAGGGCCTGCACGCCAAAATCAGCAGTGACGAGACGAACAATGCGGTCGTGGTCTACGCGACGCCGCGCGACTACTCGATCATCGAGGATGCGCTGCGCAAGCTCGATGTGACCCCCTCGGAGGTGCTCATCGAGGCTGCCATCGTGGAGGTGACCCTCACTGACCAGATGCAGTACGGGGTGCAGTGGAGCTTCGCCACTCCCAACAGTGTCGGAGCGCTCAGCCAGGTCGCAACGACGACCCTGACGCAAGGCGCACTCCCTGCGCTCACCCCGACCTTCCCTGGTCTGTCCGTTCTCTTCACGAACGGAAGCTCAATCTCGGCGAACCTGAGCGCCCTGGAGAATCTCACCAAGATCAAGGTCGTATCCGCGCCGAAGCTGATGGTCCTCAACAACCAGACAGCGTCGCTTCAGGTTGGGGATCAGGTTCCGGTCATAGCGGCTTCGGCACTAAGTACAGTCGGGACGAACGCACCGCTGATCAATGAGATCGACTATCATGACACCGGCATTATTCTGAAGATCACGCCTCGCGTGAACAGTAGTGGCCTGGTGTTGTTGGATGTCGCGCAGGAAGTCAGCGATGTCGTGCCGAACACGGTTTCGGATATCGATTCTCCCCAGTTCTCCACGCGACGCATCGCGACTGCGATCGCAGTCGGCGATGGGGAAGTCGTCGCCCTGGGAGGACTTTTCAGCAATTCCAGCACTCATACGAAATCGGGTCTGCCATACCTGAGCCGGATACCGGTGCTCGGCGCGCTGTTCGGGCAGGTCAACAACAACGACCAACGGACGGAGCTGATCGTCCTGCTGCGGCCGCGGGTGGTGCGCGGGGAAGGCGACGCAAAGGGCATGACCGACGAATTGCGCCAGAAGCTGCAGACTCTGAAGAGCCTGCTGCCGACCTCAGGCATCCCGTGAGCGGGCCTCGAGCGCTTTCCGCAGAAGTGGGAACGGGCTCGTCGCAAGAAAGCACGTCAAATCAAAAGACTAGAGCGCGGCCCCAGCGGAGCAGCGGGCGCTCTTGGGGTCGCGAGCGGGGCTTTGCGATGATCGCAGCAGTCGCGGTAATGGGGATCGTCGCCGACGCCGCGATCCAGGCCCTGGCGACCGGACGCGCCGAGTTGGCCGGCGCGACCGCGGAGCTGCGGCGGGCGCAACTCGACGCCGATGCGGAAGCGGCCACGGCGATCGCGGTCCACCAGCTTGCGCTGTCAGATCCTTCGTCCCGCTGGGCCGCCGACGGCCGCACGCGGGCCCTCGGCTTTGGGTCCGACACCGTGCTGGTGGATCCGGAGGACGAAAGCGGCAAACTTCCCCTCAACTTCATGACGCCGCCGGAGATCCTGCGGCTGTTCCAGCTCGCCGGAGCGGATCCGGGACAGGCGCAGGGCCTTACAGACGCGCTGATCCGCATGCGCGACGGCGCGCCCGGTTCCGATCCGCGCTCGCACGGCCCTCTCTCGGCTTTGGATGAGTTGGGTCTCCTGGCCGATATGACGCCTGACGTTTTTGCGCGCGTAGCGCCGGCGGTCACCCTCACGCCCCCAAACCTCTCGTTCGATCCAAGTGTCGCGTCACCGCTCGCTCTTCAGGTCATGCAACCCAACGGGCAGGTCGGAGGCAGCTCGGCGAAGCCCGGCGGCCCGCCGCTCCCGGCGAAGCTGGTCAGCTTACGCATTGAGGCGCGGGGGCCGGACGGTTCGGACCGACTGATCCGGACGGTGACGGTTGAATTCACCTCGTCGCCGCCGCGCCCAGTGGTGATTCGTATGTTCGATTAAGTACGAATGCCTTGCGCCAAGCTCGTTTATAACTTAACAATTGCATCAAAATCGACGCATTGTCGCCGACAGCTCGACACAAAGGCACTTTCACGCAAAGGGGTCTTCAATGGGAGTATCTTGGCTCGCAGGCGCCGCCTCAGCAATCGCTTTGGCCGCCGGAAGCGCCGACGCCGTCGCGGCGACAACCTCTACACCCGTAGCCGCCACCCAGCTGGTGCAGTTCACCGTCTACCTGCCGCTACAGAACCAGACGCAGATGAAGGCGCTGATCCAGGCGCAGCAGACCAAGGGATCATCAAGTTATCACAAATGGCTGACCCCGGCGCAGGTGGCGGCCCAGTTCGGGCCCTCGTCGGCGGCCATGGCACAGATGAAGGCGGCGCTCGTCGCGGCCGGGCTGCAGATCACCGAGACCCACATGTTCTCGTACAAGGTCTCCGGCACGGCCGCCCTGGTCGGCAAGTACTTGCAGGCAAATCTCCAGTCGATTCCGACGTCTACCGGGGGAAGTCGGGTCATCTCGTCCAATCCCGTAGTCATCCCGGCCAATCTTGCGGCGCTCGGGGCAAAAATTCCAAGCTTTGCGTCGACCCGGGAACTGACTGTCCAGAGTTCTCTCAAAGGACTGGCGCCGCAGAACATCAATGGACCTGCCGGCGGCTACAACTTCGACGACATGAAACAAGCCTACGACTATCCGTCCTACCAGACCATACTTCCGGACGGCCGCAGGCTGGATGGAACCGGCGTGAATCTTGCCTTCGTCATGGAGGCGATGCCGCTGAATTCGGACGTGGCCGCGATGTTCGAACACAGCAACTGGACCGCTATCACCGGCAAGGCGCCGCCCACCTTCACCTACATCCCGATCGATGGCGGCGGGTCCTACGGGGGCGTCGGTGATGGCGGCACGGACGAGGCTTCGCTCGATGTGCAGATGGAGCTCGGCGGCGCGCCGGGCGCCAACGTCAGCCAGGTCAGCATTCCCGACCTTTCGGACCAGCACATACTCGACGCCTACGACTATGTGATTGGCGACGCCTGCAATTTGTCGACCGGCGTATGTGTGCTGCCCAGTTCGACACCCTTCGATGTCGTCAGTAGCTCGTTCGGCGGATGCGAGCAGACCTACTTGCCGGCGTATAATAACGGGGCCGACTTCAGCTATGTTTTGGGGATCTACGACACCCTGCTGTCGATCGGATCTCTTGAAGGCGTCACTTGGCTCGCCAGTTCCGGCGACGAAGCGGCTTTGCTCTGCCCGAGCCTCACCTATTTCTTGCACAACCCAAACGCGAAGTTTGTCCTGGGGGTGTCGAACCCTTCGGACGATCCCAACATGATCTCCGTCGGCGGCGGGAACCTGATCACGTCCTATACGCCGGGGTCCCTCGTCTCGACCTATGTTGCCGAGAACGGCTTTGGTGATCCGGAGATCCCCTATGACATCTATGGCTTGGGGACCAATGTGAGCGGCGGGTACTGGGGCGCTGGGGGCGGTCTCAGTGTCGTCTTCGCCCAGCCGCCCTACCAGACCTTCGTCAGCACCGGGTCGAGCACGGCGCGCACGCAGCCTGACGTGGGCATGATGGTCGGCGGATGCCCTGCGGGCATTTCGAAGCTGCCCTGCGGGCCGGACCGCAGCTATGTCCTCGTCACCATTGGCGGTAGCCGGTACGGGTTCATCGGCACCTCGGTCTCGTCGCCGGAATTCGCGGGAGCCCTCGCGCTCCTGGTCGAATCCCTGTCGAAAAGCGGCGTGCCGGGTTCCGGCCGGATCGGCAATGCCAACTATGCGCTTTACTTTGCCGGGGCGACCCAGATCGCAGCCGGCGGGTCGAGCGCGCCAGCTTCCAAGCAGTTCTACCACATGAATATTCCGGGCTATGACGGCTACTATACGGTTAAGTCCGGGCAGGGGTACAACTACATCTATGGGAACGGATCGCCGGACGTTCGCAATCTGTTCGGACTGATAAACTATCTCTACTCGGGGGTGTCTGCGAACGCGTTCAGCACGAGCGCTCCGGCAGGCACGCCACGCGGTCCGACCAATCCCTGACGACTGTCGCGAGACGCCGCCGAGCCTAGAGCCTGATGCGTTTGTACGGAAACAGATGCGAACGTTGAATCAGGCTCTAAGCTCTTGAATCTAGACCACGTTGATCCCGTTCAGGCGATTCCGCCTGAACGGGACGTGCTCTAGGCGGCGTCTTGTCGGCGAAGACGGACAAACGAAAAGGGCCGCCCATCGGGCGGCCCTTTGACTAAGGTCGAGGGGTGCGCGTCAGGCCTTTGCCGCGACCGCCCTTGCGCGATGGCGGAGAACGCCGCCTAGAACGCCAAAGCCCAGAAGCATGAGCGTCCAGTCGGACGGTTCCGGGACGAAGGTGAGTTGCACCGCCCCCGCTCCGCAGGCACTGCAGTCACCGAAAACGAATTGGGAGTTCTGGGTCACCATTCCTGTGATGTCGTAGGACCCTGCGGGAAGGATCAGGGAAAGGTGGCTGAAGAAAGGAGCCTCGTCCGGATAAAACGCGGCGCTCCAGTTGTCGCCGATATAGTACAGAGGGTTGTAAACGGCGGGATTATATTCCGATACCGACGTCGGAATCAGAGCTCCTCCGTTGATGGAGATGGCGAATTCGTCTCCCGCGTCGTACCCATCGGCGATCTGGAACAACTCCGGCGCCGGGGTGGTGATGGTGAATGTATATTCTCCGATCGACGAACCAACACCGTCGAACCACTGGAAGACCTGCCAGCCGCCGCCTAGGGTCAGCGAAGTGGCGCTCGCGGAACTTGCGGCGAGGATAGCCGCAGCCGCGGCGGCGCCGATGAGTCGTGCCTTTCCGGTCAAGTGTCCCTCCATGTCCGCTTACTTCGGCGCCTGGAGCGCCTAACGTAGAGCTAACACTTCTGCTCAAGTTCGTACAATATTTTCGGCGAATTCACGTCACTTTTTCGACGTCAAATCGAAACGAAGCGATCGAGCCTGACGCATTGGCACGGAGCGGATACGGACAGCTCATCCCCGTTCAGACGGTTCCGTCCGAACGGGGTTTGCGCTGGGCTGGCGTCAGGCGCCGAGCGCCTCGGGCGTGGCCCTGAACAGGTCGATGGCCCCTTGCGTAACCGCCGCAGCGAGAGCGGGCGCCTGGGCGAGCACCTGCTCCGAATAGATCCGCGCCAGGCCGATCCTCGTGCGGTAGTAGTCCTGCGGTCCCTCTCCGTCCGCCAGGCGGCTGGAGGCCGCCAGGGCGCCCTTCGCGAGCATCCAGCCCCCGACCACATCGCCCATCAGGCGCAGGTAGGGCGTCGCCCCTGCGAGAGCGTCGGGCTGGGCGTGGCCCCGTCGCTCCAGCATCCAGCCGCTCGCGGACTGGACCGCCGCCAGACCGGCCTCGAGCCGCGATCCGATCGCGTGCAGCCAGGCGTCGTCCGCGCTCTTGAGCGCCGCCGCGGTGGGGAAGATATCGGCCACCAGCTCCCGCACGGCCTTGCCCTTACCGATGGCGAGCTTGCGACCCATCAGGTCGATGGCCTGGATGCCGTTGGTCCCTTCGTAGATCGGCAGGATCCGGGCGTCGCGATAGTACTGGGCGGCCCCGGTCTCCTCGATGAAGCCCATGCCGCCGTGCACCTGCAGGCCCATGGACGCGACTTCGACCGCCATGTCGGTTGACCAGGCCTTCGCGATCGGCGTCAGCAGGTCCTCGCGCATGCGCGCTTCTTCGCGGTCCACAGGATTGGCGGCGAAGCGGGCCAGATCGGCGGCTACTGCAGTGGTCAGGCACAGACCGCGCGCGGCCTCGATCTTCGCCTTCATCAGCATCAGCGTGCGGCGCACGTCGGGATGATCGAAGATCCTCGAGGGGAGGGCGCCGGTCCAGGCGGAGCGGCCCTGCTTGCGCTCGAGCGAGAAGTTCAGGGCCTGCTGATAGGCGCGCTCGGCAATGCCGACTCCCTGCACGCCCACCTCGAGGCGAGCGGCGTTCATCATGACGAACATGTTCGCCAGACCCTGGTTCGGCGCGCCCACCAGCTGGGCCTTGGCCCCTTCGAACAGCATCACGCAGGTGGGTGAGCCGTGGATGCCCAGCTTGTGTTCGAGGCTCGCCACCTTGACGGCGTTGGCGGCGCCGAGCGAGCCGTCGTCGTTCACCAGCCGCTTGGAGACGAGGAACAGCGAGAGCCCGCGCGAGCCGGGCGGAGAGTCGGGCATGCGGGCGAGGACCAGGTGGACCACGTTCTCGGTCAGGTCGTGGTCGCCCCAGGTGATGAAGATCTTCTGGCCGGTCAGCTCGTAGCCCCCGGCGCCGTCGGGGACGGCTCGGGTGGCGATGGAAGCGAGGTCGGAACCCGACTGCGGCTCGGTCAGGTTCATCGTGCCCGTCCACTCGCCCGAGACGAGCTTGGGCAGGTAGGTGGCCTTCTGGCGATCGTCGCCGAGGTTGGTCAGGGCCTCGATCGCAGCCTGGGTGAGCATCGGACAGAGGCCGAACGCCATGTTCGCCCCCTGCACCATTTCGTAGACTGCGAGTTCGAGCGCCCTGGGCAGTCCCTGGCCGCCATGGCTCTGGTCCGCCGAGAGGCCGTTCCAGCCGCCGCGCGCGAAGGCCTCATAAGCCTCCTTGAACCCGTCTGGGGCGCGTACGGCGCCGTTTTCGAGCCTCGCGCCCTGCGTGTCGCCCGTGCGGTTGAGGGGCGCCAGCACCTCGGCGGAGAACGCGCCGGCCGCGTCCAGAATGGCTAAGACCGTCTCCTCGTCGGCGTTGGGGAAGGCCGCGCCGAGGCGCCCGACCTGCGCCGCCTCCTTGAGGGAGAACATCAGGTCTCGAACCGGGGGCTTGTAGCTCATGCACGTTCCTGCACTGGTGTGGTCGGCGGCGATCAACCTAGAACATTTCGCCGCGCCCCGGTAAGCCGCCGAACCGCCGGAGGCGAGGCTTCGCCGCGGTCCTGGAGCCTTTGTCGCCGCGTGCGCCCAATCCATCCCACAGACGTCGAAGCGGCCGTGGCGGCCCTCGCCGACGGACGGCTGGTCATCCTGCCCACCGAGACGGTCTACGGCCTGGCGGCGGCCGCTTCCGATCCGGCCGCGGTCTCTGCGGTGTTCGAGGCCAAGGGACGGCCGCGGTTCAATCCTCTCATCGCCCACGTCGCCGACCTCGAGATGGCTCGACGGGTCGGCCGCTTCGACGACCGGGCGGAGCGTCTGGCCCAGGCCTTCTGGCCGGGGCCGCTGACCCTCGTCCTGCCGTCCGGCGATCGCGCCGCGGTGTGCGATCTCGCCCGCGCCGGTCTCGAGACCGTCGCCGTCCGCTCGCCCGGCCATCCCCTCGCCCTGGAGACCCTGCGCCGGTTCGGCAGGCCCGTGGTGGCGCCGTCGGCCAATCGATCTGGCCGTCCAAGCCCCACCACCTTCCAGGATGCGATGGACGAGACCGGCGAGTTCGCAGCGGCCGGTCTCGACGGCGGTGCGTGCGCAGTTGGGGTGGAGTCGACCGTGGTGGCCCTCCTCGAGGGGCCGCCGCGCCTGTTGCGCCCGGGCGCGGTCACGCGCGAGGTCCTCGAGGCGCTGCTCGGGCCGCTTGGCGTGGCGGACGACCATGTGCACCGCTCGCCCGGACGATTGCTGCGCCACTACGCGCCGCGCGCGCCGGTCCGCCTTGCGGCGAGCGAGCCTGGCGAGGGCGAGGCCTACCTTGCCTTCGGCCCCGCGCCGAAGGGGGCCAACGTCTTCCAGCTGAGCGCGTCGCAAGACCTGCGGGAAGCCGCCGCGCGGCTCTTCGCCCTTCTTCGCGCGGCCGACGCCACCGCGCCGTCCGCCATCGCAGTTGCGCCGATTCCCGAGCACGGCCTTGGAGAGGCGATCAATGACCGGCTGCGGCGCGCCGCCGGTCACGTGGGGTGACGGGCGCTTCCGCGGGCGCTTACATGCCGCCAATGGACCCTTCCCCCCTGGACCTTGTGATCGAGCGCCTGAAGGCGCGCCTCGGGCCTGCCGGCTGGAGCCAGGATCCGGAGGTCCTCGCGCCCAGGCTGGTGGAGTGGCGCGAGCGGTGGAGCGGGGGCACGCCCCTCCTGGTCCTGCCCCGCGACACCCAGGAAGTGGCGGAGGTTGTGGCCATGTGCGCGGAAGCTCGCGTCGCGATCACGCCCCAGGGCGGCAACACCGGCCTCGTCGGGGGCCAGATCCCGCAGGGCGAAATCCTGCTCTCCACCACGCGCCTGAACCGCGTGCGTGAGGTCGATCCAGTGGACGACACCATGGTGGTCGAGGCCGGCGTGACCCTGGCGGCGGCGCACGAAGCCGCCCTCGCCGCCGGCCGAAGGTTCCCCTTGAGCCTCGCCTCGGAAGGTTCGGCGACGATCGGAGGCCTGGTCTCCACCAACGCCGGGGGCACCGCGGTCCTGCGCTATGGGCCAATGCGCAGCCTGGTCCTTGGCCTCGAAGCGGTGCTGCCCGACGGGCGGATCTGGAACGGCCTCAAGCGGCTGCGCAAGGACAACACAGGCTATGACCTCAAGCAGCTGTTGATCGGGGCCGAGGGGACGCTGGGCGTCGTCACCGCCGCGGCGCTGGAGCTGTTCCCGCCCTTCGCCTCTCGCGCCGTGGCCATCGCCGGCGTCGCCACACCTGACGCCGCCCTCGAATTCCTCACCCTCGCCAAGGAACGCACCGGGGAGATCGAGGCGTTCGAACTGATCTGCGCCCTAGGCCTGCGCCTCGCCGTGGCGCACATCCCGGGCGCGCGAGATCCTCTGTCGACGCCAACCCCGTGGTGCGTTCTGGTCGAGCTCGCGGGCGGCCGTCCCGGTGGCGCAGAGGCGGATATGGAGGCCCTGCTCGAGGCGGCGTTCGAAAAGGGCGTGATTCTCGATGCTGCCGTGGCCCAGAGCGAGGCTCAGGCGGCCGCCTTCTGGGCGCTCCGCGAAAACCAGTCTGCGGCCCAGAAGCGGGAGGGGCCGGCCTGGAAGCACGATGTCTCGGTCCCGGTGTCCCGGGTCCCCGAATTCCTCGAGACAGCCGCCCGGCGCATCGGCGAGGCGTTTCCAGACGTCCGGATCGACGCCTTCGGCCACGTCGGCGACGGCAACATCCATTTCGACGTGCTGGCTCCCGAAGGGGGCGAGTCCGCGGCGCATATCGAGCGCCGGGACGAAGGCGCGCGGCTGGTGCACGACCTTGTCGCCTCCCTGGGCGGATCGATCAGCGCCGAACACGGGCTGGGAACGATGAAGACGGCCGAGGCCAGGCGATACAAGAGCGCGGCCGAGGTGGAGGCAATGGGAGCCATCCGCCGGGCCCTGGACCCGTTCCGGATCATGAACCCGCGCGTCCTCTTCTGAGGCGGGCGGCTTGACGGACGCGGCGACAGGTCCCCCTTGTCGCGCGCGAGCAAGCGGGGCGTCGGATCACGCCCGTTCAGAAAAAGAGAGGATGCGCCCATGGCCTATGCGCCGTTCGACCTGACGGGAAAGGTCGCCCTGGTCACCGGGGGCAACCGCGGGATCGGCCTGGGCATGGCCCGAGCCCTCGCACAGGCCGGCGCAGACGTGGCGATCTGGGGCTCGAACGCAGGTCACAACGCCAACGCCGAGGGCGAACTGCTGAAGACGGGCCGACGCGTCCTCGCCCAGCAGGTGGATGTCGCCGACGAGACCGCCGTCGTGGCCGCGATGGCGCAGGCGGTCGAGAAGCTCGGCCACGTCGACTGCGTGATCGCCAATGCGGGTATTGGGGGAGGCGCGCCCTCGTTCTCCGAGATGACCGTCGAGACGTGGCGGCGGGTGTTGGCGGTGAACCTGGACGGCGTGTTCTTCACCTGCCGCGAGGCCTGCAAGCACATGACGGCCCGGGCGCGGGGCGGCTCGCCCGGTGGCTCGGTGGTGGTGACCGCCTCCCTCGCCGCCATCGAAGGCGCCGCCCGCAATGAGGCCTACGCCGCGACCAAGGGCGGCGTGATCTCCATGATGCGCGCGATCGCCGTTGAACATGCGCGCTTCGGCGTGCGGGCCAACGCCGTGCTTCCAGGCTGGATCGCCACCGACATGACCGCCGGCGCCCAGGCCAATCCCGCATTCGCCGAGCGGGTCATCCCCCGCGTGCCGGCTCGCCGCTGGGGCGAGCCGGAGGATTTCGGAGGGATCGCCGTCTACCTGGCGTCGGACGCCTCGGCCTACCATTCCGGCGACACCTTCGTGATCGACGGCGGCTACTCAATCTTCTGAGGGTGATTCCCCGTGAGGGGGGTGTAGATCACAAGCTTAAGCCCCAGGTCGTCGTTGGCCTGGAAGCTCGCGTGCTCGAACGAGATCACGCCTTTCGTGGGGTGGCGCAGTGTCTTGATCCCCGAAGCCGGGCGTCGGACGTCGTGCCGCTCCCACCAGCCTTGGAACTCGGGGCAGCCCTCCCGCAGGCGTCGCAGCAGCGCTGTGAACGCCGGGTCGCCAGCCCAGAGGTCGTGGGTGGCGCGAAACTGGGCGACCATCCGCTGCGCCTCGTCGGCCCAGCCGGGGCCAAAAAGTTCGCGACTGCGCGGATAGGTCAGCATCGCCACGAGTATGTTGTGGTCGTCCTCGGCGAGCTCGTCGAAACCGAGGATATCGGCGGCCGCGGCGTTCCAGGCCAAAAGGTCCCGGCGGCGGCCGGTAATGTAGGCGGGCTGGGTCAGGCTCTCGAGCAGGCGAAGCAGGACCGGCGGCGCAACCTCCGGCTCGAACGGTCTGGGCCCGCCCCCACCCGCTAGGGCCCGCAGATGCTCATGTTCCGGGTCTGTCAGCCAAAGGGCGCGAGCCAGCGCATCGATGGTGGCCGCCGAGGGCGTCACCGGCCGACCCTGTTCCAGCCGGACGTACCAGTCGACGCCGATGCCGGCGAGCTCGGCTACTTCCTCGCGGCGCAGACCCGGTGTTCGCCGACGGGCGTGGCGGGGAAGACCGACGCTCTCGGGCGTCAGCCGCGCTCGCCGGGCGCGCAGGAAGTCTCCGAGCTCGCGCCGCTTCTGGTCCGCCATTGGGTCCCGCCTCCAAGATAGGCTTGTCAATCCCAGGATAATACCAGGCCTGAAAGTCTCGCGAAACAACGGCTATCCTGGCTGCTTCAATGTCCCGAAAGGCGTCCATGAAAGCCGCTGTCCTCACGGAATTTGGCGAACCGCTCGCCATCCAGACCCTCCCCGACCCGGTGCTCGGCACGGGCGAGATCATCGTCGACGTGGCGGCGACGGGCGTCACCGGCTACGCCGGACGCGTCTTCTCGGGGTCCCGCAACTACCTGCTGGAGCCGCCAGTCGCCCCAGGGCCAGGCGGAGTCGGCCGGGTGCGCGCGACGGGCCCCGACGCGACCCGACTGTCAGCGGGCGAATGGGTCTATTGCGACCCGACGGTGCGCTCGCGCGACGACGCCCTCAACCCCGACACCATTCTGCAGGGCTGGACGTACAGGAGCGAGGCGGCCCTGCCGCTGCATCGCTTCTACCATCACGGCGCCTTCGCCGAGCAGATGCTGGTCCCGACCGAGAACGTCACGCCGATCGGCGACATCGAGGCTGCGGACGCTGGTCGGTGGACCGCCCTGGGCCGGTTGCTGGTCCCCTATGGAGGCCTCCTGGCTGGCGATCTCAGGGCCGGCGAGATCCTGGTCGTGAACGGGGCGACAGGCGGTTTCGGGGGCGCGGGCGTCGCCGTGGCGCTCGCAATGGGCGCCGGCAGGGTCGTCGCCGCAGGCCGCAACGCACGCGCGCTGGAAGACCTCGCCCGTCGCTTTGGTCCGCGCGTGCGGCCCGTGCAGATCACCGGCGCCGAGACCGATGACCGGCGCCGCATCGGCGAAGCCGCTTGCGGACCGATCGACATGGTGCTCGATTTCCTGCCCCGGGAGGCTTCAGCCTCGCAGGTGCTCGCTGCCGTCCTTGCGGTGCGTCAGGGTGGGCGGGTGGTGCTGATGGGAGGCCTGCGCGGCGCCGAGGGAGACCTGGCGCTCAACTACAACTGGCTGATGCACAACGACGTCACCGTGCGCGGCAAATGGATGTACGCGCGCGAGGCGATTCCCCGGATGGTCCGGATGATCCGCGCCGGCCTCGTCGACCTGGCGCAGTTCGATATGACCGAGTTCGGTCTCGACGACGCAAACGAGGCTGTGGCCCATGCCGCCGCAAACGCCGGCCCGCGCCAACTCACTGTGCTCCGCCCTGACCGGAACGGCGCGGGAGGCTAGATCAAAGACGGGCGGCGCGCGCGGCCTCAGACCTTCTTCGTCAACTCGGCGATCTGCTCCTGCATGGCCGCCATTTGCTTGCGCAGCTCGGCCAGGGCGTCGTTCTCCGGAGCAGGGGCGGGCGCGGACGGTTTCTGGGGCGCGGCGGCGGCCGGGGGAGCTTCGTCGGCGCGATAGACGAAGGGCGTAAACATCTTCATCGCCCGATCGAACAACGCCATGTTCTGCCGGATCTGTTCGTCGAACACCCCCATGCCAGGAGGCGCCACGGCGGAAATCTGCGACCTCAGCCGCTCCTGCTGCCGTATGAAGCTGTCGAGCGACAACTCTAAGAAGCTCGGGAGGAAGGCCTGCATTCGGTCTCCATAGAAACCGATCAGCTGGCGCAGGAATTGGATGGGCAACAGATTCTGTCCGCGAGCCTCCTCTTCGAAGATGATCTGCGTCAGAACCTTTCTGGTTATGTCTTCTCCGCTCTTTGCGTCCCTGACTTCAAAGTCCATTCCGTCCTTGACCATGCGGGCAAGGTCTTCCAGCGTGATGTAACTGCTGGTGGCCTTATTGTAGAGGCGTCTGTTCGCATATTTCTGTATGATGATCTTTTCCCCGCCACCACTTGCGGCGCCGGTTTCGTTCTCTTTCGGCATCAGGAACCCTCGACGTTTGGCGTCACCTCCGCCTGACGCTGTTATTGCGCATTGCGGTAATCCGCGCCAGCGCTTGAGGTCCGACAACAACCACCGTTCATTCCATGATATAGCCACCGCCTTTCGCGATCAGGAGGCCCGAGCCATGAACGACGTCGTAATCGTTTCCGCGGTCCGTACGCCGGTTGGCTCGTTCAACGGAGCCTTCGCCGCGCTTCCAGCCCACGAGCTCGGCCGCCAGGCGATCAGGGCGGCGATCGAGCGGTCGGGAATCGCAGCCGAACAGGTGAACGAGGTCATCCTCGGCCAGGTGCTGCAGGCCGGCGCTGGGCAGGGACCTGCGCGCCAGGCCTCGGTCAACGCCGGGATTCCCGTCGAGAGCCCCGCCTGGAGCGTCAATCAGCTGTGTGGTTCAGGCCTGCGGGCGGTGGCCCTGGGCGCCCAGCAGATCGCTGCGGGCGATGCGGCCATCGTGATCGCAGGCGGCCAGGAAAGCATGAGCCAGGCGCCCCACGCGGCGAGCCTGCGCGCAGGGCAGAAGATGGGCGATCTTGGCCTCGTGGACACGATGATCAAGGACGGCCTGTGGGACGCCTTCCACGGCTATCACATGGGTCAGACGGCCGAGAACATCGCGGCCCGGTGGCAGATCACTCGCGAGGACCAGGACCGGTTCGCTGTCGCCTCCCAGAACCGGGCCGAGGCCGCGCAGAAGGCGGGCCGTTTCGCCAACGAGATCGCGCCGGTGACCGTCAAGGGCCGGAAGGGTGACACGGTCGTCGATCAGGACGAGTACGTCCGTCACGGCGTCACCTATGAGAGCATTTCGGGCCTGCGCCCGGCCTTCACGAAGGATGGGACGGTCACGGCGGCCAACGCGTCGGGGTTAAACGACGGCGCTGCGGCCCTGGTGCTGATGACCGCCGAGGAAGCGGCGCGTCGGGGCCTGAAGCCGCTCGCGCGGATCGCATCGTGGGCCCATGCGGGGGTCGAGCCCGAGATCATGGGCACGGGGCCGATTCCCGCCACGCGCAAGGCGCTCGAGAAGGCCGGATGGAAAGTCGGCGACCTGGACCTCATCGAATCCAACGAGGCCTTTGCCGCCCAGTCCCTGGCGGTGGTGCGCGAGCTCGGCTTCGATCCGGAGAAGGTCAACGTCAATGGCGGCGCGATCGCCATCGGCCATCCGATCGGCGCTTCCGGCGCGCGCATCCTCACGACCCTGCTTCACGAGATGAAGCGCCGGGGCGCTGGCAAGGGGCTCGCCACCCTGTGCGTGGGCGGGGGAATGGGCGTGGCCATGTGCGTGGAGGCCGCCTGACGCCTCGGCGCCGGGCAGTTTCCCTGCTCTCTTCGAATGAGCGGGGTTGGTTCTAAAGCCTGATCGGCTACACCTTTCGTTCAGCGGCTCCGGTCCGCGGCGCCGCCGCGACAAGAGGGAAGGAAGCTGATGCCCAGGACGGCTTTCGTGACGGGCGGCACCCGCGGGATAGGGCGCGCCATCAGCGCCCGGCTCAAGGACGCCGGCTACCAGGTGGCGGCCGGTTATGCGGGCAACGAGGACGCCGCGAAGGCCGCGGCGTCCGAACTCGGCGTGACCATCGTGAAGGGGAACGTTTCCCACTTCGCCGACTGCCAGGCCGCCGTGGCCAAGATCGAACAGGAACTCGGGCCGATCGACATCCTGGTCAACAACGCCGGCATCACCCGCGATGCGGTTCTCCACCGCATGACCGAGGGGCAGTGGAACGAGGTGATCCACGTCAACCTCGCCTCGATCTTCAATATGACGCGCAACGTCATAACCGGGATGCGCGACCGCAACTTTGGCCGGATCGTCAACATCAGCTCGATCAATGGCCAGAAGGGCCAGATTGGCCAGACGAACTATTCCGCGGCCAAGGCCGGCATGATCGGCTTCACCAAGGCCCTGGCGCAGGAAAACGCGAAGAAGGGGATCACCGTCAACGCCATCGCGCCCGGCTATATCGACACCGAAATGGTCGCCTCGGTGCCTAAGGAGGTGCTTGATCAAATCATTTCCGGCATCCCTGTCGGGCGCCTGGGCGTGGCCGACGAGATCGCCCGGTGCGTCGCCTTCCTCGCCGCCGACGAAGCCGGCTACATCACCGGTTCCACGCTCACGGTAAACGGGGGTCAATACATTACCGGCTGAGCGCCGGAGACTGCCGCGGGGGGGTCCAAAATCAGCCGCTATCCCTTGGCACTCCAAAAGATATGGCGTCGGCATCCAGGCTCCATAGGCGAGGACTTAGCCTGGCCGCGGCGCTGAGCTTGGTCGGCCTCCTGGGGCCGGCCCTGTCGACGCACGCCGCCACGCCGGACTGGCTCCGCAAGGCGTTCACCGCCCATCTGGTCGGCCATGGCAAGTCTCCCGGAGTGGCGCGCTATGAGATGGATTCGGGCGGCGGTTTCGTGCTCGACCGCTCGACCGACCATCCCCTGATCAGGTTCGACGACGATCCGGAAGTCTGGTCGCTCACCGCCTCCCGGGGACCTCGCGGAGATATGATCTACTGGAACGACCTGAAGCAGCCCCTGCTTCGGATCACCAAGTTCGGCGGCGTGACTCTCTACACGGCGCGCCGGCCTGAGGGGTCCGCGGCCTCGATGTCGGGCTCCGCCCAGCCGATCCGCCTTCGGTCGGTAGGTGTCGTCGGCCTGGCGCGCGCCCTCTTCGAAGCTTCGTCGCGATCAACCCACGCCGCCGAGCATCTGATCGCCTACGAGGCGCCCAACGCCAATCCGGGGAACGATGGCCTCATCGCCGACGCCGCCCTGGTCGCCAGCGAGGCGATGGTCGGCCTTGCGGGCCGGCCCGGAGGCCGTCCGCTGATGAGCCGCATCTCACGGGTCTTTCTTCATTCGGGCCGCGAGCCGGGGGTCTGGGTCCGCGACAACGTCCTGATGATCAGCATCACGCCGGCCGAAGGCCTCGCCGGCCGGCCCTCGTCGTTGCGGATCCAGCAGGCGCTCGGCGCCCACACCGCCACGGTCTATGTCGGTCTCAGCCCCTGAATGAGTCTTTCGCCGCGCGGATGCGAGCAAAGGCCTCCGCCGGCGAGCCAGCGTCGGTAGCGAGCAGCGGGGCGCGAAGGAAGGGATTGGTGGCGCGCTCGAGGCCGATGGTCGTCGGCACCGTCGGCTCGCCCCGTGCGCGCGCGGCGAAAACCGCCTCGGCCCGCTGCACGAGGGCGGGTTCGGAATCCACGCTGAGTGCGAAACGGGCGTTCGAAGCCGTGTACTCGTGGGCGCAGTAGACGCTCGTCTCTTCGGGCAGCGCAGCCAGTCGCTGAAGGCTCGCCCACATCTGCGCCGGCTGGCCTTCGAAAAGGCGCCCGCAGCCCAGCGCGAACAGGGTGTCCCCCACGAAGGCGATGTGATCGGCGGCGTCGAAATAGGCGATGTGGCCCAGGGTATGGCCGCCGCAGGCGATCACCTCCAGGTGCGTCTCGCCCAGTTCGACGACATCGCCGTCTTCGACCACGCGGTCGAGCGGGGCGATGCGGCGCACCTCGGCCGGGCCGACGATCACAGCGCCTGTGGCCTGCTGAAGCTCGGCGTTCCCGCCCGCATGGTCGGCGTGCCAGTGGGTGTTGAGGATGAAATCCAGTTTCCAGCCGGCCGTCTCGAGCTGCGCCTTGATCGCAGCCGCATCGGGCGTGTCGATGCAGGCGGTGCGGCCGGTCGCGTCGTCGCGCACCAGATATCCGTAGTTGTCGGAGAGACAGGGGAACTGTCGGACGGTCAGGGTCATGCTTATCTTTCCGCGGACTCGCCGGCAGGTATCATCGGGCGCTTGCCTCGAGTAGGCTAGTTAGGGAGGCGGGGCGCCCGCCGCGAGGGTATCGCATGCGCCAGAGCGTGCTCGATCTGCGCGAATTCTACGCTTCACCTCTTGGCCAGGTCGCGCGCCGAATGGTCTCGCGCAAGGTCCTCGAGGCCTGGCAGGACGCCGCGGGGCTGGACCTGCTCGGGCTGGGATATGCGACGCCCTTCGTGGATAGCCTCGACCGCTTCGCCCGAAGGACGGTGGCGGCGATGCCGGGCGCTCAGGGCGTAGAAGCCTGGCCTACGCTCGAACCGAACCGCGCCTGTCTCGCCGACGAGACGGCCCTGCCTTTTCCCAACGCCTTCTTCGACCGGATCCTGATGGTCCATGCCCTGGAGGAGAGCGACAATCCGCTGAGCCTGCTGGCCGAGGCCTCCCGCGTGCTATCGCCGTCGGGGCGGATGATCCTCGCAGTGACCTCCAGGCGTAGCCTGTGGGCCAACGCCGAGCACAGCCCCTTCGGCCACGGCCGGCCGTTCAGTCGCCGCCAGCTCGAGAGGCTTGTGCGCGAAGCCGAGCTCGAACCCCTGGGGTGGACCCGCGCGCTGTACGCCCCGCCGCTGACCTGGGCGGCGCGATGGGCCGACGGGTTCGAGCAGGCCGGCCCGGTCCTCTGGTCCAGCTTCGCGGGCGTCATCCTCATGGAGGCCGCCAAGGTTACCTTCGCCCTGCGGCCGCGCGGCCGGCTGGTCAGGTCTCCGGTGCGCGTCCCCGGCTTCGCGCCGACGCCCGCGCCGGTGGGCCGCTCGCCCGCCGGGGCGCGACGGCTAATCTCGCGCAAGCAGGAACAGAGCTGACTCGGCCCTGAGATTCTCGATCGCGCGCGAGGGATCGATCGCCCTGGCGGGCCGGCCGTTGGCGAAAGCGAAGCACGCCTCGATGCGCACGCCCATATCGCGCGTCAGCTCGACGAAGTCGCGCATCGTGCAGAGGTGGATGTTCGGAGTCGACCACCACGGCTCGGGAAGGGATCCCGTGACGGGCATCCGGCCGTGAACCAGCAGGTCCAGGCGTACTCGCCAATGGCCGAAGTTCGGCAGCGAGACGATGGCGCGATCGCCAATCCGCAGCAACTCTCCCAACACCCGACGCGGATTGATCACCGCCTGCAGCGTCTGGGAGAGGACGACATAGTCGAAGGCGGAGGTCGGGAAATCGGCGAGGTCGCGGTCGGCGTCTCCCTGCATCACCGAGAGGCCCCGCGCGAGGCAGGCCGAAACGCCCTCCGGGCTGATTTCCAGACCCCGTCCGTCGGCCCGGCTCTCCCGCGCGAGGAGCTCCAGAAGGTCGCCCTCGCCGCAGCCGACATCGAGGATCCGCGCGTGCGGCCGCACCAACTGCTGGATGGCGCGGAAGTCCTGCCGGACGGTCTGCTCCCTCACGAGGCCCCGCGCTCCAGCGCCGCGGACTGCAGGAAGCCACCGATCGCATCGCGCAGCACAGGCTCGTCCAGCAGGAAGGCGTCGTGGCCCTTGTCGCTCTCGATCTCGAGGAAGCTGGTGCGAGCGCCCGCCGCGTTGAGGGCGCGCACGATCGCCCGACTTTCCGGGGTTGGGTACAGCCAGTCAGAGGTGAAGGAGAAGACGCAGAACCTGACGTCGCGCGCCCGTCGGAAGGCCTCGGCCAGGCCGCCCTCGTGCGCCGCCCCCAGATCGAAATAGTCCATGGCGCGGGTGATATAGAGATAGGAGTTGGCGTCGAAGCGGTCGACGAAGGCGGCGCCCTGGTGCCGCAGATAGCTCTCGACCTGGAAGTCGGCGTCAAAGCCCCAGGACAGGCCGTCGCGCTGCAGCTCGCGGCCGAACTTCCGGTGCAGGGCGACCTCCGAGAGATAGGTGATGTGGGCCGCCATCCTGGCGACGGCCAGCCCCTTCTCCGGCCTCACGCCCTGGGCCGTATACTCGCCGTCTCGCCAGTTGGGGTCGGCCATGATCGCCTGGCGCCCAACCTCGTGAAAGGCGATGTTCTGCGCCGAGTGACGCGCTGCCGAGGCGATGCACACGGCCGAGAACAGTCGCTCGGGGAAGTCCGCGGCCCACTGCAGGACCTGCATGCCACCCATCGATCCGCCGACGACGGCGAACAGGGTCTCTATGCCCAAGGCCTCCACCAGCATCGCCTGGGCGCGAACCATGTCGCCGATGGTGATGAACGGGAACGAGAGGCCGAAAGGCTGGTCCGTCGCGGGATCGATCGACGAGGGTCCCGTCGAGCCCATGCACCCGCCAACGACATTGGCGCAGATGATGAAGTGGCGGGCCGGATCGATCGGCCGGCCCGGTCCAACCATAGAACTCCACCACGGGCGTCGCCCGTTGGGCGGGCTCGAGGCGACGTACTGATCCAAGGTCAGGGCGTGGCAGATCAGGACCGCGTTGGACCGCGCCGCGTCGAGCCGGCCGGAGGTGGTGTAGGCGATCTCGAGTGACTCAATGACGCCGCCGGAATCGAGCCGCAGCGGCTTTTCGCGCCCAAAGCGCATGACGCCCGAGCGGGGGGCGCCGTCCAGATCGAGGCTAGCACTGTCGTCCATGGTCGAGCGGCGCAGGAGCGGGATCGCGCCGCCGCTGTCAACCTCGCCCCGGCGCTCTCCGATGAGGCGCCCTGAAAATGAAGCGGCCCGGCAGAGCGATGCGCTCTTGCCGGGCCATGTCTCCCGCCTTCAGTCGGGGGGGGCGAAACAGCAGGCCGGGAGACGATCCTCAAAATGGGTGTCCGGCGCTTCGGTTCCAAGTGAATTCGAAGAAAAGATCGCCCGAATGCTTCTTGAGGGCCATGACCGAGGAACTGGCTCCGCTGCGCTTCCGTTTGCACCACACATCGGCTTTGTGGGCAGACAGCGTCGGGGGTATGTCTCGGCGTGCGCCTTACGCGCTAGCGCGGGAAGGATCGATCATGACACCACCCCCTTCGGACGTGGCCTCGCGCCAGTCAGCCTCATCGCAGGACGACGCCAAGGCGAACCTCGACAACCTGGCGATCAACACGATCCGGACCCTCGCCATCGACGCCGTCGAGAAGGCCGATTCCGGTCACCCCGGCTTGCCGATGGGCATGGCTCCGGTCGCCTACACGCTCTGGACGCGCTTTCTCCGCTATGATCCGGCGGACCCGAACTGGCCAAACCGTGACCGCTTCGTCCTCTCGGCCGGCCATGGGTCGATGCTCCTCTACGCCCTGCTGCATCTGGCTCAGGTGCAGAGGACCGACAAGGAAGGCCGCTCACTCGGCCAGCTTGCGGTCAGCCTCGACGACATCAAAACATTCCGGCAGCTCGGCAGCGTCTGCGCGGGCCACCCCGAGCATGGCCTCACCACAGGGGTGGAAACCACCACCGGCCCCCTCGGTCAGGGCGCAGGAAATAGTGTCGGCATGGCCATCGCGGGTCTCTGGCTCGCGGCGCGATACAACCGGCCTGGGCGCAAGCTGTTCGACTACGATGTCTTCGCCCTGTGCAGCGACGGGGACATGATGGAAGGCGTGGCCAGTGAGGCGGCCTCCGTCGCCGGGCACCTGCGCCTTTCCAACCTCTGCTGGATCTATGACGACAACACGGTCACGATCGAGGGCCACACGGAGCTGGCCTTCAGCGAGGACATCGCCGAGCGCTTCCGCGGCTATGGCTGGTCGACCCTGCGCGTGGACGACGCCAATGACTGCGAAGCCATTGCCCGCGCCATCGACACCTTCAAGGCGACCGACGACCGTCCCACCCTGATCGTCGTCAAGAGCGTGATCGGCTACGGCTCGCCGAACAGGCAGGGGACCTCGAAGATCCACAGCGACCCCCTCGGCGCCGAGGAAATCAGGCTGACAAAGGCGGCGTACGGCTGGCCTGTGGACGCGCAGTTCCTCGTCCCTGACGGCGTCTACGACCACTTCGCCGGCGCCATGCGCGAGCGGGGCGGCAAGCTGCGTGCGAGCTGGCAGGCGAGCTTCGACGCCTATGGCGGCGAGCACGCCGTGGAGGCGGACGACCTGAAGACCATGTGGGCCGGCGGCCTGCCGGAGGGCTGGGATTCCGACATCCCGTCCTTCGCCGCAGACCCCAAGGGGGTCGCCACGCGCGACGCCTCCGCCAAGGTGCTCAACGCCATCGCCCCACACTATCCCTGGCTGCTGGGCGGAGCGGCCGACCTCGCCCCCTCCACCAAGACCCATCTGAACTTCGAGGACGCCGGCGACCTGGAGTTCCGCACCTGGGGCGGCCGGAACATGCACTTCGGCGTCCGCGAACACGCCATGGGCTCGATCGCCAACGGCATGGTGCTGTCGAAGCTTCGGCCCTTCACCGCGACCTTCCTGATATTCAGCGACTACATGCGCCCGCCCATGCGGCTCGCTGCGCTGATGGAAGTTCCCACGGTGTTCGCCTTCACCCACGACTCCATCGGCCTGGGTCAGGATGGGCCCACCCATCAGTCCATCGAACAGCTGGCTGGCCTGCGCGCCATACCCCACATGCGCCTGTTCCGCCCGGCCGACGCCAACGAGACGGCCGAGGCCTGGCGCGCGATCCTCTCGGAGACGGAGAAGCCCTGCATCCTGGTGCTAACCCGCCAGGCCCTTCCGGTCGTAGACCGCAATCGGTACGCCTCCGCCGCCGGTGTGGCGCGCGGCGCCTATGTGCTCGCGGGCGATCCGGGGGAGACGCCGCAGGTGATCCTGATGGGGACGGGCTCGGAGGTCTCCCTCGCTGTCGAGGCCTTCGAGCGGTTGACCAAGGAGGGCGTGAAAGCGCGCGTCGTCTCGATGCCGTCGTGGGACCTGTTCGAGGAACAGGACAAAGGGTATCGGGACGCCGTACTTCCCCCAAGCGTCACCGCAAGGGTCTCGGTCGAGGCCGCCGCGCCGTTGGGGTGGGATCGCTATGCGGGCCGCTCAGGGGAAATCATCGCGATGCACAGCTTTGGCGCCTCTGCGCCCATCGGCCCGGTGATGAAGAAATTCGGCTTCACGGCCGACCATGTTTACGAGGCGGCCCGCCGCCAGATCGAGGGCTTAAAGCAATGACCAATCCCCTGAAGGCCCTGGGCGAGAGCGGTCAGGCTCCCTGGCTGGACTACCTGCACCGCAACATCCTTGAGAACGGCGAGCTCGAGCGCCGCATCCGCGAGGACGGCCTGCGCGGTCTTACCTCAAATCCGGCGATCTTCGAGAAGGCGATCGGGGAAGGTGACGCCTACGACGACGTGTTGGGCAAGCAAATGGCCAAGGGCGACGCCGACGTGGTCGACCTGTACGAGCACCTGGCCATCGCCGACATCCAGCACGCCGCCGATATTCTGCGGCCGGTGTGGGAGGAGAAGAAGGGCGCCGATGGCTTCGTCAGCCTGGAGGTCTCGCCCTACCTGGCGATGGACACCGAAGGCACCCTCGCCGAGGCGCGGCGGCTGTGGCGGACGGTCGATCGGCCCAACCTGATGATCAAGGTGCCGGGGACCAAGCCCGGCGTCCCGGCCATCCGCCAGCTGATCTCCGAAGGGGTGAACGTCAACATCACCCTGCTGTTTGGAATCGACGCCTATCTCAGTGTGGCCGAAGCCTACATCCAGGGTCTCGAGGCGATGAAGGCGGCCGGGGGCGACGTCTCCAAGGTCCACAGCGTCGCCAGCTTCTTCGTCAGCCGCATCGACACGGCGATCGACGCAAAGATCGACGCGCGTTTGAAGACCGCGACTGGGGACGACGCCTCCGCACTCCGGTCCCTGCGGGGCAAGGTCGCCATCGCCAACGCGAAAATCGCTTACCAGCGGTATCTCGAAATGGTCGGCCAGCCGCGCTGGAACGCGCTCGCCGAGGCCGGCGCCTGGCCGCAGCGCCTGCTGTGGGCCTCCACGGGCACTAAGGACCCAACCTATTCGGACATCCTGTATGTCGACAACCTGATCGGCCCCGACACCGTCAACACCATGCCGCCCGCCACCATGGACGCCTTCCGCGACCACGGCCGGGTCGAGCCGACGCTTGCGAACGACGTCGTCGGGGCTCGGCGCGTTCTTGCCGAGGCGCGCCGGCTCGACCTCGATCTGGATGGGGTCACCGACCACCTCGTGCAGGACGGCGTCGACAAGTTCGCCGAAGCCTTCGACAAGCTTCTCGGCGCGGTGGCCGGCAAGCGGCAAAAGATCCTTGGCTCCCGCCTCGACGCCCAATGGATCAAGGCCGCCAGCCTGGACGCCGACATGAATACGGCGCTGGACCGGGCGGCCCGCGAGGGCTGGACCCGGCGCCTGTGGCGCAAGGACCCCGGCCTCTGGCCCGGCGGCGACGCCGACAAGTGGCTCGGCTGGCTCGACGCCGGCCAGGGACGCGTCGTCGACCTGCCGGTGCTCGAAGGACTCGTCGGCGACGTCAAGAAGCGTGGGTTCTCCCACGCCGTCCTGCTCGGCATGGGCGGCTCGAGCCTCGGTCCCGAGGTGCTGGCCGAGACCTTCGGGTCCACGCCCGGACACCCCGAGCTGATCGTCCTCGACTCCACCGATCCGGCGCAGGTGCGCCGCGTGGCGGGGATGGTCGACCCGGCGCGGACCCTGTTCATCGTCTCCAGCAAGTCCGGCTCCACGCTCGAGCCGGACGTCCTGCACAGCTTCTTCTTCGACATCGTCGAAAAGGCGGTGGGCCAGGGGAAGGCCGGCGATCACTTCATCGCCGTCACCGATCCGGGTTCTAAGCTGGAGGCGACAGCGCGAGCGCAGGGGTTCTGGCGCGTCTTCCACGGGGAACCGACGATCGGCGGCCGTTACTCGGTCCTCTCGAATTTCGGGATGGTTCCGGCCGCCGTGATCGGCCTGGACGTGCGGCGCATCTTCGAGAGCCTCGGCGCGATGGTGCGCGCGTGCGGGCCCGGCGCCCCGCCGCGGTTCAATCCGGGGTTCCAGCTCGGCGCCCTGCTTGGGGCCGGCGCGAACAACGGCCGTGACAAGGTCAGCCTGATCGTCTCCGAGCCGATCGGCTTTCTCGGCGCCTGGCTCGAACAGCTCATCGCCGAATCCACAGGCAAGCAGGGCAAGGGCCTGATCCCGATCGACCTGGAGCCGCTCGGCTCGCCGGCGGTCTACGGGACGGACCGGGTGTTCGCCTATGTCCGCCTGGAACACCACGACGATCCGGCGCGGGACACCGCGGTGCGCGCGCTCGAGGAGGCCGGCCAGCCGGTGGCGCGCATCACCCTGGCCAGCAAGGAGATGATCTTCCAGGAGTTCTTCCGTTGGGAGGTGGCCATCGCCGTGGCCGGCGCAGTGATCGGGATCGACCCGTTTGACCAGCCGGACGTGGAGGCCAGCAAGG
>DATHPX010000167.1:0-3409 GCA_035483335.1 Caulobacteraceae bacterium | reverse complement strand
CGCTACTGGATGAAGGCGCCGCCGCTGGAGCGGATGCCGAGCGAGTACTTCCGCGAACACATCTATATGACGTTCCAGGACGACTGGGTCGCGTTCAAGACGCGCGACCTCGCGAACGTGCGCCGGTTGATGTGGGCGAGCGACTTCCCGCACTCGGACTCGACGTGGCCCAACTCCCAGAGCCTGCTCGCCGAGCACACGGCCGACATGAGCGAGGATGAGCGCAACTGGATCTGCCACGACAACGTAGCGGAGCTCTACGGCCTGCCAAACTAAAGCAAGCTCCCGACCCCGCTACCGGACCAGGTCTTTCCGTTCGACGCGGCGAAGGACGCCTTCGCCCGACATGCGGTGCGCGTAAGGGGCGGGCGCAGCGATCTGCACGTTCCACGCCAGTCATTCCGGGTGTCTTGGCCGCGCCAGCGCGGCCACGGCAAATATCTCTTCAAGACGATCAATGGGTGGCCGGCACTTACGACCGCCCATGACGACAGAGAGGGGCGCGAATTCTTGAATCAACCCTGCACAGACAATTATCCCGGAAATCTATTAAGTTCCGTCATGGCCGGCCGTAAGTGCCGGCCACCCATCGGACGGCTGTGCAGGCGCCAGAAATGGCCGCGCGCGAGCGCGGCCACGATTCTCCATCGCCTATTCTTCGTCGACCACCCAGCGTAGGACGAGCAAACCGCCGAGAATGACGCCGATCACTAATGGGATGATTGGCAAAACAACACCCACCCAAGCCACTAACGAAGTGTCGGGAAGAATATGGTGAGCGACCAGCTCACCGCCGGCGACAATCCATCCAAACGATCCTGCCACAAGGCAGACGACCCATCGAAGTCCAAAGCGTCTGGAGAACTTGATCCAGCGCCGATCCGAAATGAACGCGGTCCGGGCTTCAGGCGACTGACGGAATAGCCGTCGAAAGCCGCCGGCGAGTATGGCGGGCCACGCACTGGCTCCGGCGAGGCCTACGATGACCAGAGCGGGAACGAAAATCCAAGTCCTGACTGAGTCGTCCATGACCCTCTCCAGTAACCCACGGTCCTAAAGAGGGTACAGGCTCTTTCCCGATAGCATCCCCCTATGCACTCAATCCCAGCCTCCCGATCAGCGCCGCCTCGTCGATCTCGCCTCCCCCGCCCCGAACGTCAGGCTCGACTCCCGAGCCCGCCGCGAGGCGCTTACCCCGACCTCTGCAAGAGCGCTGGTGGAAAATGGCGCCCGTGTCCTCGGATTCCCCACGCGCGACCTCATGTCCCGGTTACGCTTAGCGGAACTGGACTAAGAAAAATCGACGCTCGATCGGGGGGAGCAGGTGTCGAAATCAAAGGTGATCCGTCTCACGGCGGTGATGGCCGCATCGGCCGCCGCCTTGAGCGCCTGTGACAGGGGGGAGTCCGGTTCGTGGGACGCTCCGGCGCCGACGCGGGCCTGCGTCGATAGCGCTGGCGTCCGCGTCGAGGACGACCGCTGCAACCGCGGGGGCGGTTACCACGCCTACTACTTTGGCTCCGGCAGGCGAATTCCGCCTGTAGGCGAGGGCGTCAGCGGCGGATCCGATGCGCCCGAACCCGGCGTCGCCTACACACCGGCGTCGGAGAGCTTCTCCGTCGCTCGCGGCGGGTTCGGCGGGACCGCCGAGGGCCATGGCGGCGGGGGAGACGGCGGCGCGGGCGAATAGGGGTGCGGCGGCTAACCATCGCCCCGCGGCCGGACTGGGAGGCCAAGGTGGAGGCCCTCGGCCTGGTCTGGCACACGGCGGCCGGCGCGCCTTACTGGAATGAAGCCGCCTGTTACCGTTTCTCGCTCGCTCAGGTCGAAGAGATCGAGCGTGCGAGCGCCGAGCTCTATCGGATGTTCGTCGAGGCCGGCGACTACATCGTCAGACGGCGGCTGTTCGATCGCTTTGACATTCCGTCCTGGTGCTGGCCGCTGATCGAGCGAGCGTGGCGCGAAGAGCCGCCCGCCCTCAACTACGGCCGCTTCGACTTGGGGTACGACGGCTCCGGCCCGCCCAAGCTGTTCGAGTTCAACTGCGACACCCCCACCAGCCTTCTCGAGGCGGCGGTCGTGCAGTGGGCGTGGAAGACCGAGTGCTTTCCCGACAACGACCAGTTCAACAGCCTGCATGAGAGGCTGGTGGCGAAGTGGCGCGACATCGCCCCCTACCTTCGCGGCTCGACGGCGCACTTCGCCCACGCGCGCGAAACCACCGGCGAGGACGCCGTGACCACCGCCTATCTGATCGACACCGCAACGGAGGCGGGCCTGCAGGCCGAGCCGATACTGATCTCCGACGTCGGCTGGGACGGCCGCCGGTTCGTTGGCCTGCGGAACGAGCCGATCGTCACCCTCTACAAGCTGTATCCCTGGGAATGGCTCGTTCATGAGCCCTTTGGCCGCCACATCGCCGAGGACGCAGGGTCAACCGTCTGGATCGAGCCGATCTGGAAAATGATCTGGAGCAACAAGGTCATACTGACCGTGCTCTGGGACATGTTCCCGCGCCACCCCAACCTGCTCTGGGCGAGTTGTGATGGCGCCGCGTCTGAAAGTTACGTCGCCAAGCCCACGCTTGGTCGCGAAGGCGCCAACGTCGAGGTCGTGCGCAATGGCCAACGGCTTGCGGAGAGGCATGGGCCCTATGACTCGCGGACCGTCTACCAGGGACTGTTCGATCTACCGGACTTCGACGGAGCCCGGCCGGTTATCGGCAGTTGGATCGTCGACGGCCAGCCGGCCGGCATGGGAATTCGCGAGGACGGTCTGATCACCGGCAATCTCTCCCGCTTCGTTCCCCACATCATCGACTGAGGCGCCGCGCCCTACCCCCTCAATCCCAACCGCTCGATCAGCGCGTCCTCATCAATCACTCCCCTCCCCGCCCCAAACGTCAGGCTCGACTCCCGAACCCGACGAGTCACGAACGCACCGACCACCGCCGGCTCGGCGTGCCGCGACAGCGTCGCCGCTGCGAGCGCCAGGCCCAGCCGCTCGATCGCATGGCGCGCCGACGGCTCGGAGATCTGTGTGGTGAGAAGCTGCTTGGTCTCCTCGGCGACGCCCCTCAGCGCACTCTCCCCCGCCGCCGCCTCGCAAACCTCCGCCAGCAACGCATCCCGCGCATCCGGCTCGCGGCCCAGGGCGCGGAGCAGGTCCAGGGCGATGACGTTGCCGCTGCCCTCCCAGATCGCGTTGAGCGGCGATTGGCGGAAGACGCGCGCCATCGGCGCCTCCTCGATGAACCCCGCGCCGCCCAGGCACTCCAGGGCCTCGGCGACGACGGTCGGCGCGCGCTTGGTCACCAGGTACTTGGCGATCGGAAGGCCGATGCGGGCGAAGGCGGCCTCCCGCGGATCGTCGCCCGACCGGTCGATCGCCTGGGCCAGCCGGAACGCCA
>DATHPX010000166.1:0-5580 GCA_035483335.1 Caulobacteraceae bacterium | reverse complement strand
CGGTGATCCCGACGGTGGCGGTGTCGCCGTTAAGCTCGACCCACTCGTGATCCTTGGTGAAGCGCATGGGGGGAGCCTTTCTCGTTCAGGCGGCGGCGCGATGATAGCGATGGGGGGTGAAGGGGAGGCTGGCGACCTCGGCCGACTGCGAGCGGCCGCGGACGAGGACCTGGAGCGGAGTTCCGGGCGCTGCGAGCGCCGGCGGGACATAGCCCATGGCGATGGGCGCTCCGAGGGACGGGGAGAAGCCGCCGCTGGTGACGACCCCGATCTCGCGACCATGGCCGTCGGCGATCGGGGCGCCCTCGCGAGCGGGCGCGCCCTGCAGGACCTTCAGGCCGACACGAACCCTTGCCGGGCCTTCGGCGCGCTCGCGGGCAATGCGGGTCGCGCCTCGCATCGCGCCAGCCTTGAGGCGTTTCTTCGAGACAGCGAACTCCAGCGCCGCTTCGACGGGCGAGGTGGTCTCGTCGATGTCGTGTCCCCAGAGCGGCAGGCCGGCCTCCAGGCGAAGGCTGTCACGAGCGCCCAGGCCCACCGGCTCGACACGGGAATCGTTGGCGAGGCGATCCCATAAGTTCACCGCCATCTCCGGCAGGGCCAGGATTTCGAAACCGTCTTCGCCGGTGTAACCGGATCGCGAGACCAGGAGGCGGCTGCCGTCGAGTTCGAAGCGGGCATGGCGCATGAAACCCAGTGCGCTCGCCTCACGAACGATTCCGCCCAGAACCTGCGCGGCCTCAGGGCCCTGGAGGGCGATGAGGGCGCGATCGTCGGCGCGGTCGAGCCTCGCGCGTCCGGCGGCGGCCTCGGCGATGAGGGGGAAGTCGACCGCCTTCCGCGCCGCGTTGACCACCAAGTAGAGCATGCCCTGGCGGCTTTCCCACAGGGGCCGGCCGATCATCAGATCGTCGATGATCCCACCATCTTCGTTGAGCAGAAGGGTGTAGCGGAGCTGGCCGGGCGAAAGGCCGGCGATGTCGCCGCAGACGAGCGGCTCGATCACGGCGCTGATCGCGGCGTGGTCGGCGGCCGGATCGCCGCTGCGGTTCTCGAGCGTCAGGAACGCCGGACCCATGTGCGAGACATCGAACAGCCCGGCGTGGGCGCGGGTCCACAGGTGCTCCTTGAGCACGCCAGGCGCGTATTGCACGGGCATGTCGTAGCCGGCGAAACCGACCATGCGGGCGCCGGCGCGCCTGTGGGCGTCGGTGAGCGGCGTTCGAAGGAGGACTTCGGCGGACACGGTTCTCGAAAGCTCCTGGCGGCGCGGATGGGGCGGATAGCGTCCGCCTTTCAGTCGCGCCCCCGCTGTCTTCGAGCCTGAGAGATTCCGGGCGCGCGGGTCGCCCTTGCTCCGTCGGCGAGACCACACCCGACCCTGAAGGTTGGGCGACGTCTCTTTCCAGCGTCCTTAGCTCGCGCGGTCCTTTTTGCCTGAGCGTTTCCGGGGCGGTTGCGCCTTCGGCCCCGAATCCCCAAAGGGATCCGACGTCTCCCGCGAGAGCGGGCGGAAACTGGGCGAGGCTCCAACGCGAGTCAAGCGCCGCCGAGGCGATCGCGCCGCCCGTGCGACTACATCCGTGCTGGGGCTTCGAGTCCGAGCAGGTCCAGAGCGCTCTCGAGCTGGCGCAGGGCGGTCGCGGAGAGCGCGAGGCGAGAGCCTCGCGTGGCGGAATTGGGGGCCGCAAGGACCGGACAGGCGGCGTAGAACCTCGAGAAGGCCTGCGCCAGGCGATAGGCGTGGTCGGCGATCAGGTTGGGCGCGCTCTTGTCATAGGCCTCGAGAAGGGCGTGGGGATAGGCGTCGAGGACGAGCAGCAGGTCGCGCTCGGCCGGCGCCTCGATGCGGATCTCGCCGGGCTCCGCCCCTTCGGCGGCGGCCTTGCGCAGCAGGGATTTGATCCGCACCGCCTGATAGAGAAGGTAGGGTCCGGTGCGGCCCTCGAAGCTGGAAAAGCGGTCTAGGTCGAAGACGTAGGAGGTGCCGCGGAAGTTCACGAGGTCGGCGAACTTCAGGGCCGCCACGGCCACCTGGTGGGCCGTCGCCTCGAACTCGTCCTTCGGCAGCTCCGCGCCGAGGTCCGCCTCGTGCAGCCGTTGACGCGCCTTGTCCTCCGCCATCTCGATGAGATCGCGCAGCTTGAGCACGCCGCCTGCGCGCGTCTTGAAGGGTTTGCCGTCCGTCCCGTTCATCGTGCCGAAGCCGATGTGGACCAGGGACCCCTCTATCGCGTAGCCGGCGAGATAGGCGGCGCGGAACACGGTCTCGAAGTGGTCCGCCTGGCGCTGGTCGACCACGTAGAGCACGAGCTCGGGATCGAAAACGCGCCGACGGTCGAGGATCGTCGCCAGGTCCGTCGTCCCGTACATGGCCGATCCCTCGGACGAGACGACCAGGAGGGGCGGAACGTCCCGCTTGTCGTCGTTGCGCGCGACCCGGACGATCTGTGCGCCCTGGTCCTCGAAAAGGAGGCCCTGCTCACGCAGCTCTTCGACCATGTCCGGGATCAGCGGGTCGACGTCGCTCTCGCCGCGCCACAGGTCGAAATCGATGCCCAGGGCGTGGAAATCGCGCTCGAGGGCGGCGCGCGTGATGTCGTGGAAGTGGCGCCACAGCAGGCGGTAGCCCAGTCGGCCGCGCTGGAGGTCCGCCGTCGCCCGGCGCGCGCGCTCGCGATATTCAGGCTCTTCCCGCGCCCGGGCTGCCGCCATGGGGTACAGGCGATCCAGATCCGCCAGGCCGACCCGGGGCGCGAGCGCCTCGAAGAAGCGGGCCATCGTGGGCTCGTCGCCCTCTTCGCCCTGCAGGTCGACCCACGGCCGCAGGTCTTCGTACTCGTCGTGACAGGCGACGATGAGCAGGCCCATCTGGAAGCCCCAGTCGCCGAAGTGGGCGTCCCCGAGGGTCTCATCGCCCAGGGCGCGATGCAGCCGTTTGATCGATTCGCCGATGATCGAGGCCCGCAGGTGCCCGACGTGCATCTCCTTGGCGACGTTGGGGCCGCCATAGTCGACCATCACCCGTCTCGGCTGGTCCACATAGGGGGCGCCGGCGCGGGAGTCCGCGGCAAGTTCCCCTGCCCTAGCGGACATCGCCGCCTCGCTCACTGTCAGGTTCACGAAACCCGGCCCGGCGATTTCGGCGACGGCGATCGCCGGATGGCCGGCCAGGGCCTCGACCACCGCCGTTGCGATCTCACGCGGATTGCGGCGCGCGGCCTTCGCCGCGGCGAGCGCGCCATTGGATTGGAAGTCGGCGAGATCCGGCCGGTCGGAAGGTGTGACTCTTCCGAACGCTTCATCGAGGCCGACCGAGGAAAAGGCGGCGCGCACCGCCTCGCCCAGAGTCGCGCGCAAGTCCGTCATTGCTTGGCGGCGGCCACCTGGGCTGTCTCGCCCGCATCCGGACGGAAGCGCTTACCCTGGCGATTGAATTCCGCCATCTGCGGGGTGACGTCGAAGCCGACCAGCACCTCGAAGTTGGCGCCGCTGACTTTCGAGTCTTTGCGCGGAATGACGATCTTGTTGACCGTGTCGGTGACCGTCACGCGGTCCTGGCCCGCGGGGAAGGTAACCGGAAGGTCGAACCACGCCTTCTGCAGCACGGCGTGATTGCGGTCCGTCACCGCGACCCAGTAGCGGTAGGTCTTCTGACGACCGGACGCCTGCGGGCCTCGACCCAGCTCGAAGAGGATCCGGGCGCCCACGGTGATCGGCTCGTCCGACTTGTAGGCGCAGCCCGAGGCGATGGTCTCGATCTCGCCGGTGTAGCCCACGTTCGCGAAGGCTTCGTGGTTGTCCTTGAACTCCACGTAGCGCGACGCGTCGTACAGCGCCTTTACGAAGGGGCACGGCCCCGCATTGTTGATCTTCGGCAAGGGCGCGATCAGCGCCCCGAAATCCTTCTCGCGCTTCTTCCGCTTGGCCTCGTCCTCGTCGTTCGAGCCGCCCCCGCCGCCGCCGCCGGGTCCGCCGCCCCCCGGGCCACCGCCCATCTGGGCGTAAGCCGCCTGCGGAGCCGCAAGACTGAAGACGACGCCAGGGCCCACGAGGGTGAGGGCCGAGCTGACGGCGAAGAGAATGTTTCTGATACGCGACATGGCGGTTCGGGTCCGGCTGGGTCGCCCCCGAGAGGTCTGGCCTGGGCGAAGGGCGAAAAGGGACGTCGATTGGTGATAAAGCCTCGCGGGCGGCGCCGCAACGCGCGCCCTTGACGCTGGCGTCCAGCCCGGCGATGGCGCGAGGCGTGGCTGTATATACCGATATCGCAGAACAGGACCTCGAGGCCTTCCTCGCAGGGTTCGACGTGGGGCGACCCGTCACCTTCAAGGGGATCGCCGAGGGCGTCGAGAACTCCAACTTCCTGCTCGAGACCGACGCCGGACGGTTCATATTGACCGTGTACGAGCGGCGGGTCCGGCGTGACGAGCTGCCGTTCTTCCTCGACCTGCTCAGCTGGCTGGCTGCGCGCGGATTTCCCAGTGCAACGCCGATACGCGACCGGCGAGGCCGAACCCTCGGCTCCCTCAAGGGAAAACCGGCCGCCCTCGTCACCTTCCTCCCCGGCCTGTCGGTGCGCCGACCGGATGTCGCGCGCTGCCGGGAGGCGGGCGAGGGGCTCGCCTGGCTGCACCAGGCGGCGGATGGGTTTGGCGGGCGCCGCGCCAACGACCTTGGTCAGGACACCTGGAGCCGATTGTTCGCGCCGCTCGCGTCGGCGGCGGACGCCCTCAAGCCCGGCCTGGCGGCTGTGATCCAGTCGGACCTCGCGGAGCTGGAAGCCCAGTGGCCGCGGAACCTGCCCGAGGGGATCGTCCACGCGGACTATTTTCCGGATAACGTCTTTTTCCTCGACAGCCGGTTCGCCGGCGCGATCGACTTTTATTTCGCCGCCTGGGACGCGCTGGCCTACGACGTGGGCGTGGCCCTGAACGCCTGGTGCTTCGAACCCGACGGCGGCTTCAATGTCACCAAGGCCGGGGCTTTCCTCTCGGGCTATCGCCGTCGCCGCGAGCTAAGCGAGGGGGAGGTGGCGGCCCTGCCGGTGCTGGCCCGTGGGGCGGCGATGCGGTTCTTCCTCACGCGCCTGGCCGACTGGGGCGCGACGCCGCCTGGCTCCCTCGTGCGGCCGAAGGATCCCCTCGAATATGAGCGCAAACTCGCCATCCACCGCGAGGGGCTGGCCCTGATCGGACTTGGCGCATGAGCGACGAACGTACGGGCTCGAAGGTGATCATCTTCACCGACGGCTCCTGTCGCGGGAATCCCGGCCCGGGGGGATGGGCCGCGGTGCTGAGCTTCAACGGAGCCGAAAAGGAGATCTCGGGCGGAGAGCCTGCGACGACCAACAACAGGATGGAGATGACCGCGGCGATCGAGGCGCTCAACGCCCTGACGCGTCCTTGTACGGTCGAGCTGCACACCGACAGCCAGTATGTGAAGAACGGAATCACCCAGTGGCTGCAGATGTGGAAGGCGCGCGGCTGGCGCACGATGACCAAGGGAGCGGTGAAGAACGAGGACCTCTGGCGCCGGCTGGACGAGGCGCGGGCGCGCCATCAGGTCGACTGGCGCTGG
>DATHPX010000165.1:0-6600 GCA_035483335.1 Caulobacteraceae bacterium | reverse complement strand
GGCGGCTGGGGCGCGGTGCTGCATTATGGCGCCGCCGATGCTCTTCGGGAAAAGGAACTCTGGGGCGGCGATCTTCAGACCACGAACAATCGCATGGAGCTGATGGGCGCGATCCAGGCGCTGGAGGCGCTGAACAAGCCCTGCAAGGTCGAGCTGCACACCGACAGCCAGTACGTGAAGAACGGAATCACCCAGTGGTTGCAGATGTGGAAGGCGCGCGGCTGGCGCACCATGACCAAGGGCGCAGTGAAGAACGAAGATCTCTGGCGCCGGCTGGACGAGGCGCGGACACGCCATCAGGTCGATTGGCGTTGGGTCAAGGGACACGCCGGGCACGAGATGAACGAACGCGTCGACGTCCTCGCGCGCCAGGCGCTGGAGCGCGTCGAAGCGGCGATGAAGTCGTGACCGCTACTCCGCGGCGACGGGCTTGCTCGGCCGCGGCACGGGGACCGGCCCGCCAGGCGCCTCGCGCGGCGTGACGAGCCGGGCGAACCACGGCGCGAGCCAGCGCTCGATGTCGTCCACCAGAGCGTAGACCGCCGGCACCAGCACCAGCGAGAGCACGGTCGAGGTGATCAGGCCGCCGATCACGGCGACGGCCATCGGCTGGCGGAATTCCGAACCCTTGCCGAGCGAAAGGGCCGTGGGGAGCATGCCGGCGGCCATGGCCATGGTGGTCATGATGATCGGGCGCGCCCGCTCGCGGCACGCCTCCATCAGCGCTTCGCGCTGGGAATGGCCTTCCCGCTCGCGCTCGATTGCGTATTCGACCAGCAGGATCGAGTTCTTGGCCGCCAGACCCATAAGCATCAGGAAGCCGATCAGCGAGGGTATCGAGAGTGAGAGGTTGGTCGCCAGGAGGAGAAGCAGGGCCCCGCCGATGGCGGTCGGCAGGGCCGAGAGGATGATCACCGGTTTGAAGAAACTGCGGAACAGCAGAACCATGACCGCATAGACAAGACCGATCGCCGAGACGATGGCGACGGCGAACCCACCGAACAGCTCCGCATAAGCCTTCTCCTGGCCCTGCGAGGCGAGCGCCACCCCGGGGGGCAAGTGCTGCAGGATAGGAAGCTTGTGCACGTGGTTGATGGCGTCGCCGACCTGGGTGTCGCCGGTCGTGTCCGCCATGATGATCATGTTCCGCTTGCGGTCGAACCGGTCGATCTCGGCCGGGCCGGCCTGGAAAGCGAGCTGGGCCACGCTGTCGAGCGTCGTCGTGCCCCCCGAGGCCGTGGGCAGGCGAAGGTTGCGGATGATCGACAGGTTCGTCCGGTCCGCCTCCGGGAACCGCACGCGGACGGGGATTCGTCTCTCGCCCTCATCGAGTTTGGAGACATTTGCGTCGATGTCGCCGATGGTGGCGACGCGCGCCGCGTCGGCGATGGCGGTGACTGACACGCCAAGCCGCGCCGCCTCCTCTACCTTGGGCCGCACGATCAGTTCGGGACCGCTGGGCGGAGTCGAGGGCCGCGGGTCGGCGATGCCCGGCACGGTGCGCATCTCGCGCTGAAGCTCCAGCGCAGCCTCCTCGAGACCAACCCCGGTCTCGCTGGTGAGGATCACCTGCACGCCGCCGGATCCGAAGCCAGAAATGTCAAACGAAGTACGAACATCGGGAATCTGACGCAGCAGGGGACGCAGGCGGTCGCGGATCTGCGCCACCTTGACCTTCCGATCCGGCTTCAGGATCGCCAGCACAGTTCCGTTGTTCACGCCCGAGCTGTTCGTGATCGTGCCGAAACCGCCCGATATGCCGCCGCCGCCGACCTGGGCGAACACGTCCTGCGTCTCGGGCTGCCGCGCGAGCAGCGCATCCACCTGAGCCACGGTGCGCCGCATATCCGCCAGGGTGGCTCCCGGAGGAGCCTGGATGTTGATGTAGTAGTAGTTGGGGTTGCTCTCTGGTTGCACGCCCTTCTTGAGCGGCAGGAACAGCGCCATCGAGCAGACAAAGACGACAAAGCCGATCGCCACTGCGTAAATTCGATGGTCGATCACCCAGGTGAGGATGCGCGTATAGTACCGCGGCATTGGCCTGCGGATCTTGGCGACCTTGGGTGTGAGCAGATAGGCTGCCATGAGTGGCGTGAGCAGCCGCGCTACCACTAGGGAAAACAGAACCGCCACCGACACCGTAATGCCGAATTCGCGGAAGAACTGGCCCGGGATGCCGGGCATGAAGGCGACGGGCAAGAAGACGGCGACGATCGAGAAGGTGGTGGCGACGACCGCGAGGCCGATCTGGTCTGCGCCCTCGATGGCGGCGCGGAATGGCCGCAGGCCGACATAGACGCGCTTTTCGATGTTCTCGACCTCGACGATGGCGTCGTCGACGAGGATCCCGATCACCAGGGTGAGGCCCAGCAGGGTGACCACGTTCAGGCTGAAGCCGAACATGTTCATCAAGGCGAAGGTCGGTATCAGAGAGACAGGCATCGCAATCGCTGTGATCGCTGTGGCACGCCAGTCACGCAGGAACAGCCACACGACCAGCGCGGCCAACGCCATGCCTTCGAGCAGGGTGTGAGCGGTGGCCGAGAAGGCGGCGCGGGTCTGGTCGACCTGGGAATTGACCTTGCGGAAGGTGACGTTGGGATATTGCTTGCCGAGTCGGACGATCTCGGCGTCCACGCCATCCTCGGTGGAGACCTCGCTCGCGAGCTTGGTCTTGAGCACCGAAAAGGCGACGACGGGTCGGCCGTCGAGAAGGGCGAAGGCGCGAGGCTCAGCCGCTCCGTCGCCGACGTCGGCCACGTCGGAAAGACGCACGAAGCGGCCCCCGCTGGCGGGAATCGAAAGGTTGCGAATCCGGTCGACCGTGACGGCGGCCCCTAGCACGCGCAGGATCTGCTCGCGCCCGCCGATGGTCACGCGGCCCCCCGGCGCGTCCACGTCCGCCGCCGCCAGGGCGTCGTTGACCTGCGAAGCCGTCAGCCCCTGGGCCGCAAGCCGGTCAGGGTCGATGAGGACATTGACTTCGCGATCGAGCCCCCCGAGCCGCTGGATCTGGGACACGCCCTCCTGCGCCTGCAGGTCGCGAGAGACCGTGTTGTCGATGAACCACGACACCTCCTGCTCGGACATCGACGGCGAAGAGACCGTGTAGGTGACGATCGGTGCGTCATCCGCCTCGAGCCGCTGGACGATGGGTGGGTCGATCTCCTTGGGCAGGGTGTTGCGGATCTGGTCGATCTTCGCCTTGACGTCGTCGTAGACCTTCTGGGTGTCCTCCCCCAGTTTGAACTGGATGATGGTCACGGACGTGCCCTGGGTCACGTTCGAGCCGATCGACTCGATATTGGGGATGCCAGCGAGGGCATTCTCCACGGGCCGGGTGACCTGGGTCTCCATCTCCGCGGGCGCCGCGCCGCTACGGGTGACCTGGATGAGGACGGCCGGGAAATTGATGTTCGGGAAGTTCTTGATCGGCAAAGCCGAGTAGGAGATCAGCCCTGCGAGCACCGCGCCGATGAACAGCACCGCAACCGGCACCGGATTTCGGATGGCCCATTCCGAGATCCGGAAGCCGCCCCGGCGGGGGCTGTCGGAATTCATGACGCCACCGGCCGGACGACGTCGCCGGGAACCAGCATGGCGCCGGCGCGCTCGACCACGTGCGAGCCCACCACGGGACCGCTCAGCAATTCGACATAGCCGCCGCCGCGCTGGCCCGTGGTTACCGGCACCCTGGTCACCTTGTCATTGGCGCCCACCACCATGACCGAGGCGCCGTCTGCATCATAACGCACAGCCGTCTCGGGCACCGCATTGGCGGAGTGACTGATTCCCAAAAAGTTCGCGCGCGCGAATCCGCCCGCCCGGATGTCCGGGCGCACCGGAAGGCTCACGCGCACGCGGCCCAGGCGCGTGTTGGTGTCGACTCCGGGGCTCACCAGCCGCACGACTCCCATCACCTCGGCCTGGTCGGCGAGGCTCACGCGGACCGCCATCCCAGGGCGGATCTTCTCGATATCCTGCTCGCTCACATCGGCGGCGAGCTCGACCTTGCCGTCACGCGCGATGCGGAACCAGGGCGTCGTCCCCGCTCCCATGTCGCCGACCCTGACGTTGCGCTCGAAAACGAGACCCGCCTCGGGCGACCGGATGGTCATCAGACCCTCCCGCGTGCGCATGTCCTCCGCGGCGTCAGCCTGGGCGATGGCCTGGGCGCGCGCCGACTGCGCGGCGTAGCGACGCTCGTCGATCTGCTCCTGGGAAAGGATGCCTTCCTTGTCGAGACCCTTGACTCGCTCCGCCTCAGCGTCGGCCCGATCGGCGATCACGCTCTGCTGCTTGGCGAGCGCCGCCTGCTGTTCGAGCTGCGCCCGCAGAAGGGTGTCGTCCAGCTTGGCAATAGGCTGGCCAGCCTTCACCCATGTGCCTTCGTCCGCCAGGAGTTCCTGGACGCGGTAGATCGTCAGCTGGGGATAGATGTCCATTTCCTCCCTCGGGACCAGCGGACCGGAGGCGACGATGCTCCCCTCGATCTCATGCGGGCCCACGGCGACGACGCTCACCGTCCGCGCCTGGGCGGTTGGCGACTCGGCGACCTTCTTTTCGCACGCGCCCAGCGCCAGCAGCGCGAAGAGGCCAAGCGCCAGGCGCGGGTACGTCACGGACACCCCTTTCATGGATTTTTCACCGTCTCGACCTGCGCAACCTGCGCCGGCCAACCGCCCCCCAGGGCCTTGTAGGTCGTGACCGCACGCTGCAGCGCTAACGTCTGCTCGGCGGTGAGCGCCGAGCGGGTCGTGCGCCAGGCTTCTTCGGTGGTGAGGGCCGTCGTCAGATCGTCCAGCCCCATGGCGTAGCGGCGCTGGGCCGCGTCGTAGGCACGATGGGCGCGCGCCTCGCCATCAAAGAGGATCTTCACCGCCCGCTTGCCCGCGTCCAAGGCGACCAGGGCGTTCTCCGCCTCCCCATAGGCGGTCTGGACCGTCTTTTCGTAGGCGATCACCGCCTGCTCCATGCGGGCGTCCTCGGCCTTGGCGTCGAACAGGAGCCGGGGGATGTCGAGGACAGGCTGGGAGACGCTTCCTGCGAGGGTCCAGTAGCCCACGCTGGTGGTGATCGATTCGGGGATCAGCGTAGCCGGCGGGATGAAGCCGACGCTCGGCTGCGTCTCGCTTTGCGCCCCCAGGGCAGGCAGCATGGTGAAGGTCGGAAAGAGCGCGAGGTGACTCAATCGGTTCGTCCCCGCCTCCGATCGCAGGCGGGCCTCCGATTCGCGAATGTCGGGCCGACGTTGCAGAAGATCGCCCGGCACGGCCGCCGGAACGTCCGGCGCCTCGTCCGCATGGTCGCGCACCGGAATCGTTTCGGTCGCCGCGGCGTTGCGCCCGATCAGGATGAGCAGGTTGCGGCGAGTGGCGTGAAGCTGCGATTCGAGGTCCGTCAGCGTCGCCAGGGCCTGGGAGAGGTCGCCGGCGACGCGGTCCGCGTCGGACAAGGCTCCCAGGCCCCGATCGGCCTTCTCCTGGGCGATCCGCGCCAGGTTGGTCTCGATTCGCACGGTCTCCTGCGCGTCCTCGATCTGGATCTGCAGTCCCGTCGCCTGGAAGTAGTCGCTCGCCACATTAGCGGCGAGACTGGCAAAAGCCCCTTCCACGTCGAACTCGGTGGCGACGAAGTTCGCCCGGGCGATCTTCCGTTGCACGGCGAGGCGTCCGAAAACATCGAGCTCCCAGGAGACGTTCAGGCTGCCGCTGCGCGTGATGAAGTCGCCGCCGATGGGGAACAGCGAGTTGCCCTCAGGGCCGATGTTGACCTCATGCTCCTTCGAAATATTCCCCCCGGCGTTACCGGTCGGGAAGGTGCCCGCGATGAGGCTGCTGCGGGTGGCGCCGGCCTCCACGAGGCGCGAATACGCGGTCTTGGCGTCGGGCGCGGTGCGCAACGCCTCGTCCTCGAGCCCGGTGAGCGCCGGGTCGTTGAAGATGAGCCACCAGCGATCGAGCTGTTCGGTTGTGAGTTGCGGCGCGGAGGCCGGCGCCTCGTAGGCCCGCAGAAGGGTCAGGTCCGGCGCGCGCGGGTGACCGCCCACGCAGCCGGCGAGCAGCGTGGTGACAAGACCAGGTCCAAGAAAGCGTCTGAAGAATTGCATTGGCGCCCTAGCGACCGATTCCCCCAAATGTCCCAGCGCGCCAGCCGCCGCGACCAAGCTCAACCCGTAAGGGCGCAGATGTCTGGCACAAGTTAATATTAGTTCACGGCGCCTTGTCGCCGCAGGAGAGCTTCCGATGAAACCCAACATTCGGATCGGCGTCGGCGGTTGGACTTTCGCCCCCTGGCGAAGCGCCTTCTATCCGCCCGAACTGCGTCAGGCCGACGAGCTGAAATATGCGAGTCGTCGCCTTGGCGCTCTGGAGATCAACGCCACCTATCATTCCCTGCAGTCCGCCGAAAGTTTCGCTCGCTGGGCGGCCCAGGCGCCCGACGACTTCGTGTTCACGGTGAAGGGTTCGCGGTTCTGCACGAACCGCCGCGCCCTGGCGGAGGCGGGAGAGTCAGTCCAGCGGTTCCTTGGTCAAGGCCTGACGGAACTTGGGGGGCGGCTGGGACCGATCCTCTGGCAGTTCATGCCCACCAAGAAGT
>DATHPX010000164.1:0-2720 GCA_035483335.1 Caulobacteraceae bacterium | reverse complement strand
TCGCCCCTCGCCAGGCCCGACTGCGCGTCATGGCCGCGCTCGCGCGCAGCCACGGCGGGCGCTCGCACAGACGATCAATGGGTGGCCGGCACAAAGGCCGGCCATGACGGAATTTAGGGAGGAAAGCTTCAGGGAGACGGGGCTTCGAACGTGTCAGTGATGTCCCCGAACAGCTGTCATCCATCTCCCCAGTCTGAACAACTGACGGCCGGCGATGACGGAAGACGGAGGTCCAATCTGTCATCGCTCAGCTGAGCGGCAGCCAGATTTCGACGCCGCCCTCTCCTGTGCGCGGGTCGAAGGTTGGCATGTGGCGCTCGAGGCTGGGACCTTCCGCCAGGGTGAGGCCGGCGGTGGGAAGCCAATTGTCGAGGATGGCGCGGTAGGCGCCGCCCAGACCCGAAACATGGCCCGCGTGAGGGAAGATTACGTAGCGCTGGCCCGGGATCCGCAGCTGCGCGAGGTCCGCGGGCGCATCTGAAAAGTCGCTCACCTCGACCGCGCAGGCGTAGTCGAACGCGCCTTCGTCATCGATCTGCAAGAGGACGCCGATCGGGATCGGCTGGGCCTTGTTCCGGATCGCGCCGATTTCCGGCGCAAAGCGGCGCCACTGGTCCGCGATCACGCGAAGCTCGCCGAACGAGCGGCGCTCGCGCAGGCCCAGCGCGAGAATGGTTTCATGGTCGTGGAAGCGCGGCGGCCCCAGTGGCGCGGCGATCGGCCCCTCGAGCTCCAGGGGCGCGAGAAGATCGAGCCCTGCGGTGGCGCCCTGACGGCGCACGGCTTCGGGCGTCGCGCCAAATCTCGCCCGAAACGCTCGGGTGAACGCTTCGTGCGAGCCGTACCCGCTGGCGATCGCGAGATCGAGGATGTCCTGCGCGCCATCGGCGAGCGCCCGAGCGGCGTCCGAGAGACGCCTGGCGCGGACATACTCCATCACCGTCATGCCAACCGCCTCGCCGAAGGCGTGAGCCAGGTGGTGGCGCGAGACGCTGCAAGCGGCGGCGATATCGGCGAGCGAAAGCGGGCGAGAGAGGTTGCGATCGATCACCCACAAGGCCCTGTTGGAAAGGGACATGCCGGCTCCGGACGTTGCGTTGCTCGTCTCCTTCCACCGCAACCCCGATCAAGCGGGCCCGGCGGCGGCGCGATAGTCCTCACGAAATGGTCGGACACGGAGGACCGTGGTGATCTATTGCAGCGCATCGGAACTGGCCAGGGCGCTCAAAGCGCGCCGGGTCTCAGCGGTCGAACTCGCCCAGTCCATGATCGACCGCATCGAGCGCCTCGATCCCAGCCTCAACGCCGTGGTGGTCCGCGACTTCGAGCGGGCGCTGGCGGCGGCCCGGTTGGCGGACGAGGCGCTGGCCCGTGGAGATCAGCGCCCCCTTCTCGGCGTGCCCATGACGGTGAAGGAGGCGTTCAACGTCGCCGGCCTTCCCACCACCTGGGGACTTCCCGGGACCTCGGAGATCCCTGTTCGCGCGGACGCCGTAGTCATCGAGCGCCTGAAGGCGGCCGGCGCAATCATCCTTGGCAAGACCAACATCGCGATGATGCTGGCCGACTGGCAGAGCGCCAACCCGGTCTACGGCGTCACGAAAAATCCCTGGGACCTGGAGCGCACGCCGGGCGGCTCCTCCGGCGGCGGAGCGGCGGCCTTGGCCGCCGGCTTCACGCCGCTCGAATTCGGCTCGGATCTCGCCGCATCGTTGCGCGCGCCGGCCGCTTTCTGTGGCGTCTACGCCCACAAGCCGTCCTTCGGTCTCGTGCCGACCCGCGGCCTCGCCCCGCCGGGCGCGCCGACGCTTGGCGTCACTCCGATGATCGACATGGCGGTGATCGGGCCGATGGCGCGCACGCCCTCCGACCTGGCGCTCGCGCTGGCTTGCACCGCCGGTCCTGATGAGTACGAGGCGACAGCCTGGCGACTCGACCTGCCAGCGCCGCGGCGCCGGGACCTGCGGGACTATCGCGTCGTGGCGATCGACACTCACCCTCGTGTTCCCACGGCGGATTCGGTTCGAGCTGCAATCGAAGCGCGGGCGGCAGAGCTCGAGCGGCTGGGTGTGAGCGTCGTGCGTTACAGCCCGCTGCTCCCCGACCTCGGGGTCGTCGCAGACACCTTCAGTCAATTGCTCCTCGCGGCATTCGCCGCGGACGGTCCTACGGGAGGGCCAAGCCACGCAGACTGGATTCGCGCCGATCGCGTACGCGCCGAGATGGTCCATCAGATGCGAAGTCTGTTCCAGTCCTTCGACGTCATCCTCTGCCCGGCGATGCCGACGGTGGCGCCGCCCCTCAACGGGAGCGCAGGGCCGCCGGCGATGCTGGAAGCCGATGGGGTGTCGACGCCCTATCAGGCGCAGCCGCTGTGGGCGGCGCTCGCCAACCTGACCGGCGGCCCGGCGACCATGGCCCCGGTGGGGTTCGACAAGACGGGACTGCCCATCGGCGCGCAGGTCATCGGGCCTTACCTGGAAGACCGCACGTGTCTCCACTTCGCCCAGCTGATGGAGGACGCGTTTGGCGGCTTCGTCGCCCCACCCGGATGGGACGATGAACGATCACCCCACGCTTCGAAGCTTGCGGGCTAGGCGCCCCCCAACATCGAAAGGACCTGGGAGATCAGCGGGGCCTGGGCCGGCAGGATTCGGATCATCGCCTCGTCCGAGGCGAAGTAGGCGGCGCGATCGATCTCGGGAAAGCGGACCAGGCGG
>DATHPX010000163.1:0-7002 GCA_035483335.1 Caulobacteraceae bacterium | reverse complement strand
TGAGCTCGAGATCGACCGCCTGAAGGCCTTGCGCGGGCGAAAGCGTCGCTTCCCCGGAAAGTCCGGCTCCGGAGACGCTCAGGCGACCGGAAAATGGTCCCGCTTGCGTCTGGCTCACCCGTCCGGAGACGTTGAGACCTCTCAGGCTCGCCCGTCGGATGTCTGCCTCAGCCAAATTCCCGACGAGGCCCACGTCGGCGTCCAGGGCCAGCGGTCCATACGGCGAGCGCGCCGCGGCCTCCACCCGCCACTTGCCGGGGCCAGAGGCCATCAGCCGCGCATCCAGTTCGGTTATGCCGGCTACATTGGGATTGGCAGCCAGCAGTCGGGCCGTCGGCGCCGCGCGTGTGCCGCTGACGGTGAGCTTGAGCGGGCCGTAGGCCTGGGACACCGCGTCGGCCGCGATCGACACGGCTCCGCCGGGTCCCAGCTGAGCCCTGGCGTCCAAGAGCCTGAACTTCGGGGCCGAAAGTGTCGCGCCCGTGAGGGACAAGGCGCCGTCGGACGAGAGCGCGAAGGCTGTGGCCGCATCGGCCTCGCCGCCGAGGATCTGCCGCGCCTCGGGAGAGTCGAGCGACAGGCTGCGCGCTCTCAAACGTCCTGCCGCAGATAGGCCCGGGCCGCCGAGCCGCGTGACGGACGCGTCCACCTGGACGTCCAGAACGCCAACTCCCCCCACTGGCAGACGGTCCGCGCGGGCGCTGAGCGTTCCGTTCCATGGCCCTCCCATCGGGGAAGCCGCCAACGCCATCCCCGCCTGCACGCGGTTGGAACGTAGTCCGATATCCCCGGAGACCTTTGCCCGAGACAGTGTGAAGCGTCCCTGGGCGGAGACGTTCTGGGCGAGCGCATCGAAGCCGTCAGGAAGGCCCGTGATCCGGGCCGCCTGCGCGCGCGCGGCAACCACCGTCTGGCGGCCACTGGGCCTTCCCTCCGCCGAACCATGCGCGCCCTGGATTGTCATCCCGCCAATCGTCAGGTTGGCCGCCGTGACGTCGGCCGCATAGGCGGGCTGGGCCATGTCCCCCGTCAGGACAAGGCCGACACCGACGTTTCGACCGGAGAGCCCCTTCATGACGCTCTCGGCAGAAGCGATGCGGGCGCCAATCCTCAGGTCGATGAAGCGGCTCTTGGCGAGATCGAGACCGCCGCGCACGCGGGCCCCGAACGCCGCCGAGGAAATGGTCGAATCGAGGTCGAGAGTCCTGGCCTTGGCGGTGGCGGTTGCCGTCACGGCGAATGTCGCCGCCGGCTTCGCCAGGTCGGGCGCCGAGGCTCCCACAAGCCGGGAGGGCCAGACCATGCCGTGGGCGCCGAACACGCCGGATCGTGCGGTGAGGACAGCCTCGAGGAGGGGACGGCCTGCGAGCTCCGAGTCCGCGCGCCCGTCCCAGGCCGTCCACCCCCCCCGTCCCTGAAGCCCGAAGTGGAGAGGCTCGCGCAACCCGAGGAGCCTTCCGACCGCCCCGCCGGCGGGGGCGTCGAGCTGCGCCGTCATCGCCAACCGATTGGCGTCGGGTTCGGCGTCCACGTTCATGAAAATCGCGTCGCCGCCCACGCGTCCCGCCATGGGCCAATCACGCGCCCGCAGAGCGAATATGAGCTTTGGGCGCAGAATTTCGGCGCTCCCCTGCACCCACAGGCTCCGCGCCTCTCCGGTGAGCGCGGGCGCGAGGTCGAGATGGCCCACGCTCACGGACCGCAAGACCAGGTGGACGTTCGGCAAGACGGGCTGGTTGGGCTTCGGCGGCCGGACCCTGAGCTTTGGCGCTCGCAGCACCCGGACCGTCGGCGCCACCACCTCTTCCACCTCGAGCCTGCCGTCCAGGAGCGCAGCTGGCCGCCATTCCACCAGGACCGAGGGGACCTCCACGAAGTCTCCCCTTAGATCGCGCACCGCGAGGCCCTCGAGACGCATCCGACTCCAGATCGACCCCTCGAGCCGGGAAACCTTGAAGCCAAGTCCCGTGGGCAGGACGACGCGATCCACGACATCCGCAATCAGGACGTGGCCAGGTCCGGTGTCGAGCCCGATGACGAACAGGACGGGGGCGAGCAGGACGAACAGCAGGACAGCCGTCAGGACGCGCCAGCGGCGGCATCGGACAGGCTTTTTCGCCTCGTCGGCCGACTGCTCCGAAGTTTCCGGACGTGTCGGCTCCCGCGCCATCAGAAGGCCTGACCGATCGAGATGTAGACTCCCACCGGGATATCTCCGGGACGCCGATCCAGGGGCGTGGCGATATCGAAGCGGAATGGGCCGAAGCTCGTGAAGTATCTTACGCCCACGCCGATCCCCTCGCGGAGGTCCCTCACCTGAGGCGTCGAAGACGTGAAGGCTTGCCCAGCGTCGAAGAAACCGACCACTCCGAAGTCATTCTTGAAGCGGTACCTCGCCTCCGCTGAGAACAGGGTCGAGGACGCCCCGCCGATGACGTGACCTTGGGTGTCCTCCGGGCCAAGGGCTTCATAGGCGAAGCCCCGCACCGAACCGCCGCCGCCTGCGTAGAACCGTTGAGACGGCGCGATCTCCTGCGCCGACGCGCCGAACAACGTCCCCACCTGTACGCGGCCCGCCAGGGTCAGCGCCCCGGACACCGGCTCATAGCCCATCAGGTCGAACACGCTCTTGACGTAGGGCTGGAACCCGGAACCTACCGACAGCGAAGGACTGGGTTGGACTATGATTTTGAACCCCTTGGTCGGGTTGAGCAGGCTGTTGGACCGATCGTAGGTCAACATCAGTGGCAGCGACGCGACCTCATAGAGGCGGCGGTCGGGAACGGCCTCGGGCGTGAAGCTGTCCTCCTGGCTCACCTCGCCCAGGATCCCCACCGACCAGGTCCAGCGCTTCTGCCACAGGAGCGTGGATTCCCGCGCAAGAGTCACGCCGATCTGGGCCGTGCTCGCGTTGTAGGGATCGATGGTCTCCCGCGAGACCTGGGCGAGGACCTGCAGGCTCTGGTCGCGCGCGCCATAGTCGCTGCGGCGGAAGGTGACCCCCACGAGGGATTGCTGGGTGCCGGCTAGCGCGCGAAGCGTCAGTGAGCCTTCAGGAGGAAACAGGTCCCGGTCCGTCCAGGACGCCTGGGCCGTGGCGCCCAGCCCCGTATCGTAACCCAGCGCTCCGCTCACCATGCGCGCCTTGGCCGGCGAGCCGTCGACCTTGAGGTCCACGACATCGGTGTCGTCGGGCCCCGGACGGCCGGTGTCCACATCCGACACCGCCACCGCCCCGTAGACGCCGGTCGAAACCAGCGCCTGGCGAAGATCCTCCACCTTGCGGCTGTCGTAGAGGTCGCCGGGCTGGAAGCGCGGAAAGACCTGCAGGTGTTTGTCCGTCATCACCGTGTTGGCGCCCGCGACGACACGACCAAAGCTCGCCCGCTTGCCAGGGTCCACGGGGAGCTCGTACGCGGCGGTGTGGGTTTCGTCGTCCAGAGCAATGTCCCTCTGCCCCAGCTTGACGAAAGGATACCCCTTCTGCGGCAGGCGCACGCGGACGCGCGCTTCGCCCGCTTCAACGGCGGACGCCGCCAGCGGGTCTCCCGTCTTCAGACCAATGGCCTGGCGGGCCATGTCCGGGGGGCGGGTCGGCGGGCCTGTCACGATGATTTCGCCAAGGTGATACCGCTCGCCAGGCGTGGCGACGATCTTCGCCTTGACCCCTGCGCCACCGTCTTCGGTCTCGACGCTGACGTGGACATCGCCATCGTAATAGCCTTCGGACCGAAGGAGACGCTCGGCGAGCGCCTTGTCGGCCCTTGCGCGAGCCGCGACCTGACCCAGCTCCGCGGGCTTTCCCTGACCCTGGACGAGGCTGGACAGCTGATAGAAGCGGCTCCGAAGCCCGACTGCGTCCAGGCCGTTCACCTCAACCCGATAGCGCACAGAGGCTGCCGGCGGGGCGGCCGCAGCGGCTTCTGGCGGCGTCTGAGAAAACTGGTCGAGGGGCTCGAGGGGCCGCATGAGCTCCGCGTCGTTCGACGGAGCCTGAGGCGACGGGGTCTGGGCGGCGGGAGGGACTACGGTCGCAGGCGGATCCGCGGCGAAGGCGGCCGGCGGTACGGCAAGCAGGGCGCACGCAGGGAGCAGGATCGCCTTCAAGAAATCCGTCGCCGCTCCCGTGCCGGGACGGCTGACCCCGCGGGCGTGACGCGCCCGTTTGGTGACCCCCGGTGAATATCCCTCCCCTCCGACCTATAGCCCGAGCCTCGCTCCGAGGCCAACGCCCAGCCCGTGAGCCCCGGGGTTCGCAGCGAATCGGTCGGCGTGGTCAGGCGCGCGGTCGCAGGCGGATGAGGCCTTCCTGAGCGGTGGTCGCCACGAGGCGGCCGTCCTGGTTGTAGATGAAGCCGAGGTTCATGCCGCGCGACCCGGAGGCCGAGGGGCTGCGCTGGGCGTAGAGGTGCCACTGGTTGAAGAGTGAAGGTCGGTGGAACCAGACCGCGTGGTCGAGGCTGGCGCTCTGCAATCCCGGCGTCTGCCATCCCCATCCCTGCGGGCGCATGGACGTCGAAAGAAACGACATGTCCGACGCGTAGGCGATAACGCACTGGTTGAGCACGGGGTCGTCACCGAGGGGCGCGGTGGCGCGCATCCAGATGTCCTGCACCGCCGGTCCCTTCACCTGCGAGCCGAACTTACCGTCGACGGCGCGGATTTCGATTGGCCGACGCCAGTCGCGGTCCCGCGGGTCCTCGCTCAGTTCGTCCGGACCGGGAACGTTGGGCATCTCGTCCTGGTGTTCGGCGCCGGGCTCATCATCCTGGAAGGAGGCGGCGAGGTTGAAGATCTGCTCGCCCTTCTGGATCGCGGTCACCCGTCGAGTGGTGAAGCTGCGACCGTCACGGGCCCGGTCCACATCGTAGAGGATGGGCACGCTGGGATCGCCCGGACGGATGAAATAGCAGTGTAGCGAGTGGCACAGACGCCCCTGCACCGTCTGATACGCCGCCAGCAGGGCCTGTCCGATCACCAGTCCGCCGAAGATGCGTGGTCCCTGGCTCTGCGGGGCGCGACCGCGGAACAGATTGACCTCGATCGGCTCGAGCGAGAGCGTCTCGATCAGGTTCTCGGCATCGGCCATATCCGCCCCTCTTCGCAAAGCGCGCGGTCCTAGCCTCCCTTGACGGATGCGGCAAGGCGGGCTCAGGGGCGTGACGGGAACCGCACCGCATGAGAGACGCCGCCAGATGACCCTCCTGCTCCGCTCGCGGCGAGCCCTCGCCGCGCTCACCGCGCTGATCGCTCTGGCGTTCGGAGGTCACGCCGCGTGGGCCGAACCGGCGCTGTGGAAGGTGCAGGGACCGCACGCCACGGTCTGGCTCTTCGGGTCGATCCACGTTCTCAAGCAGGGCCTCGCGTGGACTTCGCCGAAACTCGAAGACGCGCTGAAGGCTTCGGACGCCCTCTACCTTGAGATCGCCAATGCCGATGACGCCACGGCCATGCAGCCGTTGATGCTGAAGTATGGGCTGGATCCGGATCACCCCCTGTCGACCAAGCTGAACCCCACGGAGCGCGCCGCCCTGACGGCCGCCCTTGGTTCGCTGGGGATCAAAGAGCCGCCGTTCGAGCTGATGCGCCCGTGGATGGCCGGCCTCACGCTCACCGTTCTTCCGTTGGTGAAGGCCGGCTACGATCCGCAGGCGAGCGTCGAGCACGCCCTCTCCGAGACCGCGCGCGCCCAGGGTAAGCCGATCCGCGGCTTCGAAACGGCCGAGGAGCAAGTCCGCTACCTTGCCGACCTCCCGCCCGCCGAGGAGGTCGCCTTTCTCGACTCGGCCGTCGACGACGCCGCCAAGGGGACCAAGGAGATCGACGACATGGTCGCGGCCTGGGAAGCCGGCGACACTGACAAGATCGCCGACCTCATGAACGCCGACATGAAGGCCAAGTACCCGGATCTCTACCGGCGCCTTCTCGTCGAGCGCAATCAGCGCTTCGCCAAGCAGGTGGCGGACCTCGCGAACGGCTCCGGCGTTTATTTCGTGGCCGTCGGCGCCGGCCATCTCACCGGCCCCGATAGCGTCCAATCGATGCTGGAGCCGCTCCATCTCAAGGCGGTGCGGCAGTAGGGTCCGGAGCCGCGCGGCGGCTCACGCCCAGTCGAACGTGCGCTCAACCGCCTTCTTCCAAAGGGCGTAGCGGGCGTCGCGTTCCGCCGGCTCCATGGCGGGTTTCCACTCGCGATCGAGCTTCCAGTAGTCTCGCAGGGCCTGCTGGTCCGGCCAGAAGCCGACCGCGAGGCCGGCGGCGTAGGCGGCCCCCAGGCAGGTGGTTTCCGGCACGACCGGGCGCACCACTGGTACGCCCAACACATCGGCCTGGAACTGCATCAGAAGCTCGTTGGCGGTCATGCCGCCGTCCGCCTTGAGCGTGGTCAGGGCCACGCCGGAATCGGCGGTCATGGCGTCCACGAGTTCGCGGGTCTGCCAGGCGGTGGCTTCCAGCACGGCGCGGGCGATATGGCCCTTGGTGATGTAGCCGGTGAGGCCGGCGATCACGCCGCGCGCATCGGAGCGCCAATAGGGGGCGAACAGGCCGGAAAAGGCCGGCACGAAATAGCAGCCGCCGTTGTCATCGACGGTCCTGGCCAGCGGCTCGATCTCCGCGGCGGACGCGATCAGGCCCAGGTTGTCGCGCACCCACTGCACCAGCGACCCGGTGACCGCGATCGAGCCCTCCAGCGCATAGACGGCCGGTTGGCCGGCGATCTGGTAGCCGAGGGTGGTCAAGAGGCCGTGCTTGGAGTGCACGATTTGCCCGGCGGTGTTGACCAGCAGGAAGCTGCCGGTGCCGTAGGTGCACTTGCCCTCGCCGACCGAAAAACAGGTCTGGCCGAACAGGGCCGCCTGCTGGTCGCCCAGGGCCGACGCCACCGCCACGCCCTCGAGCACGCCGCGCGCCGTGCCGTACACCTCCGACGACGGGCGGATCTCGGGCAGCATCGCGCGCGGCACGCCGATCGCCTCTAACAAGTCCTCGTCCCAGTCGAGG
>DATHPX010000162.1:0-2506 GCA_035483335.1 Caulobacteraceae bacterium | reverse complement strand
GCACAACCTACGGCGCCTCTCCGCCAAACGGACATACCGAAAGGCTCGCAAAGGGTGGAGAGCAGGCGGTCCCACGACGAAAGGGCCTGCGAGCCGGGCTCGCCCGCTACTCCGTCTTTCCGCTCGCGCCCTCGAAATCGGTCGGCGCTCTCACGCCAGAAGACTATGGCGCCTGGTTTTTATTCAACAACACTTCCCATTACCGGAGCCGCCCCGGCGCGGGCGTCCTTGTGGATCTTGCCATCCTTCATGATCACCACGAGGTTCTTGTCCGGCTGGGCGAGCAGACTGAGGTCCTGGAGCGGGTCGCCGGCCACCACGAGCAGGTCGGCGTAGGCCCCGTCTTCGATGACCCCGAGTTTTCCCGGATAGGGATTTCGCGGGCCCGACAGCGCCAGCAGCTCGGCGTTGCCGGAGGTCGCCATCTTCAGGGCCTCGGCATTGCTGTACCAGCGTGACATATGGTTCAGCAGCACGCCTTGCCGCTCGACGACTTCGGTCGAGAACAGCAGGTCGCTCCCCCACGCCGTCTTGATCCCGTACTTCTTGGCGTAGCCGTACATGTTGGGGGTCCCGGCGAGCACCTGCAAAAGGTTGATGCGGCTCTGGCCGGTCATCGGCGCATTGTCGGTCTCGTCGATAAACGGCTGGGTGCTGAGCCACACACCCTTGTCCGCCATCAGCTTCGCAGTGGCCTCGTCCATCAAGTGACCGTGCTCGATGCACTGGACTCCAGCGTCGATCGCCCTTCGGATGGCGGCCGGCGGATAGGCGTGCACCGCCACATAGGTGTTTCGATCTGCTGCGGCTTCGACGCCGGCGTGCAACTCGGGCACGGTGAAGGTCATCATGTCCAGCGTCGTGCGCGGCGAGGCGACCCCGCCGCCGCCGACCATCTTGATCTGCGAGGCGCCGAGGAACAGCTGCTCGCGCACGCGCAGGCGAACCTCGTCGGCGTTGTCGGCGATGGCGGCGGCGCCCATCTGCTCGATCTGGCTGGGCGGGCCGCCAGGGCTTCTGGGAACATCGGCGTTGAGGCGCATATCGCCGTGGCCGCCGGTGGTGGTGATCACCGACCCGCACGGATAGATGCGCGGACCGACGGCCAGCCCGGAATCGATCGCCTGCTTCAGCGGGAACGAGGGTCCGCCCAAGTCCCGGACAGTCGTGAAGCCGCGCATCAGCGTTCGCTCGGCCTGCGCGCTGGCTGACAGGTAGATGAAGCCGATGTCGGCCGTCATCAACGCCGGCGGGCTCAGGCTGGCGAACATCGTATGCCAGTGCGCGTCGATGAGACCCGGCAACAGCACCCGCCCGCCGCAATCGATCAGCCGCGCACCCTCGGGCGCGCCCTGGCCGCCGCCGGCGACCTGTTTGATCCGCCCCTCCTCGACCAACAGGCTCTGGCCGCCGCGCAAGCCCGCGGACTTGCCGTCGAACAGTTGGAAGTTGGTGAACACTATGGGAGGCGACGAACGCGTCGCCTCCGCCTTCGCCATGGGCGCAAAACCGAGGGCGGCGACTACGCTTGACGCGCCTGCGAGCACGCCGCGGCGAGAAAGTTCGCTGGTGATCCGTCGTTCGGCGAATCGAAGCGCCGGCTGACAGCAAAGGCAGCTCGCGACGGGAGCGCCGCCTTCGTCATCCGTCACGCACGTGAACATCGGCGACCTCACCCTTGGAACGCGGCGCCTGCCAGTTTCTCGGGACGCACGGGGGCTCGGGAAACGCCGCCTTGCACACCCAAGATGAACGGGAGGCCGTCCGGCGCAATCGGGCGGAGCACCTAGATACACGGACCGCCGGAGAGGCCGTCTTGGGTCGGGTCCCGGCGAGAGCGCCGGGTCGACAAGCAGACGCCTGAGATTTCGCCGCGCGAAGGCTCGCCGACCTCCAAGCCTCCCCGATGGAGTTACTGAGCTCAGATTCTGCTCGAAATTACCCTCGGCTTGGCGTCATCTCGCCGGCGCGCCGGATCGTGGCGCGCCACGACGGACGCCCCCGGGCCAGAATGCTGCTGCACCTGTCGACCTGGCCCGAGATCGAGGCCTATCTCAGCCGCTCGCGCACGATCGTCGTGCCGGTTGGCTCCAACGAGCAGCATGGCCCCACCGGCCTGCTCGGCACGGACTGGCTATGCCCGGAGATCATCGCCCACGAGGCGCAGAAGACCGGCGACTTGCTCGTGGCGCCGACCTTCAACATCGGCATGGCCCAGCACCACCTGGACTTCCCCGGCACCATCGCCCTGCGCCCTTCCACCTTCATGGCTGCGATCGCCGACTGGACCCGCTCCCTCTCCCACCACGGGTTCGAGAAGATCTTCTGGCTCAACGGCCACGGGGGCAACGTCGCCACCATCGAGGCGGCGTTCAGCGAACTTTACGCCGAGGCGAGCTACGCCGGCCGCCGTGCAGGTTTCGCCTGCCGCCTGAAGAACTGGTGGGACCTCAAAGGGGTGATGAAGCTCGCCGCGCAACAGTTCCCCTCCGGCCACGGCAGCCAT
>DATHPX010000161.1:0-2654 GCA_035483335.1 Caulobacteraceae bacterium | reverse complement strand
CCTATTCGGTGAAGTTCGTCTGGGGGGCGGTGGTCGATCGCCTGCCGGCGCCGCTGGTCGGGGCGCTTGGCCGCCGCCGCGGCTGGATGCTCGTGACCCAGGTCGTCGTTGCGGCGGGCCTGCTCGGCATGGCGGCGTTCGACCCGCGCTCCCAGCTTGCCGCCCTGGTCGGCTTCGGCCTCCTCGCCGGCGTCGGCGCCGCCGCGCAGGATACGGTGATCGACGCCTGGCGGATCGAGATCGCCGCCGACGCCGACGAGCTGGGCCTGCTCACCTCCGCCTATAGCCTGGGCTTCCGCGCCGCCCTCGTCGCCACCGAAGCCCTGATCCTGCTGCTGGCCACGGCCGTGGGCTGGCCGCTGGCTTACGCCATCTATGGCGCGCTGATGGTGGTGGGCGTGATCGCGACCCTGATCGCCCGCGAGCCGGAGCGCGCCGACGAAGTGATGGAGGCCAAGCGCGAGGCCGGGCGGGTCCATCCGGCGCGCGCGGCCCTGGACGCGGTGGTCGGGCCGTTCGTCGCCTTCTTCCGCAGCCACGGCCTGGCGATGGGCGCGCTCATGCTGGCGACCATCACCCTCTATCACCTGTGCGACTACATGCGCGGGCCGATGAGCCTGCCCTACTACCACGCGCTCGGGATCTCCAAGCCGACGATCGCCGGCGTGCGCTTGAGCGTGGGCCTGGGCGGCTCGCTGGTCGGCATCGCCCTGGGAGGCCTCGCCTCGCTTCGCATGGGCATGGTGCGGGCCTTGATTGTCGGGGCGATCCTGCAGCCGATTGGCGTCGCCGCCTTCGCCCTCATGGCCTTCCACGGCGGCGACTATGTCCTGCTCTCGCTGGGTCCCCTGCGAGTCACCGCCTTCGAGGCAATCATGACCTTCGACGCCGTGGCGATCGGTTTCTCAGGCGTCGCCCTGGTGGCCTACATGTCGAGCCTCACTAGCCTCGGCTACACGGCGACCCAGTACGCCCTGCTGACCTCCGCCCTGACCTGGAGCGGCAAGTTCCTCAAGGGCTTCTCCGGCGCCATCGTCGAAGGCCTCCAGCACGGCCGCACCCTGCTCGAGGCCTACGGCCTCTTCTACGTCTTCAGCGGCGCGATCGGCCTCCCCGCGATCGCCCTGTGCATCTGGCTGGCGATGACGCAGAGACCCAAGGCGCCTGAGGGCTAAACCCGGAGCGCCGGCGCCCTCGCCGGCGTCTCTCCGCCACCGCAGCGTCTCTCCAGAATCCCCAGCGTACGGCAGCGGCGCGGCCGTTCGCCGGCGGGGGCGCCGGCGCTCCGGGTGCGTCCGGCGACATGTCAGCCTTTCAGAAAATCCCGGCTCGCGGTCAGGAACGCGTCCGGCGTATCCAGCGGGATCGGATGTCCCGCGCCCTTGATCTCGACGAAGCTGGCCTGCGGGATCACTTGCATCATCCGCTTCGCCACCTCGGGAGCGAGGATGTCCGAGTCCGCGCCGCGCATGAGGAGGGTGGGGACGCCGATCTGGGCGCAGGAGCGCCAGGCGGCCTCCGGGTTGCGCGGGCGAAGGGTGTTCCCGGATCTCAGGGCGCGGTCGTAGCGATAGGTCCAGCGCCCGTCGGCGGTGCGCATCAGGTTGTTGTCGACCCGGTAGCGCTGGTGCGCCTCCGGGGGGACGGAATTGACTGCGCGGGCCGCGGCGAAGGCGGCCTCACGGCTGTCGAATACGTCGCTCGCCCGCACGCCCTCACGGATGCGGGCGCCGCCTGAGGCGATGATCTCCGGACCGATGTCGACGATGACCAGCCTCGCGAGCTCGCTCGGGCGCCGACCGGCGTACTCCATGGCCACCATGCCACCCATGGAGAGCCCGAGCAGGGTGAACCTTTTGAGGCCCAGCGCCTTCACGAACGCCTCCAGGTCGTCGGCCATGTCGGCCACGCCATACGCGTCGGCGGGCGCCCAGTCCGTCTCGCCGTGGCCGCGCTGGTCGAGGGCCAGCACGCGGTAGCGGTCGCTCATCGCCTCGGCGAAGGCGTCCCACGAGCGGGCGTGACCGGTGAAGCCGTGCAGCAGGACGAGATCCGGGGCGCCCGGCTTGGCCGGCGTCCAGTCGCGGTAGCGGAAGCGCAGGCCCCGCATCTCGATCATCTCGTCGCGCACCTGGGCCATCGGCGTCTCCTCCTGATTTTGGAAGGAGCTTAAGGCTCAGTCCCGCCGCCCGTCACCCCCGGTCGTGGCTGCGGCCGAAGTCGGGCTCCGGCGTCTCCTGGCCGGCGTCGATGACCCCGCGACGGATCTCGCGAGTGCGGGTGAACAGGTCCTGCAGCTTCTCGCCCTCGCCCCAGCGGATCGCGCGCGAGAGGGCCTGCAGATCCTCGGTGAAGCGGCCGAGGATCTCGAGTACGGCGTCCTTGTTGGCCAGGAACACGTCCCGCCACATGATCGGGTCGGAGGCGGCGATGCGGGTGAAGTCGCGGAATCCGCCGGCGGAGTACTTGATCACCTCGCTGCGAGTCACCGCCTCGAGGTCGGCGGCGGTGCCGACGATATTGTAGGCGATCAGGTGTGGCAGATGGCTGGTCACGGCCAGCACCAGGTCGTGGTGGCGCGGATCCATCAGGTCGACATTGGCGCCCAGGGTCCGCCAAAAGCCTGCCAGCCGCTCCACCGCCTCCTGGTACGG
>DATHPX010000160.1:0-9092 GCA_035483335.1 Caulobacteraceae bacterium | reverse complement strand
TCATCGTCGTCGATGTAGGCAATCGCCTGTTCCAGGGTCGGGCGGCGCGGCGGGGTCAGGCGGATGGCTTCGTCCTTGCCCGAGGCGCGCACGTTGGTCAGCTGCTTGGCCTTCATCGGATTGACGTCCAGGTCGTCCCAGCGGCTGTTCTCCCCGATGATCATGCCCTGATAGGCCTTCTCGCCGGCGCCCACGAACATGATGCCGCGCTCTTCCAGGTTCCACAGGGCGAAGGCGGCCAGGTCGCCGTCGGTGGTCGAGACCAGGACGCCGTTGCGGCGGCCCTCGATGCGACCCTTATAGGGTTCGTAGTGCGAGAAGATGCGGTTAAGCACGCCGGAGCCGCGCGTGTCGGTCAGGAACTCGCCCTGATAGCCGATCAGGCTGCGCGACGGCGCCTGCAAGGTCAGACGGGTCTTGCCGGAACCCGAAGGGCCCATGTCCTTCAGCTCGGCCTTGCGGGCCGACAGCTTTTCGATGACCACGCCGGAATAGTCTTCGTCGACGTCGATCACCACCTCCTCGATCGGCTCGAGGCGGGCGCCGGTGTCGGGGTCGGCCTGGAACACCACGCGCGGGCGGCTGATGGAGACCTCGAAGCCCTCGCGGCGCATGGACTCGATCAGCACGCCGAGCTGAAGCTCGCCTCGGCCGGCAACTTCGAAGGCGTCCTTCTCGGCGGTCTCCGAGACCTTGATCGCCACGTTTGCCTCCGCTTCGCGCAGCAGGCGATCGCGGATCACCCGGCTCTGCACCTTGTCGCCGTCGCGACCCGCCAGCGGGCTGTCATTGACCGAGACGGTGATGGCGATGGTCGGAGGATCGATCGGCTGGGCCGGCAGGGCGCCTTCGGCGTCCATGGCGCCCAGGGTATCGGCCACCGTCGCCTTGGCGAGGCCGGCGATGGCGACGATGTCACCGGCCGTGGCCTCCTCGATCGGCTGGCGCTTGAGGCCGCGGAAGGCGAGGATCTTGCTCACCCGGCCCCGCTCGACCTCGATCCCATCGCGGGAGAGGGCGCGGATGGCCATGGCGGGCGTGAAGCGTCCCGATTCGACGCGGCCGGTAAGCAGGCGTCCCAGGAAGGGGTCGGACTCGATCAGCACGGCCAGCAGGCGCGCCGGCTCGTCCGTGCGGCCTTCCGCGGCCGGCGCAGGGACGTGCTCGACGATCTTGTCGAACAAGGGCGCGAGGTCCTTGCGCTCGCCGTCTATGTCCGCGACGGCCCAGCCCTGCTTGCCGCTGGCGTAGATGTGCGGGAAGTCCAGCTGCTCGTCGCTGGCGCCCATGGCGGCGAAGAGATCGAAGGCGTCGCCGAGCACCCGGTCGGGATCTGCGTGGGGGCGGTCGACCTTGTTGAGGACGACGATCGGGCGAAGGCCGAGCTTCAGCGCCTTGCCAAGGACGAACTTGGTCTGGGGCATGACCCCTTCCTCGGCGTCCACCAGCAGCAGGCAGCCGTCGACCATGCCGAGAATCCGCTCCACCTCGCCGCCGAAGTCGGCGTGGCCGGGCGTGTCGATGATGTTGATGCGCGTCTCGCCGGCCGCGCCATGCCAGAGCACGCTGGTGGCCTTGGCGAGGATGGTGATCCCCCGCTCACGCTCCTGGTCGTTGGAGTCCATCGCCCGCTCTGCATGGGCTTCGTTGGCGCGGAAGGCGCCTGACTGGGCCAGCATCTGGTCCACGAGCGTGGTCTTGCCGTGGTCGACGTGGGCGATGATCGCAATGTTGCGCAGGGACATTGAGGGACCCTTGGGGCGTGTCTCGAGATTGGGAGGGCGGGCGGGCTTTATCGGATCGGCTTGGCCGAGGCCACCTGCGCGGAATGACGCCCATACATAGTCGTTCGGCGCTTGAAGCGAAATGGGTGCAGTGCACCATGCGACATGTCGCCCATGCCGTTCCCTAACGCACTGATTTTACGAAAACTTACTGTGGGATCGCAAAAATCTATCGCACCGCGGTGTATTTTTCGCTTGCCAGATTGTGCGCTGCAACCTAGATATTTCCTACGACGCGTCGCTGACGCATCTGCCCTTCCTGGGCGTTTCCTCCCTAATTGACTGGCCGCGCAGCCTGATGGCCGCGCGGCCATTTTTTTGGCGCGGCGCGCGCAATGCCCCAGAATCCAGCGCCGCGTCCAGCCCTGCGCCGCTTTTGGCGGCGAGTGGCCACGCTTATGGCGCGTGCGCGTACAAACTCATCGTTCGGCTCTGTTCGTAATCGCCCCGTCCGGGAGAAGGACGGCGAGGTTCGATCAGGGATTCGACCAGTCAACAGCCGCGAGAGCGATCGTAAGCCGCTCGAGGTCGGCCTTGAGCCGCAGGTAGCCGTCGCTGGGCTCCAGAGCCGCTTCGTCGAGATAGAGGGCGCGATTGACCTCGATCTGCAGGGCGTGGACCTGCCGCGCCGGCCGGCCGTAGGTCTCGGTGGTGTAGCCCCCGGCATAGGGCGCGTTTCGCGTCACGCTGTAGCCCAGGGCCTTCAATTCGCGTTCAACGCGCCGGGCCACCGCAGGTGAGGCGGCTGCGCCGAACCGGTCTCCCAGCACGATGTCGCAACCGCCGACGGCCTGGCTCGCGGCTGCCGAGGGCATGGAGTGCCAGTCGATCAGCACCGCCAGCCCGTGCGCCTGCCGCGTCCGCGCGAGAAGCGCCGCAAGGGCTTCGTGATAGGGGCGGTGGACACTCTCCACCCGGCTGGCGGCCTCGGCGAAGGTGAGCTTTCGGCGATAGATCTCCAGGCCCTCGCAGACGACCCGGGCGATGGCGCCGAGCCCCGCAGCGACGCGCGCAGTGCGCGCGCGCGCGAAGGCAGGCAGCTCATCCTCGAACATCCCCGGATCCAGCTCCCAGGGTTCGCGGTTGAGATCCAGCCACGCGCGGGCGAAGCACGCGGCGATCAGGGGAATCCCGTGTTCGGGCGCGCAGGCCACCAGATCGTCCATGAAGGCGTCTTCGGAACGGCGGATATCCTCCGCGCCCAGGTGCGAGGCGGCCATCAGGCTGGACGGATACACCCGACCCGAGTGGGGCGAAGCAAAGACGACCGGGACCGGTGGGACATGCGCCGGCGGCTGCAGCACGCAGAAGGCGGCCTGGCCGTCGTCCCGCCCTTCGGCATCCCCCGCGATGATCTCCAGGGCGCTCATACGACCCCATATTGGGGAGCGGGCCGACCCCGGTCAAACGCCATCCGGCCCCGGCTTGCGGCTTCGCGGCACGGCCGCTACAAGGCGCCCTTCCCGGCCGGACGCGTAGCTCAGCGGGAGAGCACTACGTTGACATCGTAGGGGTCGCTGGTTCGATCCCAGCCGCGTCCACCATCCCTTCCCCAAAAATCGAATCTCTTATCGAAAACGGGGTGGGGACCGTGAGCGGGCCTAGCCGACGCGGCGCGCCTGCCGCCGGCTTCGACGACCCCGTGGGGCTGGGCTCGACACCCGATATCCTGGGATTTCTGAAGCCGGATAGAGTTGTGGCGCGCACTCGTCCGGATCAGGCCTGACAATGACGCCGATGTTTGCCGCCCTGGCTCTCTTTCTGGCCGCTGAGGGCCCTCCGGCCGCAGAGTCTCCTCAACCCGTCTACGGTGTCTGGCAGTCGCCCTCGCTCGGAGCCAACATTGAAATCACGCCCTGCGAAGGCGGCGCGATCTGCGGCAAGCTCCTATCCGCGAAACCGCTCAAGAATAATCCGGAGCTGCTGGACCTCCACAACAAGGATCCGGCAAAACGCCAGCTCACCATGATAGGCCAAACGGTGCTCGAAGGTTTCAAGGGCGGCCCGCACAAGTGGACGGGAGGCAGCGTCTACAATCCCGTCGACGGAAGACACTACTCAGGAACGATGAGTCTTGTGGACAACAACCATTTGAAGCTGAAGGGCTGCGCCCTTCGTTTCCTTTGCAAGTCTCAGACCTTGACGCGCGTGGAGCAGGCTGTCTTGCCGACCATCTACGACTTCCGCCCCGGGCTCAGCGTCGGTAAGAGCGGCAATCCGTCGTTCAGCTTGAGTTTCAGATCGGATTGACGGGACCCCAGCTGGGCTTCACTCCGGCAGGCACACGTGGGTGGCGCCAACGATCACCGAATTGGCCCGGTATTCGGAGACGAAGGCGTTCCATGCCGCGTCTTCCATCGACTTGGGGACCTCGTGATCGTGCGTGTGGAAGCTCATCATCGTGTCAGGGGACGGGGCCAGTTTGTGAGTCGTCTCGTCGCTCACGAGCATTGGCGCGGCGAAGATGCGATCCTTGTCGAACCCATGATCGGCGTACCACTTCGCGTGGTCGGCCACCGCCTTGTCGAATCCGGCCATCGTGCCGCCCGGCGCGATCTTGCTGATACGAATGGTGGCCATCTCGTTGGCCGGGCACGCGCCGGCGGCCTGTGCCGCCGCGATCGAGGGGGCGATCAACAATGCGTTGAGCACGATGGCGATCAGAGCGGCGGATTTCATCAGGCGCGTCCTTGAATAGTTCCCGGCGGGGAAGCGAGCGCACGTCTACCGGGCCATTGTGACGGTTCGCGCGACAGCTCGCGGCTCGCCGCGGTCAGCCCCAGCTCTGCCTGAATCGTCCCGGAGCCAGCGCGCGACCGACTGTTCACAATCGTTCAAATCAGTGCAGCTTGCACCTTCGCCATGCCGGCCCGGAAGCTGCGCGCGTATCGTTGGGAGCGCGCGTGCCACACTACACACTCTACTTCTTCGACGAGGCGCAGCGGCCATCCGGATTTGTGGAATTCGACGAATCTGACGACGCCGCAGCCATAGCGGCGATGGGGGCGCGGCGGTGCGGGCGCGCGGCGGAACTCTGGAGGGGTGACCAGCGGATCCTGTGGTGGCCGCCCGACAGGGAGGCGCACTGAAACCAATCGGGCGACGTGCCCGATTCCGTTCAGAATGTCGGTCCAGGTGGGGCTTGAGACCCTTGCGGGCGAAGCCTTGCAGTCAGGTCAGGAGCTTGAGGATCACCCCGCCCCAGAACACGGCAAGGCCGAGCAGCATCACGACCGCCTCCCAGCGCGGCCGCAGGAAAGCGAAGTCACGGAACCATGACCGCAACGGGGGACGGCGGCCGAGGGCGCGGTTTGGCGAAGCAACGCCCTTATCGACCATCCTGGCCTCCTTGCCTGGAGAAGGGCGTGCGCCGAATCGTTTCCGTGAAGCTCTTTGAATCCATTCGACAATAGGTTGCGAACCTAACTCCTTATGGAATTGTAACACGTCCTGCCTCGGAGTGGTTCCCTTTAGTGGGTCATAAAACGTACGAAATCAAAATCTCCTTGAATCGCCCAAGAATCAAGTTCTGCGGCATCTTGTCCCGGGCGATTCCTGCTCAATTCAGCAGTGACCTCACCTCCTTGAGAAGGGTTCCGCTGACCAGCGGTTTCTCTACCAGCGGGACCCCGGCGGCGCGGGCCTCGCGCACCACGCCGGGCGCGGGCGTCGTGATGAGCAGGGCTGGAAGACGGCAGCCCCGGTCGCGCAGACGCCCGACGAGTTCGAGCCCGTTCAGGGCGGGCAGTCGATAGTCAATGATCATGCAGCCGCACTCTGGCAGCGCCTCCTCCGCGAGCAGTGATTCGGAGTCGTGATAGGGCCGCACACGGAAGCCCTCCACTTCGAAGGACCACGCCAGTGAGGCGAGAAGAGCGGCGTCGTCTTCGACGATCAGGATGATGGGATCGATCATGTCGAAGCGGAGGAGTCGGGCGGATAGGCTTGCGCCGCCTTGAGGCGGCGCAAACGCGTTGCTGGAAGCGCGCCGGCTTCGGGGCGAAAGGCGTTCATCCCCCGCGATCGGCGAGGATCGCCATCCGCACGAGCTCCGACAGGCTCGAGGCCCGCATCTTTGTCATCACATTCGCGCGGTACACTTCGACCGTGCGCGGACTGATCCCGAGATCGTTCGCCACGATCTTGTTCGCCTTGCCTGCCACGAGGCCCTCCAGGACCTGCCGCTCGCGGGCGGAAAGGCTCGCGATCCGCTGACCGACTTCGCCGGTCCCTTCCGACGGCGCATCCGATTCCGCGACCCGATCGAACGCCGCCCTGACGGCGCTCAGGATGGACGTCTCCTCGAAGGGCTTTTCGATGAAGTCCACCGCCCCGGCCTTCATCGCCTGGACGGCCAGAGGTACGTCCGCATGGCCGGTAATGATGATGACCGGAGGCGCGCAGGCCTCTCGCGACAGGCGTTCGGCGAGATCGATTCCGGATAGACCCGGCATGCGCACGTCCGTGATCACGCAACCCTCGTGCGGATCAGGCTCGGCCTCCAGGAAGGCCTGCGCCGAAGGCCACAGCTTCACCTGCCAACCGGAGGTCTCCAGGAGAAAGCCCAGTGATTCTCGAACGGCGTCATCGTCATCGATGACGTGAATCAGCCCCGCCATCACACCTCCGCCACTTCGCCCGTTCGTGGGACGGTGAAGCGGAATATAGTCCCCCCACTGGGATTCGGCTCCGCCCAGATGCGTCCTCCATGCGCCTCGACGATCGTCCGGCAGATGGACAGCCCCACGCCCATTCCCTGGCCGCTCTTGGTGGAGACGAAAGGCTGGAACAGTCGATCTGCGATCACGGGGCTGAGGCCAGCGCCGGTGTCGGCGACCGAGATCTCAGCCATGTCACCGCCGGCCGCCTGGATGGTCACCAGGAGTTCCTTGCGCTCGGATCCGTCCATGGCCTCGAGCGCGTTGCGGATCAGGTTCAGGAGCACTTGCTGCACCTGGACCTTGTCGACGAAGACCGCGTCGACGCCGGGATCGCGCGTCATCTTCACGCTCACCCCCGCGCCCCGGGCGCCGACAAGGGCCAGGGCGCCGGCTTCTTCCACAAGCCGATTCAGGCTCTCCTCTCGACGTTCGCTCTCGCCGCTGGCCACGAAGTCGCGAAGACGCCGGATGATCTGTCCGGCCCTGAGGGACTGTTCGGTGGCCCTGTCCATTGGCGCCACGGCCTGGCTGCCGGGATTCTCCAGCTGCAGCAGCCGCAGTCCGCCTCGCAGATAGTTCGAGATCGCCGAGAGCGGCTGGTTCAGCTCATGGGCGAGGGCGGCGGCCATCTCACCCATCGCCGATAGACGCGAGATGTGCAGCAGCTCGGACTGAAGTATCTCCAGACGGTGCGCCGTCGCCTCCCGTTCGCTCAGGTCGCGCACGAAACCGGTGAAGTAACGATAGCCTTCGGAATTCACCTCACCGACGCTGAGTTCGGCCGGGAAGGTGTCGCCCGTTCGCCGCTGGCCCAGCACCACGCGTCCAACGCCAATGATTCGCCGCTCGCCGGTGCGGAGGTACCGAGCAAGATACGAGTCGTGCTGATCGTGATCGGGCGGGGGCATGAGGATGCTCACGTTGCGCCCCACGGCCTCGTCGCGGGACCAGCCGAACAGCCGCTCGGCTGCGGCGCTGAAGGACTGGATCGCCCCGGTCTCGTCGATGACGATCATCGCGTCGGGCACAGTGTCGAGGATGGACTGCAGGTGAGCCTGCCGCTCGCTCAGGTGGCGCGCCGTCTCCGCCGCTTCCGCCTGGGCGCGCCGGATCCGCTCCCCTCCCCAGGAAATCACGAGGCCCAGGAACAGGAAGAGGACCGCGTCGGCGACGTTGGCGGGGATGAGCCCATAGTGAGCGACGAGCATCGCGCCTGCGCCGGCCGAGAGCAGGCAGATCACCAGGCCTGGAACAAGTCCGCCCATCGCGGCAGCCACCAGCACGCCAGGCACCAGGGGAAGAAACACCACGCGGTCGTTGAGCAACGGCTCCAGGGCGAGCCGCGCCGCGATACCGACTCCGGTCAGAGCGACTCCATAGATGTACGGACGCGCGCGAAAGCGCTCGCGATGGCGCACGAGATCGTCCGCGTCCATGAGCCGCCAGAGCCGCTGCATCGGTGTGAGGCGTAGGCACAGGCGCAGAGATCATCAAGCTTCCCAAGCGTGGCCATGCCTCCGGGAAACTACGTAGGCAATCGTCCTGAATATCGCGACGCTTCGCCACCACCTACGAATTCAGTGCGCTTTCGAGGAGACGAAGCCGATGCGCCCGCAAGAATTCACTACGCCCGCTGCAAGCGTTCCGGTCGTAGTCGCGGCGGGGCGGGAGATTGAAATCGCCCAGGACCTGAACCTGCCGGGATTCATCATGGGCTTCGCGCCCAACGAAGAGATCTTCGGCGAGGAAGAGCCGACCGACTTCGTCTACAAGGTCATTTCCGGCGCCGTGCGCACGACGCGGTTCTTGTCCGATGGCCGCCGCCAGATCGACGGGTTCCACCTGTCCGGAGATGTCTTCGGCCTCGAGCGCGGCGAGGCGCACCGGTTCTCGGCGGAAGCCATAGGCGAGTGCGAAGTCGCCCTCGTCCGGCGCAAGGCCGTGGAGCGGGCCGCCGAGAGCGACGTGGCCGTCGCGCGGCGTCTGTGGTCGCTTGCCGCGGACAACCTCGAGCAACTCCAGGATCACATGCTCCTGCTCTCCCGGAAGAACGCCGCCGAACGCGTTGGCGCCTTCCTGCTCGAACTCTCCGCGCGCGCCAACTGCCGGATGGTCGACCTGCCGATGTCGCGTGGCGACATCGCCGACTATCTCGGCCTCACCCTTGAGACCGTATCGCGGACCTTCAGCCAGTTCGCCCGGGAGGGGTTGATCGAACTTCCCACCCCGCGTCGGGTGGTGATCCGCAACGTCGCCGCTCTCACCGTCAACTGACTGAACCAACCGAGCGGCGTCGACGGCCGAACCAAGACCAGCATCGTCTGCGGGGCAGGCGCCAGGAGGGCGGGACAATGACCGATAATCTGCAGACCGCCGTCGCCTCTGGGGCGCGCGTCGAGACCGGCGCGGACGCCAGCGGGGAGCCCGAGGGCTATGCGGCGGTGCTGACTCACGTCCAGCGAGATGCGCCGGAGCGGCTGGCCTGCGCGCGAGACCTGGCCCAGCGGTTCGGAGCCGCCCTGGTCGGGATCGGCGCGGAGGCGATTCCGCCGATTGCGGCGGGGCCGGCCACCGGTGTGGTTCAGGCCCAGTGGTTCACTGCGTGTAACGAGGCCGCGGAGGAAAACCTGCGCGTGGCGCGCGAGAT
>DATHPX010000159.1:0-13292 GCA_035483335.1 Caulobacteraceae bacterium | reverse complement strand
AGTCGTTGCCCTGCATCCGGTTCTTGTGCGCCGTCCCGTCCGGGAAGTGGGTGAAGGAGAGATCGCCGAGCTTATGCGGCTCGAGCTTCCAGAAGTCCGCCAGCTTCAGGCCGGCGTGATAACCGACGGGCCAATCATAGTATTTGCCGGCTATGGGACCCTTGAGCGGCTGCCCTTGAGAGTGGCACTGGATGCAGGTGTCGTTGGCCTGAACATAGGTCTGTCGCGCGGGATTGAGGATGTTGTCCCGCCTCGGGCTCGCCAAGTGAGCGCTGCCGGCGCCGTGACACTGCTCGCACCCGACATTCCATTCGGTCACGGCCTTGGTCTTGATGTCGTAGTTGACCGAGTGACACCCATCGCACAAGGGCCCGGTCGGGCGCTTGGTGTTGTCGCCAGGATCGGGATAGAAACGCGCCCACCAATCGGCGGTATCCGGCACGTGGTAGGCGGCCCATTTCTTGTACTTGATGTCCCACTGCGCCGGAAGTGGAAAATAATCGTCGCCGACTTTCTTGAAGTAGCGCTGTTTCCAGCGGCTGCCGTAGACGAAGGCGACATCCTTCAACGAGAATTTCACCAAGGGATCGGGCTTCGAGAAGTCGGGGATCACCGCCTCGGGGTGGACGCGGGGATCCCGCACGACGTTGGCCATGCGCGTCGTGCGCCACCCGGCGTAGATGGCCTGGTGACACGAGGCGCAGGCGGCGGAGCCTACAAAATGCGCGCCAAGCACCGCGGCCTGTTGGGTCGCCGCATCGGGTTCGGGGGTGAAGGCTGCAACGGTGGGCAGGCGGCGAATGTAGGCCACCAGCTGCCAAATCTGCGCGTCGGGAAAGCTCCACGCCGGCATGGCCGTGTTCCGGACGCCGTTGCGGATATGGTAGAAAATCTCGCCGTCCGACATGGAACGGGCGATGGCGCGCAGCACGGGCGGCCGCGGAAATTCGCCCGCGCCGAGCTCGGTCTTCCCGCCGCCATCGTAGGCGTGGCAGGTCTCGCATTTGCGGCGGAACAGATCGTGGCCTGCCGTGACGGCCGCGGGGTCTGGATGAGCGCCCAGGGGATTGACGGCCTTCTTCGCGGCGTCAGGCACGCTATGGCGCAGCAGCCAGGTCGCCACCTGGACCTCGACGCTCGATGGTTCCTGGCGGGCTGTCGAAAGGCCCGGAAGGATGAAGGCGTAGACGCCCAGGGCGAGAAGGAACAGCCCGACCGCTGCGGCGAGGAGCAGGCGCAGCGAGGGCCTCACGACACCGACTCCTGCCGACGATTACGTCGGGTCGAGCCACGCGCGGGGGTGTTCGACGAAGACCAGTCCATCAGCTCTACTCCGGCCATGCGCTGTTCCACCCCGCTGGCGCGCAGCGAGGCTGGAACGGGCTTGGACGGCGAGCCGTCTTGGACCGGGCGCCCGTTTGAGCCCGATGGGGTATGCTAACGGCCGCGAGTGACGTTGAATAGCCGTGGCAGGGCGCGGCGCGGCCTGCTTGCCGCGAGAAGCGGCTCTCAACTCCGAAGACGATCGAGGGAGCCGTGACCGTTTCCGCAGCCAGCGTTCGCGAGCTGCGCGGGTGCGTTCAGTCCGACCGCGTCGCCTTCTCCTCCACACCCGAGCGGCCTTCGCGGCGTTCGAGTTCGGCGGCGACGTCGTCGAGGGTGACGCCGGAGGCGGCCAGCAGCGCGAGGAGGTGGTAGAGGAGGTCAGCGCTCTCGGCGACGAAGGCGGCGGTGTCCTCTGTGGCGGCGGCGAGGGCGGTTTCCACCGCCTCTTCGGCCATCTTCTTGGCCGCGAGTCGGCGGTCGGCGAGCAGGCGCGCGGACCAGGAGGTCGCCGGATCGGCGCCGCGACGAGATTCGATGACGGCGGCGAGGCGCTCCACGACCTCGGCGAAACGGCTCACGCGGCGGCCTCCCACACCGGCCGGACGGGCTCGCCCGCGGCGGCGAGCGACGCCTTGACCTCGGCGATGGAGACGAGGCCGAAGTGGAAGATCGAGGCGGCGAGGACGGCGTCGGCTCCGGCCTTGACCGCGGCGACCATGTCGGCCGCGCCGCCCGCTCCGCCACTGGCGATGACGGGCACGGGCGCTGCGGCGCTCACCGCCCGGACCAGCTCGAGGTCATAGCCGCTCTTGGCGCCGTCGCGGTCCATGGAGGTGAGGAGGATCTCGCCCGCCCCCTTCTCCACCGCGCGGGCGGCGTAGTCGCAGGCGTCGAGGCCGGTGGCCTTGCGGCCGCCATAGGTGAAGATCTCCCAGCGCCCCTCGTCGATCTTCCGCGCGTCGACGGCGGCGACGACGGCCTGCGATCCAAAGGCGTCGGCCATGGCCGAGATCAGGTCCGGGTTTTCGACCGCCGCTGTGTTCACGCTCACCTTGTCGGCGCCGGCGCGCAGCAGACGGCGCGCGTCCTCGACCGCGCGCACGCCGCCGCCGACCGAGAGCGGCATGAAGCAGACCTCCGCCGTGCGGGCGATGACGTCGAGGATGGCGCCGCGGCCCTCGTGGCTGGCGGTGATGTCCAGGAACATCAGCTCGTCCGCGCCGGCGGCGTCATAGCTGCGCGCCTGTTCCACCGGATCGCCGGCGTCGCGGAGGTCGACGAACTGCACGCCTTTGACAACCCGGCCATCCTTGACGTCCAGGCACGGGATGACGCGCACCTTGAGCATCAGGCGGCCGCCGCCAGGGCTTCGACGGGGGTGATCGATCCGGTGTAGAGGGCGCGGCCCAGGACGGCGCCGGAGATCGGCGTTCCCGGCCGCTGGACGAGGCGCTCGATGTCGCGCACCGAGGCGAGGCCGCCGGCCGCAATCACCGGGATCGAGACGGCGTCGGCAAGGGCGCCGAACACCTCGACGTTGAACCCCAGCAGGGCGCCGTCGCGGTCGATGTCGGTGACGATGAGGGAGCAGACCCCGGCGTCCTCGAAGCGCTTGGCCACGGTCACGGCGTCCATGCCGGTGTCCTGGGTCCAGCCCTCTACGGCCACCTTGCCGCCGCGCACGTCGACGCTCACCGCGACCTGCTCGGGCCAGTGCCGCGCCGCGGTCTTGACCAGGGCGGGATCGCGGACGGCCGCGGTGCCAAGGATGACGCGCGAGACGCCGCGGCCGATCCATCGCTCGACGTCCGCGAGGCTGCGGATGCCCCCGCCCAGCTGGACCGGGGTGCTGACGGCCTTGAGGATCGCCTCCACCGCTTCGCCGTTGACGACCTGGCCCTCGACGGAGCCGTTGAGGTCGACCACGTGCAGCCAGCGAAAACCGGCGGCGGCCCAGGCCTCGGCCTGACGCGCCGGGCTGGTGTTGAAGACAGTGGCTGTCGTGAGGTCGCCTCGGAGGACGCGCACGCACTCGCCGTCCTTCAGGTCGATCGCGGGATAGAGGATCATGGTCGCCATTCCAGAAAGTTACGCAGGAGCCGGGCTCCCGCGTCCTGCGACTTCTCCGGGTGAAATTGCACGCCCGAGAGGTTTCCCGAGGTCACCGCTGAAACGAACAGGCCGCCATGATCCGTCCACCCCGCCGCAACCCCCGCAACCCGCGGGAAGATGGCGTAGGCATGGGTGAAGTACATGTGGTCTCCGGTCGCGAGGCCGCTGAACAGGGGCCCCTTGGGTCGCTCTATGCTGTTCCAACCCATGTGCGGCAGCTTGAAGGCGGAATTTGCCGGCTCCAGGCGGCGAACTTCGCCGGAGATCCAGCCGAGTCCCGGGGTAAGTCCGAACTCGCGCCCCTGGTCGGCCATCAGTTGCAGGCCCACGCAGATTCCGAGGAACGGGACGCCGCGCTGGCGCACCGCTGTCTCCATCGCTTCGATGACGCCGGGGCGGGCGCGAAGCGCGTCCATGCAGGCGGCGAACGCGCCCACGCCCGGCAGCACCACGGCGTCAGCGCGGGCAATGGCTTCGGGATCGTCCGTCGCCCCGACCTGGGCCCCGCCGACAGCTTCGGCGGCGCGGCGCAGGGCCTTCAGGGCGGACGGCAGGTTGCCTGAGCCGTAATCAACGAGTGCGACGGAGCGCATGGTAGAGTCATCCCTCCCCTTCTGGGGAGGATGGCTGAGCGCAGCGAAGCCGGGTGGTGAAGTGTGGCTCATCCCCGGCGTCTCGGTCCTTCACCAGGGTTTCCCACCCGTCACGCCTGCGGCGCGACACCCTCCCCAGAAGGGGAGGGATGGAGATCTCGGTCCTTCCCCTGGGGTTCCCCACCCGTCGCGCCTGCGGCGCGACACCCTCCCCAGAAGGAGAGGGACAACAGACGCGCGCCTCGCCGGAATTCAAAGCACGCCTTTGGTCGAAGGGGCGGCCCCGCCGCTCTTGGGGTCGAGCTCGACTGCGGTGCGCAGGGCGCGGGCGAGGGCCTTGAAGCCGCTTTCGGCGATGTGGTGAGAGTTCTCGCCGTACAGGGTTTCCAGGTGCACGCAGGCGCCGGCGTTCATGGCGAAGGCGTGGTGAAATTCCTTGAACAGCTCGGTGTCCATCTCGCCGATCTTCGGGCGACCGAAGACGACCTTCCAGATGAGGTAGGGGCGGTTGGAAAGGTCGACGGCGCAGCGGGTGAGGGTCTCGTCCATCGGCACATAGGCGTGACCGAAGCGTCGCACACCCTTGAAGCCGTCGAGGGCCTGGTTGAACGCCTTGCCCAGAACGATGCCGGTGTCCTCGACCGAGTGGTGCATGTCGATGTGAAGGTCGCCGCGGGTCTGGATCTCGAGGTCGAAACCGCCGTGACGGGCGAAGCTCTCGAGCATGTGGTCGAAGAAACCGATGCCGGTGGAGACGGCGGACCGGCCGGTCCCGTCGAGGTCCAGGCGCACGCGGACCTGGGTCTCCTTGGTGTCGCGGGCGATGTCGGCTGTACGACTCACGCCAGGACGAGCCCCGCGCGGGCGGCGCGTTCCTTCATCGAGACCTCCGGTCTTGGGCCGAAATGGGAAATGACTTCGGCGGCGGCGAGGGAGCCCAGGCGACCGCACTCGGCAAGGGGGCGTCCGGTCGCAAGGCCCGCGAGCACGCCGGCTGCGTACTGATCGCCCGCTCCGGTGGTGTCGACCACGGCGTCGACCGGCTCGGCGGCGATCGGAACTACCGCGTCGCGGGTGACCAGGGCCGAGCCCTTCGCCCCGTGAGTGACGGCGGCGATCTCCACACGGCCGCGGATGGCGTCCTGGGCGGCGTGGATGTCGGCGGTCTCGAACAGGGCGCAGATCTCCGACTCGTTGGCGAAGACGATGTCGACCTGGCTGTCGATGAAGCCGAGCAGGGCGCGGCGGTGGCGCTCCACCACAAAGGCGTCGGAAAGGGTGATGGCGATGCGCCGGCCATTGGCGCGCGCCAAGCCGGCCGCCTTGGCGAAGGCCTCGCGCGCGGCGGGCGGGTCGAACAGGTAACCCTCGAGGTAGAGGATGGCGGCGGACTCGACGATCGCCGCATCTACGTCGGCGGGGCCGAACTCCACGCAGGCGCCCAGATAGGTGCACATCGTTCTTTGGCCGTCGGGCGTGACATTGACCAGGCAGCGCGCCGTGGACGGGCCGCCCGCCAGGGGCGCGGTGGCGTAGTGCGCGCCGATGGCGCTGATATCGTGGGTGAAGATGCCCCCGAGCTCGTCATCGGCGACCTTGCCCATGTAGGCGGCCCGCACGCCAAGGCTCGCGGCGCCGGCGACGGTGTTGGCGGCCGAACCGCCTGAGGCCTCGATGCCGGGCGACATGCGGGCATAGAGCTGCGCCGCGCGCGCCTCGTCGATCAGCGTCATCGATCCGGGAACGAGGGCCTCGGCCTGCAGAAAGGCCGGCGGGGCCTGGGCGATGACATCGACGATGGCGTTGCCGATCGCGGCGATGTCGAAGGCGGCGGTCATCCGAAATCCGTGGTCGTTAGGTGACGGGCGGACCTACACCAAGCCTCGCGGCGTGACGACCCCCGCGCCGTCACGCGCCGATAAAGAGCTCCCGCGAGGGGCAGAGATCGGCGACGACGCACTGGGCGCACCTTGGCTTGCGCGCGAGACAGGCATAGCGACCGTGCAGGATCAACCAGTGGTGGGCGCGGGTAAGGCGCTCCTTTGGCACGATCGCCATAAGGTCCCGTTCGACTTTGACCGGGTTCTCGGCTGCGGAGAGGCCAAGGCGCCGGGCGACGCGGAACACATGCGTGTCGACGGCGATCGCCGGCGCGATGCCCAGCTCGTTGAGCACGACGCTGGCGGTCTTGCGGCCCACGCCGGGCAGGGCCTCCAACGCCTCGCGCGTGCGGGGGACCTCGCCGCCGTACCGGTCGACGAGGATGCGCGAGAGGGCGATGACGTTCTTCGCCTTGGTGTTGAAGAGGCCAATGGAGGCGATGTGGCGGGCGAGCTCCGCCTCGCCTAGCTCGAGCATCTTTTGTGGGGTGTCCGCGACGGCGAACAGAGTCTTGGTCGCCTTGTTCACCGACACGTCCGTCGCCTGGGCGGAGAGGGCGACGGCGACCAGCAGGGTGTAGGGCGAGGCGTAGTCCAGCTCCGTGCGCGGCTCGGCGCAGGCGGCGGCGAAACGGTCGAAGATCTCGCCGATGCGAGCGCGCTCTTTACGGGCGGACGGGGGGCTGGCCATGGGCGGCGGACAATGGGGCGCCCCGACGGCATAGCCAAGCCGGCCGCGCCCCGACCGGGCCCTGTTTCCTCATCGTGTCTGAATCGACTTCGTTCTATACATTCGTGCTGCGGCGTGGCGGATTCCGCTGACGGACCCGATCGCGAACGCCGTTTCCAGTCTAGGAGGGCGACATGGACGTCCCCCTGTTCATGGACGCGGTCATCTCCCGCAACCGCACGCTCTCGCCCCGCGGCCTGCGGACCCTGTTCTCGATCCTGATCGGGATCGACGTCGTCCTGGGCGTGGTGTTCGCATTGATGGGCGCGGGTCTGGTGGCAGGCTTCATGGCGCTTGCGGCGGTCGCGCTTGGCGTCGCGTTCGCGATCAACAACCGCCACGCCCGCGAGCTGGAGCGGGTGCAGGTGAGCCCTTTCGAGGTTCGCGTGGTTCGTTGCGTGCGGGCCGAGGAGACGGTCGTGTGGACCTCGCCCACTGCGTTCACGCGGGTGGAGCTGATCGATGGCGAGGCCAGCGCCGGAGAGGTTCACCTTCGCCTGCGCGAGCGCCAGGTGGAAGTGGCGCAGGCCCTCAGTCGGCCGGAGCGACTGGCCTTCGCCGAGGCGCTGGAAGCCGCCATTCGCCAGGCGCAAAGCGCATCGGGTTGGTGAGTTAGCCCTTCAGGCCGCCGCGGCTGTGGTTCGCTCCAGGGCGCGGAACGTCGCGTTGGCGCGGGCGCACAGCCGTTCGTCGGCGTGGATCGTGGCCGTGCAGAAGGCGAGGCTCTTTCCGGCCTTCAGCACCACCGGACGAATCTCCAGCCATTCGCCCTGCCGGGCCGTGGCGATGAAGTCCACGGCGAGCCCCACGGTCACCAGGTTCGAGCCGGGTTCGAGCTGAAGCCCGCAGCTCAGGCCCATGGCGTTGTCGGCGAGGGCGGCGATAAGGCCGCCGTGGACGAAGCCGCGGGAATTGGCGTGGGCCGGTCCCGCGCGCAAACCGATCTGGAACGCGTCCGCTGTGCGCCGGGAATAGAGCGGCTCCCACGGCGCGGTCAGGCCGCTGGTCTTGAAATGCGGGGCGAAACCCGCCGGCGCGTCGTCACTCATCGAACCGCCTCACGTGTCTTAAGACGCGCGACAAGCATGTCGGATTGATGTAGACCAGTCTACATAGAATCGTTGTGAGGCTTCGCGAGTGCCGGCCCAACCCCTCCATCGTGACGCCATGGTCGAGAGCGCCGTGCGGCTGTTCCGCCGGCAGGGCTACGCCGCGACGGGCCTCGCTGAGATCCTCGCCGACAGCGGCGCGCCCAAGGGCTCGCTCTACCACTACTTTCCCGGCGGCAAGGCCGCGATCGGGGCGGAGGCGGTCCGGCTGGCGGGGGAGCGAGGCAGATCAACGCTGACGGATCTGGCGGCTTCGTCGTCTGGGCCCGGCGAGCTGCTCACGCGCTATCTCGACCTTCTGGCCGGCTGGATGCGGCGGTCGGGCTTCCGCGACGGCTGTCCCATCACAACCACGCTGCTGGAGACGGCGCCGCAGGACGAGGCGATCCGCGAGGCCGGCGCCGCGGCCTTCGCGTCGTGGGCGGCCGTGGTCGAGGCGGCGGCCTGGACCGCTGGCGTGGCGCCCGATCGGGCGGGATCGCTCAGCCGCTTCGCCATCGCCGCCATCGAAGGCGCCCTGATCCAGTGTCGGGTGGCAGGAAGCGAGACGCCGCTTAGCGAAGCGGCAATTCAGCTGCGGGCGCTGTTCGACGCCGCGAGAGCGTAGCCAAAGCGCGAGCGCGCCCGCTGGCGGGGTTGCGCGGCGACGGCCCGCCCAGCAGGCTGGAGCCATGCCGCCCATTGACTACGCCATGCCCTACGCTTCCGCGCGCTCGCCCGTTTTCGGCCGCGCGGCCGTCGCCACCTCGCAGCCGCTCGCGACCGCCGCCGGGATCGAGATGCTGCTGGCGGGCGGAAACGCCGTCGATGCGGCGGTGGCGGCGGCGATGACCCTGACCGTGGTCGAGCCGAATGGCTGCGGCCTGGGCTCGGACGCCTTCGCCATCGTCTGGGATGGAACGCGCCTGCATGGCCTGGACGCCTCGGGCCGCTCGCCCGCCGGCTGGACCGCGGAACGGTTTGCCGGCCGAACCCGGATGCCCACGCGAGGTTGGGACGCCGTGACGGTTCCAGGCGCGGTGTCCGGCTGGGCTGCGCTGAGCGGGCGGTTCGGGCGCCTGCCCTTCGAGCGCCTCGCCGCGCCGGCGATCCGCCATGCCCGCGAGGGCTTCGCCGTCACGCCGATCATCGCCGACCTGTGGGCGCGCGCCGCGCCGATCCTGAAGGACCAGCCGGGATTCGCGGATGTGTTCCTGCCCGGCGGCCGCGCGCCGGCCGCCGGTGAGACCTTCCGCTCGGAGGCGCATGCGCGGAGCCTGGAGGTGATCGCCGCCACCCGCGGCGAAGCCCTCTATCGTGGAGCGCTCGCGGAGGCGATCGCCGCCCAGGCCAAGCGGGATGGTGGAATGCTGTCGCTGGACGACCTTGGCGAGCACCAGGCCGAGTGGGTCGAGCCGCTGTCGCAGGCGTTCGCGGGCCATGTCGTCCACGAGCTGCCGCCCGCCGGCCAGGGCGTGGCGACCCTGATGGCGCTGGGGATGCTGGGCTCGCTCGGGTCGCCGCGGACGGACCCCGACGATCCCTGGTCGACGCACCTGGCGATCGAGGCGACCAAGCTCGCCCTGGCCGACCTCTACGCCCACGTCGCCGATCGCGAGGCGATGGCCGTGCGTTCGAGGGACCTGCTGGATCCCGGCTATCTGGCCGAGCGCGCCAGGCTGATCGACGCTTCCCGGGCCGGCGAACCGGGGCATGGCGCGCCGGCGCGCGGGGGGACCGTCTGCCTGTCGGCGGCGGACGCCGACGGCATGATGATTTCCTACATCCAGTCCAACTATCTGCACTTCGGCTCTGGCGTGGTCGTGCCGGGGACCGGGATCAGCCTGCAGAACCGCGGCGCCGGTTTCGTCCTGGAGCCCGGACACCCCAACGCCGTAGGCCCGCGCAAGCGGCCGTTCCACACCATCATCCCCGGCTTCGTCACCGACGCCGACGGCGCGCCACGCATGGCGTTTGGCCTGATGGGCGGACCGATGCAGGCCCAGGGCCACGTTCAGCTCGCCCTGCGCATCCTCGCGGCAGGCCAGAACCCCCAGGCGGCGGCTGACGCGCCGCGCTGGCGCGTGACGGGGGGCGTAGGCCTCGCCGTCGAGCCGGAAATGGACGAGCGGGCGGTGGAGACCCTGCGCACCCTGGGACACGAGGTGACGCTGGAGAACGACAAGGAAGCGTTCAACTTCGGCGGCGCGCAGATCGTGCTGAAAACGGACGCCGGCTACGTCGCCGGGTCCGATCCGCGAAAGGACGGAATGGCGATCGGGCTTTGATTCCGGACCGCCGAGCTTCCGGTGCGCCGGCGTCCCGCCGGCTCTTCTCTTGCGCTCCGCCAATGCACGCCGCGGCGTGCATTGGCGGACGCCACGCGCAGAAGAAAGGAAGAGCCGGCGGGACGCCGGCGCACCAAGTTACAGGATGAAGCGGCTCAGGTCGGCGTTGGAGGCGAGCTCGGCGATGCGGTCGCGGACGTAGGCGGCGTCGATGACGATGGTTTCGCCGGAGCGGTCGGGAGCGGTGAAGCTGATCTCCTCGGTCACCTTCTCCATCACCGTCTGCAGGCGGCGGGCGCCGATGTTCTCGACCTGGCCGTTGACCGCCTGGGCGGCGTCGGCGATTTCGTCGATGGCGTCGTCGGTGAAGCGGATCTGCAGCCCCTCCGTGGCGAGCAGGGCCTGCTGCTGGAGGACCAGGTTGGCCTCGGGCTCGGTGAGGATGCGACGAAGGTCGTCGCGGCTGAGCGCCTTGAGCTCCACGCGGATCGGCAGGCGGCCCTGCAGCTCGGGGAGCAGATCCGAGGGCTTGGCGACGTGGAACGCGCCCGAGGCGATGAACAGCACATGGTCGGTCTTGGCCGGGCCGTGCTTGGTGGAGACGGTCGTCCCCTCGATCAGGGGCAGCAGGTCGCGCTGGACCCCCTCGCGCGAGACGTCGGCGCCGGCGCGCTCGCTGCGCGAGGCGACCTTGTCGATCTCGTCGATGAAGACGATGCCGGAGTTCTCGGCCAGGGCGATCGCCTCCTGGGTCAAGGACTCCTGGTCGATCAGCTTGTCGCCTTCTTCGGCAATCAGGGGGCTCCAGGCGGCCGCGACCGTCGTGCGCAGGGGCTTGGTGCGGCCCCCGAAGGCCTTGCCCATCATCTCGCCGATGTTGAGCATGCCCATCGAGGCGCCCGGCTGGCCGGGAATCTCGAAGTTGGCGAAGGGCGAGCCCGTGTCGGCCAGGGCGATCTCGATCTCCTTGTCGTCGAGCTCGCCGGCGCGCAGGCGCTTGCGGAAAGCCTCGCGCGTGGCGGCCGAGGCGCCGGCTCCCACCAGGGCGTCGAGGATCCGGCCCTCGGCGGCGGTCTCCGCGCGGGCCTTCACCCCAGAGCGGCGACGCTCGCGCACCATGCCCATGGCCACTTCAACCAGGTCCCGCATGATCTGGTCCACGTCGCGGCCGACATAGCCGACCTCGGTGAACTTGGTGGCCTCGACCTTCAGGAACGGGGCCTGGGCCAGGCGCGCGAGGCGCCGGGCGATCTCGGTCTTTCCCACGCCCGTGGGTCCGATCATCAGGATGTTCTTGGGCGTGACCTCGTCGCGCAACTCCTCCGGGATCCGCTGACGGCGCCAGCGGTTGCGCAGGGCCACGGCGACGGCGCGCTTGGCCTCGCCCTGGCCGACGACGAAACGATCGAGTTCGGAGACGATCTCGCGGGGGGTGAACTCGTGCATCAGGGGCCGATCTTCTCCAGGGTCAGCTCCCCGTTGGTATAGACGCAGATGTCCGCGGCGATCCCCATCGCCCGGCGGGCGATCGACTCGGCGTCGAGGTCAAAGTCGACCAGGGCGCGCGCGGCCGCCAGGGCGTAGGCGCCGCCCGAGCCGATCGCCGCAACGCCCGCCTCGGGCTCGAGCACGTCGCCGACGCCCGAGAGGGTGAAGATGGTCTGGGCGTCGGCGGCGATGAGCATGGCCTCGAGCCGGCGCAGATAGCGGTCGGTGCGCCAGTCCTTGGCGAGGTCAACGCAGGCGCGGGCGAGCTGGTCGGGATACTGCTCGAGCTTGGTCTCGAGGCGCTCCAGCAGGGTGAAGGCGTCGGCCGTCGCCCCGGCGAAGCCGGCGATCACCTTGCCGCCCGCGAGGCGCCGCACCTTGCGCGCGTTGCCCTTGACGATGGTCTGGCCCATGGAAACCTGGCCGTCTCCGGCGACCACCGTCGAGGCGCCCTTGCGGACGGCGAGGATGGTGGTCCCATGCCAGTGGGGAAAGGCGCTCGGCTCGCTCATGATCCGGCGCGATGTGGCGGCGTGAGCCCGTCCGGTCAAGGCGCAGGGAGCTTGGGCGCATGAGCTTTTCCGACGAGGAGGTGGAGCGCTACGCCCGCCACCTGGTCCTGCGCGAGATCGGCGGGCCGGGCCAGCAGGCCCTCAAGGCCGCCCGCGTCCTGATCGTCGGCGCCGGCGGCCTGGGCGCCCCGGCGGCGCTCTACCTCGCGGCGGCGGGCGTGGGCGTGCTGGGCCTCGTCGATCCCGACATCGTCAGCCTCTCCAACCTGCAGCGACAGGTGCTGTTTGGCGTAGAGGATCTGGACGCGCCGAAGGTCGAGGCCTCGGCGCGGCGTCTTGCGCAGCTGAACCCGAACGTGCGGATCGAGGCGATCGCGCGGCGCGTGGACGAAACCAACGCCCGAGAGCTCGTGCGCGGTTACGACCTGGTGCTCGACGGCACCGACGACTTCGCCACGCGCTTTGCGGTGAACGCCGCCTGCGTGGCGGAAGGCAAGGTCCTGGTGAGCGGGGCGATCGGCCGCTGGACCGGCCAGGTGGGCGTCTTCCCAAGCCGCCCCTGCTACCAGTGCCTGGTTCCCGAGATCCCGCCGGACGCCGAGACCTGCTCGGTGGTGGGCGTCGTGGGCGCCCTGGGCGGCGTCATCGGATCGATGATGGCGCTGGAGGCGGTGAAGGTGATCGCCCGGGCGGGCGAGCCCCTCGCCGGCCGGCTGCTGGTCTATGACGCCCTTGCCGGCGACTCGCGCACGGTTCGCCTGCCGGCCGATCCCGAATGCCCGGTGTGCAGGGGCGTTTCAGGACCCTGAGCGCGGCGACTGGCCGCCTGTTCGGCGGGTTGAGCCTCTCGTAAGGCTAGTCATTACTAACGGCGGGGACCCGGGGGGGAAACGATGGAATTGCCGCGCATTTTCGCGTGCGCCGCTTTGGCGGCGAGCTTCGTGCTGGCGGGAACGGGCGGGAGCGCCCTGGCGGCAGGGCCTCCGATCGAGGACTACGGAAAGCTTCCAGCGGCCGAGCAGGTGAAGATCTCGCCCGACGGGACGAAGCTCGCCTACCTCGGCTTTGTGGACAACAAGCGAATCATCGCGGTCACCCGGATCGGCGGCCAGATGATCACCGGCCTCAACGCTGGCGACCAGAAGGTGCGCCAGATCGAGTGGCTCGATGACAACCACGTGTTGGTTCTCCTTACGACCTGGATGGAAGTCGCCAAGGACGCCGGCAACGGCGCGTACATGGGCGCGCGGGGCAATTTCGAAGAAGCGGCGATCT
>DATHPX010000158.1:0-23713 GCA_035483335.1 Caulobacteraceae bacterium | reverse complement strand
GACATAGATCATGCGCAGCCTGTGGTTCCACCTGTAGCGGCGGCCCTCGTGGGACGAGGTCGTCGGATCGGGGCCGTAGGTCCCCTCGGCCAGGTTCTCCAGCATCTGTCGACGCTGTTCCGGAGGCGCCTGGAAATTCTTGAAGATGTTCTCCACCAGAATCACCGCGGAATCGACGATGATCCCGAAGTCGACGGCGCCGATCGACAGCAGGTTGGCGTCCTGATGTAGCAGGACCAGAATGATTATGCTGAACAGCAGGGCGAACGGAATGTTGGCCCCGATGATGATCGCGCTGCGCAGGTCGCCCAGAAAGAGGTACTGGACGATGAATACCAAGAGGCAGCCGACGATCAGGTTCTCGAAGACCGTGTGAGTCGTCACCTTCACCAGGGACGTCCGGTCGTAATAGGGGACGACCTTCACGCCCGGCGGCAGGCTGCCGTCCTTGTTCATCTGCGCGACCATGGCCTTGATCTTCGGAACCATGTCGTTGGTGTGCTGGGTGCGGCCCATGACCGTGATGGCGGCGACGATGTCGTCGTCGTGGTCGCGACCGGCGACCCCCAGCCGTGGCACGAACCCGACATAGACCTTGGCGACGTCCTTCACGCGAACCGGGACGCCGTTGGACTGCGTGAGGACGACGTTCTCGATGTCGTCGACCTTGTAGCCGTCGACGATATTGTCCTCGCCGCCGTCATCCATGAGGCCGATGCCCCGGATGTTGATCGACTGCTGGCCGATATCGATCTCGCGGCCGCCGACGTTGATGTTGGCGTTGCCCAGCGCGGTGATGATCTGCGGGATCGTCAGGCCGTAGGTCTGGATCTTGGCCGGATCGACCTGAACGTCGAATTCCTTGGTCGTGCCACCCCAGCTGTTCACCTGGGCCACGCCCGGTACGGTCATCAGGCGCCGGGCGACCACCCAATCCTGTACGGTCCGCAGATTGGTGAGGCCGAAATCCTTGGGTCCGATGACCTGATAGCGGTAGACCTCGCCCACCAGGCTCGACTGCTGGATCTGCGGAACCTGGTTCTGCGGTAGCTGCAGGTTCTGCTGCATGGCTAGCGCCGCCTGGGTGTAGGCGAAATAGTAGTCGACGCCCCACTTGAACGTCACGCGGACGAACGACAGACCATAGAACGACGTTGAGCGGATGTTGGCGACGCCGGGAGTCGAATAGAGCGCGATCTCCATTGGCGTCGTGTAGTATTTCTCCATCTCTTCAGCGGAGAGACCGGGCGCCTGGGCGGTGATCTCGAGGATCACTGGCGCCGGGTTGGGATAGGCCTCGACGTTCAACTTGCTGACGGCAAACAGGCCCGCGGCGACGAACAGGCCGAGGAACAGCAGGATGATCGCGCGCCGCGTGAGTCCGAAGCTGAGAATGGACCGCAACACCAGCGATCTCTCCTATCTGCGTCTTGTTGGGAGGGCGCGGGCGGTCAGCCGCCGTCCGCAGCGTTCGCCATGTTGCTGAGGTAGATCGCGCCGCCGGTGACGACCCTCTCCCCGGGATTGAGCCCGCCGGTGATCTGGTCGAAGCCGTCCTGGGAGATACCGAGGGTGACGGTGCGGCGTGTGAAGTGATGACCATCGACGGTCACCCACGCCTTCATCGACCCGTCGCCCTCGCGCACGACGCCATCGAGCGGCATGGCGAGGGACGCCGCCGGCTTCCCAGTGGTGATGACGTAGGTCGCGAACATCCCCGGCCGCAACTCGTGCTGCGGGTCCTTGACCACGGTGCGCACCGCTTCGGTGTGCGTGTTGGGGTCGACCGTCGCGCCGACGACCGAGATCATCCCGCCGAAGTCATGGCCCGGGAAAGCCATGACCTTGACCGCCACGGGGTTGCCGGGCCGGAACGTGGGAACGTCGGATTCGGCCACGTTCGCGATCATCCAGACGGTGGACACATCCGCCACCGCGAAGGGCGCGGGCGTGGAGCCCGGCTGGACGAGCAGCCCCGGCTGAGCGGCCCGGGCGGTTATGCGGCCGGCGATTGGGCTGCGCACCACCAGATCCGGCTCGACCTGACGAGCGCTGATCATGTGGGCGACGTCCGCATCGCTCTTGCCGAAGACGCGCACGGCCGACTTGGCCGCCTCCAGGTTCCCCTGGGCGGTCATCTGGTCGGAGACGGCCTGCTCCAGGTCCTTGTCGGCGATGCCCTTGCTCTCGTGCAGCTGCCGGTCCCGCGAAAGCGCCCGGGTGGTCAGGTCGTACACGCCCGCCGCGGCGATCAGGGTCTGCTCCGCCTGCATCAGGTCCGGGCTCTCGATTGTGTAGAGAACCTGGCCTTTACTGATTTCGTCGCCGATCTCGCCGTGAGCGGCGATGATCTTGCCCGGATAGTTGGAGAAGACCTGGACGGCGCGGTCCTCGTTGAAGTCGATGCTGCCGACGGCGGTTCGCTGCGGGGAGAAGACATGCTCCCCGACCGTTCCGATGGTGATCGACTTCAGTTGGGAGTCGGTGAGCTCGACCTTGTCGTCCGTAGGCGCCGCCACCGTCTGGGCGTCGGCCGCCTTGGGAGCATGCGCCCCACAGGCCGCCAGGGACGCGGCCAGGACGGCGCCGCATGCGCTCGCGGCGGCGAAGCGTCCAGCTGACGTCCAGGCGACATCCATGTGCGGGCCCAAGGCAAATTGAGGGGGCCTCCATTCGTTCAGGCGCCCGGTCGCGGTCTACTGTGAGAAGTCACAGTACCGGGCCGCCGGAGGCGACCGTAAAATTCGGGCGCATGTCCCCGAACCGACCGCTCTCGTTCCCTTTGCGACAGATGGCTCGCGCTTCAGCGCTTACGCTCGTCCTGACCGCCGGCCTCCTCGCGTCGGGATGCGCCGTCGGTCCGAACTTCAAGCGCCCCGCACCGCCCCAAACGACCACCTACTCGCCCAAGCCGATGCCCGACACGACGGCGTCCGCGCCAGCCGTGGCGGCGGGCGATCCCGAGCGCTTCGTCATGGGGCGCGATATTCCGTTCGCCTGGTGGAAGGCGTTCCACTCGCCCAAGCTGGACGCCCTGGTGGACAAGGCGCTGGCCTCGAACCCTTCCCTGCCGGCGGCGATCGCGGCGCTCAAACAGGCTCATGAACAGACGGCGGCGCAACGGGGGTACTTCTACCCCACCATCGGCGCCGACTTTCAGCCGACGCGCCAGCAGCTCGCGGGAAACGCGGGCGGAAACGCCCCGGGCATCCAAGGCAACGGCTTCGACATCACCACCAACCAGACGCCGAACGGCCCACCGTTCAACATGCCGATCGTCTACAATTTCTACACGGCTCAGGTCGGGCTCTCGTACACGATCGACGTGTTCGGTCAGAACCGCCGCCAGGTGGAATCGCTCAAGGCGCAGGAGCAGGCGATGCGCTTTCAGATGGAAGCGACCTACATCACCCTGACCACTAATGTCGTCTCCGCGGCCATTCAGGAGGCCTCCCTGGAGTCCGAGATCAAGGCGACCAAGGCCTACATCACCGAGGCCCAGGAAGGACTCGATATCCTCAAGGCGCAGTACGCCAACGGCTACGTCATGCGCCTCGACCTCGCCAACCAGGAGGCGGCTCTCGCCCAGGCCAAGGCTCTGCTTCCGCCGCTGCAGAAGCAGCTCGAACAGACCCACGACCTGATCCGCGCCCTGGTGGGTGGCCTGCCCAGCGACGATGTCGACATGACCTTCGACATGGACGATTTGACCCTGCCCAAGGATCTTCCGGTCAGCCTGCCCGTCAACCTCATCAATCAGCGTCCGGACGTGCGCGCGGCGGAAGAGCAACTCCACTCGGCCAACGCCCAGGTCGGCGTCGCGATCGCAAACCGCCTGCCGCAGTTCACCGTCAGCGCCGCATACGGCGGCGTCGCCTCGGAAGTCAGTCAGCTGTTCGCACCGGGCGGCCCGTTCTGGAACCTGATCGGCGACGCGAGCGCGACCGTGTTCGATGGCGGCACACTTCAGCATCGCCAGCGCGCCGCCGAACAGGGGCTCGTGCAGGCGCGGGCCCAATACAAGCAGACCCTGATCACGGCTTTCCAGAACGTCGCGGACACGCTGCACGCGATCCAGTCGGACGCCGACGGCCTGGCCGCGGCGGCCGAGGCTGAAACCGCCGCCAAGGTCGCCCTGGACGTCACGGATCGTCAGTATCAGCTGGGGTATTGCAACTATCTCGCCCTGCTTCAGGCCAGGCAGACCTATGAGCAGGCGGAGATCGTCCGCATCGCAGCCCAGACCAATCGTTTCGGCGACGCGGCCACTCTGTTCCAGGCGCTAGGCGGCGGCTGGTGGAATCGGACGACCGGACAAAGTTAACCTTAGCGTCAACCCTGACGTATCGGTTCGGCGCCTGATTTATATCGTTTGAGCCGTCATTCGATACGCAACGTCGATTGACGTGACCCTCTGCGCGCGCTCACTCATTCACGACTCCGTCACGGGAATCTCATTAGGTACGTTCGGAGACTCCCGACCGCCGCCTGAACGGAGCTGATCAGCGCCACGGCCGGAGAGCCACGGCGCGACTGGGGGAGCATCGGGTTGAGCCAATCCACCGAGCCCGCGCCAGCGCCGCGTCAGGGGATGCCCCCCTCGCGGCAGTGGGCGATTCTCGGGGTCGTCGCGGCCATCATCCTGATGCTGTTCTTCGTGGCTCCGGCGGTGGTGCGCCTGTTCGCGCCCAAACCACCGCCGCCGGCTCCCGCCCCGCCCCCAGGAACTTTTCAGGCGACCGCCGGACAGTGGGCGACTCTGAGATTCGCCACCGCCCAGACCGTTGACTTCCTTCCCAGTGATTCCACCGAGGGGAAGATTTCCACCGATGATACGCGGACCACGGCGGTCTTCTCCCCCTTCACCGGACGCATCACCCGCGTGCTGGCCAAGGTCGGGGACCACGTGCGAGCTGGCCAGCCTCTCTTCGCGGTGGATGCGGCTGAATTCGTCCAGGGCCAGAGCGACCTGCTCACGGCCGGAGCCCAGGTCCGGCTGACCAAGGCCACGCTCGAACGCCAAGAAGCCCTGGTCAAAGAGAACGGGGCGGCCGTCAAGGACGTGCAGCAGGCCCAAAGCGACTATGCCACCGCTGTTGCCAACCTGCAGGCGGCGCACAACCGGCTGCGCGTGCTAGGCATGAACGCCGCTCAGGTCGAGGCCGTGGAGGCAGGCGCCGGGCGCCGCGGCATTGCGCCCGACACGGTGGTTGTCTCGCCAATCACCGGGGTCGTCACCCAGCGCTCCGTGGGCCCGGGACAGAACCTCGCGAGCCTCTCCAACAACGCAGGCGGAACACCGGCCTTTACGGTCAGCGACCTGTCGCGGGTGTGGCTGGTGGGCGACCTGCGCGAGGCCGACGCGCCGCGCGCGCGGCTCGGTCAACTCGCCGATGTGCGCGTGGGCGCCCTCCCCGGACGCGTGTTCCGCGCCAAAGTGGACTTCGTCTCGTCCGTGGTCGATCCGAACACTCGCCGCGTCACGATCCGCGCCTCGATCCCCAATCCCGGCGGCGAACTGATGCCAGAGATGTTCGCCACCTTCGACCTCATCACCGGACCGGCGCATCAAGCCGTCGGCGTGCCCACTGAGGCCGTGATCTATGAGGGCGACACGGCGCGGGTGTGGGTGGCGCGCCCGAACCGCATCCTTGGCCTGAGGCCGATCCAGACGGGCCAGACGCACGACGGCATGGTCGAGGTCCTCTCCGGCCTTCAGCCCGGCGAGACGGTCGTGACCTCCGGCTCTCTCTTCATCGACCGCGCGTCCAAGGGCGGGTGAGACGTAACCGATGAACTCCGTCATCGCCTTCGCCCTTCGCCGGCGCGGCCTGGTGATGGTCTTCCTCGCCGCGGTCCTCGTGGCGGGGATCTTCGCCTTCACTCGGTTGAACATCGAGGCCTATCCCGATCCCGTGCCCCCGCTCGTGGAGGTGGTGACCCAGAACACCGGTCAGTCGGCCGAGGAGATGGAGCGCTACATCACCGTCCCGATCGAGATCCAGGTGGCGGGCATCCCGCACATCAGTTCGATCAGGACTATCTCCCTGTTCGGCCTGTCGGACGTGAAGGTGCAGTTCAGCTACGATTTCACCTATGACGAGGCCGAACAGCGGGTGATCAACCGGCTCACCCAGCTGGGGAGCCTGGCCAACAACTCGCAGCCGCTGATCTCGCCCGAAAGCCCGATCGGCGAGATCTATCGCTATCGGCTGGTCGGGCCGCCCGGCTATTCGGTGACCGACCTCAAGACCCTGCAGGACTGGGTGCTTGAACGCCGGTTCAAAGCGGTGCCCGGCGTGATCGACGTCAGCGGCTGGGGCGGCAAGACCAAGACCTTCGACGTCAACATCGACAAAAGCAAGCTGATCGCCAACGGCCTGACCCTGTCCCAGGTCGTCAGCGTGATCAACAACAGCAACATCAACGTCGGGGGCCAGACCGTGAACATCGGTCCGCAAGCGGCGATAGTTCGCGGTGTCGGACTGATCCATTCGCCCGAACAGATCGGCGACACGATGATCGCCGTCAACAACGGCCTGCCGGTGAGGTTGCGTGACATCGCCACGATCCAGGTCGGCCACCTTCCGCGCCTCGGCATAGCCGGCCAGGACTACGACGACGACATCGTGCAGGGCATCGTTCTGATGCACCGGGGCGAGAAGAGCACGCCCACGATCAAGGGCGTCGAGGATGAGGTCCAGAAGATCAATTTATCGAATATCCTGCCACCTGGCGTTAAGATCAAGACAATCTACGACCGTCGCAACCTCATAAACGTCACGACAGACACCGTCCTGCACAACATGGCGGCAGGGATCATCCTGATTTTCTTTATTCAATGGCTGTTTCTGGGCAATCTGCGTAGCGCGGTCATCGTGGCGTCGACGATCCCGTTCGCCCTATGCTTCGCCATTTTGATCATGACCTTACGCGGGGAGTCTGCGAACCTGCTCTCGGTGGGCGCTATCGACTTTGGCCTCGTCGTCGACGCGACCGTGATCATGGTCGAAAACATCTATCGCCATCTGAGCCGGCCGATTTCCACGCCTCGCGGACGTGCCAACCGCATGGCGCGCAAGCTCGCCACGATCCGGGAGGCGGCGTCGGAGGTGAACCGGGCGATCTTCTTCTCGGCCGCGATCATCATCACCAGCTTCATCCCCCTCTTCACCCTGGTCGGCGTCGAGGGACACATCTTCGGCCCTATGGCCAAGACCTACGCCTACGCCATCGTCGGGGGCCTGCTGGCGACCTTCACGGTCACCCCTGCCCTGAGCGCCTTGCTGATGCCGCGCGCGGTGCAGGAGCGTGACACCTTCATCATTCGAGTCCTTCGCCGGCTGTACGAGCCCACGCTCGAGTTCGCCCTGGGAAACCGCATCCTCACCCTCGGCGGCACGGCCCTGCTGCTGGCGATCACTGTGCTTGCGGCTTCGTCGCTCGGACTCGAATTCCTGCCCCACCTGGAGGAAGGCAATTTCTGGATCCGCGCGGAGATGCCGGGGGCGACATCGCTCGAATCGAGCAACCGCTTCGTCAACGAGATGCGCCAGGTCATGCTGAGATATCCGGAAGTGAAGACCGTCGTCTCGCAGCACGGCCGCCCCGACGACGGGACCGACGCGACGGGCTTCTTCAACGCCGAATTCTTCGTGCCCCTCAAGCCGTTCGACACCTGGCCGCACGGCATGGACAAGGCCAAGCTGACGCGGATCCTCAACGACGATCTCACCCGCCGCTTCCCCGGCGTGGATTTCAACTTCTCCCAGAACATCGAAGACAATGTCGAGGAGGCCGCCTCGGGGGTGAAAGGCGAGAACTCCGTCAAGCTGTTCGGTACCGATCTGGAGACGCTTCAGAAGACCGCCGAGAAGATCCAGGACGTGATGGCCACGGTGCCGGGGATCACCGATCTGGCGGTGTTCAACTCCCTGGGCCAGCCGACCGTGCGCATCGACGTCGATCGCGCCAAGGCGGCGCGTTACGGCCTCGCCCCGGGTGACATCAATATGACCGTCCAGATCGCCATAGGCGGCCAGGCGGCCGGCAACCTCTACGAGGAGGGCAGTGACCGGAACTTCCCGATCATGGTCCGTCTCGCGCCGCAGTACCGGCAGAGCCTGGAGGCTATTCGGCGCATCACCGTGGGCGCTCCGGCGCCCGGAGGCAATGGCGTCATCCAGGTCCCGCTGACTGACGTGGCCAACATCAGTTTCGTCTCCGGCGCATCGTTCATCTATCGCGAACAGCAGGAGCGCTACATCCCGATCAAGTTCAGTGTTCGCGGCCGCGACCTCGGCGGCGCAGTGCTCGAGGCGCAGCAGAAGGTCGCCGACCAGGTCCGTCTGCCGGGCGGTTATCGGGTGGAATGGGTCGGAGAGCTGGGCGAGCTGCAGAGCGCCCTCGCCCGCCTGCAATTCATGGTCCCTGTCAGTCTGGTGCTGATCGGGCTTCTTCTCTTCCTCAACTTCGCGCGGATCAGCGACACCCTTCTGGCCGCCAGCGTCCTGCCAATGGCGATGGTGGGCGGGATCTTCACCCTTTATCTCACCCACACGGCGCTCAGCGTCTCGGCGGTGATTGGCTTCATCGCCCTCTTTGGCATCTCGGTGATGAACGGCATCCTTGTCGTCGGCGCCTTCGACTCCTTTGTCGAGCTTGGTATTGAGAGGCGCGAAGCCCTACTGACCGCCTGCCGCACCCAGCTTCGGCCCGTGGTGATGACAAGCATGGCCGCCTGCGTGGGTTTGCTTCCGGCTGCAGTGGCGACCGGCATCGGCTCTCAGGTCCAGAGGCCTCTCGCCCTCGTCGTCGTGGGCGGCATCCTCCTGGCGCCCGTCCTGATCCTGATTGCGCTTCCGGTGCTGATCGATCTGTTCTCCCGGCGCGGACCTCGCCCGGACCTCGTCGCCGTTCGTGAGGCGGAGGCCCGGCGATGAGCGCGTGGGATCGGATCCTCCCCCGCAACGCGGGGGAGGGGGACCCCGACGGGGTGGAGGGGGCGGGGCTCGCGGCGTGGCTCCGAATACAGCGGCGGCGGGCACAAGGATTGCGCCCGCCCCCTCCACCGCCCCCGGAGGGCCCCCTCCGTCTCGGCCCGCGGCGCAGCCCGATCCACCTCCCCCGCTTCGCAGGGGAGGAATACGTTCCCCCTCCCCCATGCTCCGCATGGAGGAGGATCCCAATCCTCGTCGCCCCGGCGGCCTTGCTCTTCGGCTGCATGGTGGGCCCGAACTTCCACCGCCCTGCCGCACCGACGGCGAGCGGCTACACCCCGGCGCCCCTGCCCCAGGCCACAGCCGCCGCGCCCGTCACCGGCGGCGCGGCGCAGACCTTCGCCCAAGGGGCTGACCTCACCGGCCAGTGGTGGACCCTGTTCGGCTCGCAGCAGATCGACGACCTCGTACAGCAGGCGCTTAAGGCCAATCCAGATCTCGACGCGGCCCGGGCGGCGCTGAAGGCGGCCCACCAGGCATGGCTCGTCCAGCGCGGAACCCTGCTGCCCACCGCCGACGCCAGCTTCGAGACCTCCCGCGAGAAGGCGAGCGGCGCCCTCTCGCCGCCGCTCTCCACGCCCAACGACCTGTTCACGCTCCATACCGTCACCCTGAATGTCGCCTACACGGCCGATGTATTCGGCGGGCTGCGCCGCCAGATCGAGACGGTGAAGGCGCAAGAGGAGAACCAGCGGTTCCAGAGCGAGGCGACGTTCCTCACCCTCACTTCGAACGTGGTGGCTGGAGCGATCCAGGAGGCCTCCCTGCGCGAGCAGATCGCGGCAAACCAGAGGCTCGTTGCGCTCGCCTCGGATGTGCTGAAGATCCTGCGCACGCAGAAACAGCTAGGGCAGGTCACCGGCGTCGACGTTGCGACCCAGGAGGCGGCCCTCGCCCAGGCCGAACAGGCCCTCCCGCCGCTCGAGAAACAACTCGCGGCCCAGCGCGATCAACTCGCCGACCTGACCGGCCGCACCCCGTCAGAGGACCAGGACCCGCCAATTTTCCTGGCCAGCCTGACCCTCCCCGCCCAGCTGCCGCTCGCGCTCCCCTCCAGGCTTGTGGATCAGAGGCCGGACGTTCGCGCCGCCGAGGCCAATCTGCACGCGGCCAGCGCGGAGGTCGGGGTGGCCATCGCCAACCGCCTGCCCAACTTTACCCTGAGCGGCCAGGCCGGCGGCGCTTCCACCGTCTTCTCCAGCCTCCTCTCGAGCCCGAACACCTTTTGGGCGGCCTCCGGCATGGTCGCCCAGCCGATTTTCGAGGGGGGCCAGTTGCTGCACAAGCAACGCCAGGCCGAGGCCTTCTACGAGCAATCCCGCGCCCAATACCGCAGCACCGTCCTCTCCGCTTTCCAAAGCATGGCCGACGCCCTGCAGGCGATCGAGGCGGACAGCCGGGCGCTGGCCGCCTCCGTTCGCGCCGAGACCGCGGCGCAGAGCGCCCTCACCATTACTCACAAGCAGCTCGAAGAGGGCCAGGTGGCGGGGCTCAATGTCCTGCTGGCCCAGGAACTCTACCAGCAGGCCGTCCTCGCCCGCGTCCAGGCCCAGGGCGCCCGCTTCGCCGACACCGTCGCCCTCTTCCAGGCCCTCGGAGGCGGCTGGTGGAACAGGAAGGATTTGTAATCCCTCCCCTTCTGGGGAGGGTGGCTCGACGCGAAGCGGCGAGACGGGTGGGGAACCCTGGGGCGGGACCTCGACGCTGGGGATGATCCACACTTCCCCACCCGTCGCGCCTTTGGCGCGACACCCTCCCCAGAAGGGGAGGGACGAAAGAGGCCCCTACTCCGCGGTCCAGCCGCCGTCGATGGAGAGGTTGGCGCCGGTGATCTGGGCGGCGGCGTCGGAGCAGAGGAAGACCGCCATGGCCGCCACGTCCTCGGGCTTCACGAACTGCTTGGTGGGCTGGGCCTCGAGCAGGACGTCGTTGATCACCTGGTCGCGGGTGAGCCCGCGAGCCTTCATGGTGTCCGGAATCTGGTTCTCCACCAGAGGCGTCCAGACATAGCCCGGCGAGATGCAGTTCACGGTGACGCCGTTGCGGGCGACCTCGAGGGCAAGGGTCTTGGAGAGACCGTCAATGCCGTGCTTGGCGGCGACATAGGCGGACTTGAACGGAGAGGCGACCTTCGAGTGCGCCGACGCCGTGGAGATGATCCGGCCCCAGCCCTTCGCCTTCATCCCCGGCACGGCGGCGCGCATGGCGTGGAAGGCGGAGGAGAGGTTGATCGCAATGATCTGGTCCCACTTCTCCGGCGGGAACTCGTCGACCGGCGAGACGAACTGGATGCCGGCGTTGTTGACCAGGATGTCGACCGAGCCGAAGTCCGCCTGCGCCTTGGCGATCATGGCGGCGATTTCGGCGGGCTTGGTCATGTCGGCTGACGAGTGGGCGCAGCGGACCTTGAATTCCCGTTCGATCCCGCCGCGCGCCGCCTCGATATCCTCGGGCTTTCCGAAGCCGTTGAGCACGACATCGGCCCCCTCCGCGGCCAGCGCCCGGGCAATGGCGAGGCCAATGCCGCTGGTGGATCCGGTCACCACCGCGACTTTTGATTTGAGGCTCATTCACTCGTCTCCTGGCCTTCGTCGAATACCTTGACCGCGCCTTCGCGGCCGGGCGTCATGATGGAATTTCGGCTCAGCAGCGCGCGCTGGGCGGCCTGCACGCCCGCCTCCCAATGCTGGAGCATGGTGGCGCGCGAGAATTCGTAGTCCCGGAGGCCGTTCTCGTGCGGCTTTCCGCGGTAGATCAGCTGCACGACGCTGACCGAGTTCTCGCACGACAGCTCCGCGAGCCGCTGGGCGGGACGGCTGTCGGCGAGATCATCGGGCAGGATTTCGAGCAGTTCGCGCGCCAAGCGCTTGAGCCGGCGAATTTCGAGCGGCTTGTCGGTATTGAGGCGGGTGCGGCTTGAATAGCGGATGTCCATCTCGCGATCCGCCGCCTCGGTCAGGGTGCGCGGCAGACGGCCCCGCGCGGGGAACAGGTCCACCTGGAAGATCGCGAGGTCCTCGAGCGTCTCGGCCTGCAGCACGTAGTCGAGCGGCGTATTCGACACGAGGCCGCCGTCCCAGTACCACGCCCCGTCGATCTCCACCGGCGGGAGGCCGGGAGGCAACGCGCCGGACGCCATGATGTGCTCGGCGCGCAGGCGCTTGCCGTCGGTGTTCTCGAAATACTCGAAATTGCCGGTCTGGATGTTCACGGCCCCCACCGAGAGGCGGGTTTCACCTGCGTTCAGCCGGTCGAAATCCACAAGACGCTCGAGCGTCTCCTTCAGGGGCTTTGTGTCGTAGAAGCTCACCCCCTGGGGAATCCCAGGCGGCTGAAACTGCGGCGGAGGCATACGCGGGTGAAAGAAGCCTGGCACGCCGAACAGCACGGCGCTGGCGGCGTTCATCTGGGCGACCCACGGCCGCGCCATCGGGATCATGAACGGCGGCGCGATCTGCGGGCCCTCGGTGGCCAGTCGCCAGAACTCGCGCAGACGCTCGACCTGGCTCTCCGGCGGATTGCCGGCGATCAGGGCCGCGTTGATCGCCCCGATGGAGATGCCTGCCAGCCATTGCGGCCGTACGCCCGCTTCGCTGAGCGCCTCGAACACGCCTGCCTGATAGGCGCCGAGCGCGCCGCCGCCTTGCAGCACCAGAACGCGTCGGGGTTCGCCGCCCGGCCGGGGACAGGGATCACGGGCGGCGCGTCGGGTCATGCCCCTCTTTCGCCCCGGGCAACGGCGAAGTTACGGCGAGATTTGCAGCCAGATTGCTGGCGGCTACCTTCCTTTGGCCTTCTCCGCCACCAGGTCGGGGGTGTGACCGCCGGTCGTCGCCGTGCGGGCGGCGATCGTCTCCTGCAGCGCGGCGGCGGCGCGCTCGTTGCCCATGATCTTGCTCATGATCGCCTGCCCCGCGCGCTCGAAGCTCTCGCGGTGGTCGATCACGTACTGGCGCGAGGTCCGGTAGCCTTCGAGGAGGCCATTGACCTCCGGCACGACATAGCGCGCGACCATGTCCCAGCTGCGGAAGGTGTTCTCCCGGTTCGCCCAGTCGTGGGCGAAGCCGATCACCGTCCCAAAGCCCCCACTGATCTCCTGCAGGCGACGGATCGCCGCCACCAGATCGTCGGGCGTGCCGATCACGCTGGCCGCGCCCTCCGAGAAGGCGATCTGATCGACCGCCTCGTCGGGGCTGCCATAGGCGACGGCGCCCGGGCGCATCAGGGTGCCGACGTTGTATTCGTTGTGCCAGCGCAGCAGGCCCTCGCGCGCTTCGGCCCGGGCCTGTTCGCGCGTCTCTGCGATGTGCCAGGTCATCACCACGCGCCAGTTCTTCCGGTCGACCGTGCGCCCGTGCTTGGCGGCGGACTCTTCCGCAAAGCTCCATTGCGTAGGCAGCGCGAGCAGGCCGGCGTTGGACATCGATCCGATCGAGAGCACGCCCGCCCCGTACTTTCCGGCCAGCGTCATGCCCGACGGGCTCACCTGCGAGGCGACGGCGAAGGGAAGGTCCTCCTGCAGCGGAAAGAGTTGCAGGCGGGCGTCGCGCAGCGTGAACCACTCGCTCTCATAGGTGAACCGCTCTCCGGCCAGGAGCCGCTTGATCACTCCGATCGCCTCGTCCTGGCGGTCGCGCTGAACCATCGGATCGATACCGAGCACATACGCATCGGATGGCAGAGCCCCAGGGCCGGAGCCGAAGATCACACGTCCGCCGGTCATGTGATCGAGCTGGACGATGCGCTGAGCGACATTGAATGGATGATGGTAGGGCAGCGAGATGACACCAGTTCCAAGACGGATCCTGTGGGTGTGCTCGGCCGCCGCCGCCAGGAACATTTCAGGCGACGCGATGACCTCCCAGCCCGTGGAGTGGTGCTCGCCACACCAGAATTCATCGAAGCCCAGACGGTCGAGATGAGCGGCGAACTGCAGGTCGCTGCGCAGCTGCAGCATCGGATGTTCTCCGATGGGATGGTGGGGCGCAAGGAAAGCGCCGAACTTCACGCGCGACATCAGTCAGCTCCTGGACAATTTGATTTGGATGTTTGGCGACTCGTTCTAACCAACCTCTTGAGGCCGCGCCATGCGGACGCAAGGGCAGGCGCGGGCGGTCCGGCTTCCCAAATGATTCATCATTTGTTCAGAACTGATCCAAGGCGCCAAGAGAACGGCGCCGTTTGGCCCGAGTTATACCGTCCAAGCCAAGGTTTTCGGAGAACTGTCCGAGAGCATCCGGAACAACATGCATTCGAAAGGGTTCGTGCATGATGACCGCGCCCCAGGCCACGACTGTGCTTGTCGTCGAAGACGAAGGGCTCGTGCGGCTCGACGCCGCCGAAAGCCTGCGCGACGCGGGTTTCGAGGTGCTCGAAGCCTCCGACGCCAGGGAGGCGCTCGCCACCATGGAGTTGCGCGATGACATCGGTGTGCTGTTCACCGACATCGACATGCCGGGTGGAATCGACGGCCTGGAACTGGCCCGCCGGGTGAGGCGGACGCGACCCCTCACGTGTCTGATCCTCACTTCAGGGACTGCGCGTCCAGACCCTCGGCAAATGCCTGACGATGGCGCCTTCCTGAGCAAGCCCTATTCGGCGGACGTGGTCGCCAGCACGATCCGACGCATGTTGTCCTGAAGGACCCTTTCGGTCGGGCGTTCGACGCGGCATGGAGGGACCGCGGCCATGCGGGCCGCTTTTCCAGCGGAGACCGCATGCCTCGCCTGCTCATCTACGAACCTTCCTACCGGCGTCTCTCGGGCGAGATCGCTTCCCGTGCGCCCGGCATCGAGATCCTGCTGATCGACGACGCAGGGAAGATCACCCTCGACGGCGTTGAGATTCCCGCGGAAGAGGCGAGGCCCGATGCGGCCTGGGCCAATTACGAAGTCTTTATGGGGCCGGCCTCGCGCCCCTTCTCTGTGGCCATGCTCAAGTCACCGTCGCTCAAGTGGGTCCAGAGCGCAGCCGCAGGATTCGATCACGCAATCTTCGGCCAGATCGTCGAAAAGGGCGCGGCGCTCAGCACCAGCCACGGCCAGGCCGTCGGCATGGCCGACTATGTCGTGGCGGGCGTCCTGGACCACTTCCAGGGCGGCCCCGCTCGTCGAAAGGCGCAGGCGGAAAAGGTCTGGTGGCGCCAACCCTTCCGTGAGGTGACGGGCACGCAGTGGCTCATCATCGGCTATGGGGCGATCGGCCAGGGCGTCGCCCGCCGGGCCAAGGCGTTTGGCGCGACGGTAGTCGGGGTGAGACGCGATCCCACCGCCCATCCCGACGCAGACCGGATCGTCCCCCTCGACGCTCTCCCCAAGGAATTGCCGGCGGCGGACGTGGTGGTCCTGAGCATCCCCTTGGGCGCCTCGACCCATCATCTGGCCAACGAATCGTTCTTTCAGTCCATGAAGGCGCGCTCAGTGCTCGTGAACGTGGGCCGTGGCGGGCTGGTGGACGAAGTCGCCCTCCTCGCCGCGCTCGATCGCGGCGTACCCGAGCACGCCGTGCTCGACGTCTTCGAGACCGAGCCCTTGCCGCCGGAGAGCCCGTTCTGGTCCCATCCAAGGGTTTCCCTGACCGGCCACGCCTCGGGAATCACCGGCGGGCAGCACCATCGCAACCAGACGCTCTTCCTCGACAACCTCGCCCGCTTCGCCTCCGGAGAGGCCCTGCTGAACCGGGCTCGGCCCGAGGACGTGCTAGCCGGCTGAACTTACGGCGCTTTCGTCTCGGCCGCCGCCTCGCGGGGCGCAGCGAAGGTATTTGACATAACTGGCCTGCGGCGCGATTCTGCACGCAGGGCGAGGCCGGCCCTCGCCCTGCGGAGGCGCGGCCATGCGCAGGTTGTCGATTCTCGTCTTCCTCTCGGCGGTTCTCGCCAGCTCGGGCGCCCACGGCGCCGTGACGGTCTTCGGCGGAGGCTTCGCCCAGAAGTGCTATGAAGCCACCAAACTCGGGAGGTTCGACGACGCGTCGGTCCTCGCTTGCGACACGGCGCTGCTCAACGAGCCGCTGAACGAGTCCGACCGCGGTGGCACCTATGTGAACCGAGGCGTGATGCGGCTTCGCCGTCACGAGCTCGCCCTGGCGCAGGCCGATCTCGACCACGGCGTGACTCTCAATCCGGCCGCCGGGGACGGCTGGCTCGACCGTGGCGCCGCCTATCTGGCGCAGCACCGTTGGCGCGAGGGCCTGGTCTATATGAACCGGGCGCTCGAGCTGGGGTGCAGCGAGCCGGAGAAGGCCTATTTCAACCGGGCGATCGCCGAAGAAGGACTCGACGACGAGAAGTCGGCCTATTTCGACTACCGGCACGCCCTCGAGCTCAAGCCCGACTGGGATGCGCCACAGCAGGAGCTGCTTCGGTTCACCGTTGTACAGCCTTGACGCTGAACGGCGCAGTTCCGCGCCGGGTGACGACGCAGGGTTGACGCGACGGACCAGGGGCATAGGGTCGCGCTCATTCTCCGGGGAGCCCCGCCCAAGGGACTGAGAGGCCGCTGAAGCGGCGACCCGCCGAACCTGATCCGGGCCATGCCGGCGGAGGGAGGGAAGATGGGCTGGCGCCGCTGCCGGTCCGGCGGCTCTCCCTTTCCGGCGCCAGTCGAAACGGAAGCCGCCATGAACATCCAGACGCCCTTCGCCAAGGCCATTCCCACCGGGGAGCGGCCGGGATCCCGCCGGGTCTACGAGCAAGGCGTCCTGCATCCCTGCGTGCGGGCGCCATTCCGCGAAGTGGCGGTGCATCCCTCGGCCGGCGAACCGCCGGTGACCATGTACGACTCTTCCGGTCCGTACGGGGACCCGAGCTGCGCCATTGACATCGCCAAGGGCCTGTTGCGACCGCGCGAGGCCTGGGTGCTCGCCCGCGGCGACGTCGATCCGGTCGCCGCCCGCGCGGTAAAGCCTGAGGACAACGGCCATGCTTCAGGCCGCCACCTCGCGCCCGCCTTCCGGAACGATCGCCAGCCGCTGCGCGCGAAGCCCGGCGCGGCGCCCACCCAGCTCGAGTACGCGCGCGCCGGCGTGATCACCCCCGAGATGGAATACGTCGCGATCCGGGAGAACCTGCGGCGCGACCGTGCGGCGGCCTTCATCCGCGACGGCGAGGATTTCGGCGCCTCGATCCCCGACTTCGTCACGCCGGAGTTCGTCCGCGACGAGATCGCCCGCGGCCGCGCGATCATCCCTGCCAACATCAACCACGGCGAACTCGAGCCGATGATCATCGGCCGCAATTTCCTGGTGAAGGTGAACGCTAACATCGGCAATTCGGCCGTGCTGTCCTCGATCGAGGACGAGGTCGACAAGATGGTGTGGGCGATCCGCTGGGGCGCGGACACCATCATGGACCTCTCCACCGGCCGCAATATCCACAACATTCGCGACTGGATCCTGCGCAATTGCCCCACGCCATTGGGCACGGTGCCGATCTACCAGGCGCTGGAGAAGGTCGGCGGCGTCGCCGAGGACCTGACCTGGGAGATCTTTGCCGACACGCTGATCGAGCAGGCCGAACAAGGCGTGGACTATTTCACCATCCACGCGGGCGTGCGCCTGCCCTACATCCCGCTGACCGCGCGCCGCGTCACCGGCATCGTCTCGCGCGGCGGCTCGATCATGGCCAAGTGGTGCCTGGCCCACCACCGCGAGAGCTTCCTCTACGAGCACTTCGAGGACATCTGCGAGATCATGCGGGCCTACGACGTCTCCTTCTCGCTGGGAGACGGGCTGCGTCCCGGAAGCATCGCCGACGCCAATGACGCGGCCCAGTTCGCCGAGCTGGAGACCCTGGGCGAGCTGACCAAGGTCGCCTGGAAGCACGGCGTGCAGGTGATGATCGAGGGCCCCGGCCACGTGCCGATGCACAAGATCAAAGCCAACATGGATAAGCAGCTGGCCGCCTGCCACGAGGCGCCCTTCTACACGCTCGGACCGCTCACCACCGATGTCGCGCCCGGCTACGACCACATCACCAGCGCCATCGGCGCGGCGATGATCGGCTGGTTCGGGACGGCCATGCTCTGCTACGTCACGCCCAAGGAGCACCTCGGCCTGCCCGACCGCGAGGACGTCAAACAGGGAGTGATCGCCTACAAGATCGCCGCCCACGCCGCCGACCTCGCCAAGGGCCATCCCTCCGCCCGCGCCTGGGACGACGCCCTCTCGCGCGCCCGCTTCGAGTTCCGCTGGGAAGACCAGTTCAACCTCGGCCTCGACCCGGAGACGGCGCGCGAGTTCCACGACGAATCCCTGCCCAAGGAGGCGCACAAGACGGCGCACTTCTGCTCGATGTGCGGGCCCAAGTTCTGCTCGATGAAGATCAGCCAGGACATCCGCGACGCCGCCGCGGCCCAGAACGACGTCGCCGCCGGCATGGCCGAGATGGCCGAGAAGTTCCGCGAAGGCGGCGGGGAGATCTATGTGGAGACGAAGGGGGGGTAGGCCGGCCGCTCGGCGTCGGGCGCAAGCCCGCTCCGGCCCTAGCTTGTGGGCCTCAGCCCCTGGCTTGTGGGCCTCAGCGCGGCGGCCCTTCTACAGCGAGTCAAAACACTGGTCCGGACGGACCGGAAGGGTCAAATTCCGCCGACGGCTGATCGGTCGTTCCTACGACGACGCCGGGAGCTATCGCCGCATTCAGACCAAATTTATTGAAATCCCCCACGAAGCCTGATCATAAGGCCAGTGCGCCGGGTTGGCGCCAACTAACCTATTGGGGGATTTATGAGAATTTGTGCGCTAGCGGCCTTCGCCGCCGCCTCGACACTGGCTGCCGGCGCCGCGTCGGCTTCGGTGCTCTACGACAACGGGCCGATCAACGGCACGATCAATGCGTGGACCGTTGCCGAAGGGTTCGCAGTGTCGGACTCCTTCACCCTGTCGTCGGCGGCAACGGTCACCGGCGTCAACTTCGGAGTGTGGGAGCTCCCAGGCGACACAACCTCAACGGTCGACTGGGCGATCGCCACCGCCCCCGCAGCCTATCCGGACACCGGCACGGCGAGCGTCACCAATGGGCCCACGACGATAAACGGCTTCGGACTTGCCGTGGGCGAGGACAGCTTCTCCATCACCCCGACCCACCTGGCCGCCGGCACGTACTACATCGTGTTGCAGAATGCTTCCGTCACCAACGGCGACCCGCTCTTTTGGGACGAGAACGACGGCCCTTCCACGGCCAGCCAACTCGGAACTGGCGTGATCGGCTCGGAGTCGTTCCAGATCCTCGGCGCCTCGGTCCCCGAGCCCTCGAGCTGGGCGCTGATGATGGCGGGCGTATTCGGCATGGGCGCGGTTCTGCGTCGCCGCCGGGACGCGATGGCCATCGCCGCCTGATCCGCGCAAGGATCTGGCCTGGGCGGACGCCTCTGCCCGGGCCTCGATCCGAGGGGTCGCCATTCCCCGCCCCCGGCAGACGCCTCACCGGGCGGCTTCACACGGCGGATACAGATTCCGGGTTATGCCAGGCTGGAGCCTGAGCGCAGCCATCCCCAGGGGCGGAAATACTGATGAAGCTGTTCGTGGTTCGCGGAGCCCTGCCGGTTCTCCTTTTGTGGATCGCCGCGACAGGCTGCGGCCGAGCCGAGCCGATCCCATCCTGCGTCCTGCCGCAGGACCTCACGCCGGTCGCGGCCGAGCCGCCGCCCCCCTCCGAGGTTCACCCGGACGTCCCGGTCGCCGCCTATCTGCTGTCACTGAGCTGGGCCCCGGAATACTGCCGCTCCCACGGCCACGACGAGGATGCGGCCATGGAGTGCAAATCCAACAGCTTCGGCTTCATCGTTCATGGACTCTGGCCCAACGGCGCCGGTCAGCTGCATCCGCGCTTCTGCCGCCCAGCGGCCCCGTTGGATGTCGCCACCCTGAAGGCGAACCTCTGCATGACCCCCTCGTCGCACCTGCTCCAGCACGAGTGGGCCGCCCACGGGACCTGCGCCTGGCCCGATCCCACGGCCTATTTCGCCAGGGAGCGCGCCCTGCGCGCCACGGTGAACGCTCCAAGGCTCGCGCCCGGACCAGACGGAGAAATGACCGCCGGCGAGGTGCGCGACGCGTTCCTCGCGCTCAACAGGCGCCTCACGCGCGCGGAACTCGACATCCACGTGGGACCAGGCTCCCGACTGCAGGAAGTGCGCGTCTGCTATAATGTGCGGTTCGTCCCGTCGCCCTGCGTCGGAGGCGTCGAAACGCCGGACGCGACCCCGATCGCGGTCACCCCGATCAAGGGCGATTGAGAGCCCCTTCCCCCTTCTTCGATACGCTTTGGCGCGGAACAAAACGGGTGTAGCGTCGCTACCGCAATGAGGGAGGCGTCCCATGGCGGGACGCGTGATGGACCGCCGGACGTTTTCGAGCCTGGCGTTCGCTGTGGCTCTCGCGGGAAGGCGCGTCTCGGCCGAACCCACCACCGGTTCGCGCATCCCTTCAAATGACGACGTCTACGAGCCTCCGACCTCTCTGGCTCTCGTTGCGGATCTCTATTCTCGGATGACGGCTCCCCTTACGGTCAATGGCCGGGGTCCCTTCGCCTTCGTGGTCGACACCGGCGCAAATCAGTCCGTCATCTCCACTGAGCTGGCGGCGCGGCTTGGCCTGCCTGTAGGTCCCTCATCCCAGCTCAACGGCGTAGCCGGGGTCGAGATGACCCCCACGACCACCGCCTCCATCGGCGTAGGACAACGCGCGCGCAATCATACGAGATTGTTTGTCCTGCCGCAGGCGGCGATCGGCGGCGATGGCATGCTCGGCCTGGACGGCCTGGACCACGAGACCCTCGTCCTGGATTTCAGACGCCGCACCCTGACGATCGAGCCGGGCGGGCGTCACGGTGTGGAAAAGCGCAGCGTCATCATGCGCGCGACCCGGCGTGACGGTCAGCTTACGCTCGTCGACGCCGAGCTGTCGGGAATCGGGATCACCGCCTTCATCGATTCGGGCGCTCAGAACACCATTGGAAATCGCTCGCTCCAGCGCATGGCGTCCCTTCGCTATCCCACCAGCGTGTGGGCCGAGGCGCCAATCGTCAGCGTCACCGGCCAGACCATCGAAAGCGATCTCGCGGACCTGCCCCATCTGCGCATCGGCGGCATGAAGCTGCCCCACTGGAGAGTCGCCTTCAGCGACCTGCACACGTTCCAGCTCTGGGGCCTGGTCGATCGCCCGGCCATTCTCCTCGGCATCGACGTGCTCAGCCGGTTCGAACGCGTGACTCTCGACTTCTCCCGGGACGAGGTCCGATTCCTCATGCCGGAGTCGGACGTGGTGCGCCAAGTTCACGCCTGACGCCGGGCGGTCGCGCACAATCAGGGAGCCAGGGCCTGAACGCTGTAAGCAAGACGGCGGACTCGCCTATATCTTGCGCCGATGCCTGACGATGTCGCCGCCCAGCCGCTTTGCGGCGCCGCCCTGATCCGCGACGAGGTGCGCCGCCTGCCCGACGCGCCCGGCGTCTACCGCATGTTTGGCGACGACCGCGAGGCGCTCTACGTCGGCAAGGCGCGCAGCCTGAAGAAGCGGGTGACCCAGTACGCCCAGGGCCGGTTCCACACCAATCGCATCGCTCTGATGGTCGACCTCACGCGGTCGATGGAGTTCACCACCACCCAGACCGAAGCGGACGCCCTGCTGCTCGAGATCAATCTGATCAAGCAGCTCAAGCCCCGCTTCAACGTCCTGCTGCGGGACGACAAGAGCTTTCCTGAGATCGTCATCCGCCGCGAACACCCGGCCGCGCAGCTGCGCAAGCACCGCGGCGCCCACACCATCAAGGGCGACTACTTCGGCCCCTTCGCCAGCGCCTGGGCGGTCAACCGCACGCTCAACACCCTGCAGAAGGCCTTTCTGCTGCGCTCCTGCTCCGACAGCGTGTTCGAAAGCCGCACGCGGCCGTGCATGCTGCACCAGATCAAGCGCTGTTCGGCGCCCTGCGTGGAGCTGATCTCCCAGGCCGATTACGACGCCCTGGTGGAGGAGGCGGAGGCCTTCCTGCGCGGCAAGAGCCGGACCGTGATCGCGCGCATGAGCGCAGACATGGAGGCCGCGGCCGAGGCGCTCGAATTCGAATACGCTGCGCGCCTGCGAGACCGGATCCGCGCCCTGGCCTCGGTCGCCCAGGAGACGCACGTCAATGCCGAGAGCGTAGAGGAGGCGGACGTCTTCGCGCTGCACGCAGAGGGTGGCCAGGCCTGCGTCCAGGTCTTCTTCTTCCGTGCCGGCCAGAACTGGGGAAACCGGGCCTACTTCCCGCGAGTGGACAAGTCGAACTCCGACCCGGAGATCATGTCCGCCTTCCTGGGCCAATTCTACGAGGACAAGCCGATCCCACGGCTGATCCTGTCGAACGTCGAACCGCTCGAGGGCGAGCTCCTGCGCGAGGCGTTCTCCCTCAAGGCCCGCCACAAGGTCGACATCGCCCTGCCCCGGCGCGGGGAGAAGCGCGAGCTCGTCGAGCACGCCCTGACCAACGCCCGCGAGGCGCTCGGCCGCAAACTCGCCGAGAGCTCGGCCCAGACCAAGCTCCTGTCGGCCGTTTGCGAGACGTTCGGCCTCGAGAGCAGCCCCGAGCGGATCGAGGTCTACGACAACTCCCATATCATGGGGACGAACGCCGTCGGGGGCATGATCGTGGCCGGGCCCGAGGGCTTCCAGAAGAGCCAGTACCGCAAGTTCAACATCCGCAGTACGGACCTTACCCCGGGCGACGACTACGGCATGATGCGCGAGGTGCTGCGCCGGCGCTTTGCGCGCCTGGCGAAGGAGGAGGAAGCCGGCGAGACGCCGCCGCGCCCCGACCTGATCCTGATCGACGGCGGGGCGGGCCAGCTCGCCGCCGTCCAGGAGGTGATGGCCGACCTCGGCGTGGACGACATCGCCGTCGTCGGCGTGGCCAAGGGACCGGACCGGGATGCGGGGCTCGAGCGGTTCTTCCTGCCGGGCAAGCCGCCCTTCATGCTCGAGCCGAAGAGCGCGGTGCTCTACTATCTCCAGCGCCTGCGCGACGAAGCCCACCGCTTCGCCATCGGCGCCCATCGCACGCGCCGCGCCGCGGAGATGAAGAAGAACCCGCTCGACGAGATCGAGGGCGTGGGGCCGGCGCGCAAGAAGGCCCTGCTGCACGCCTTTGGCTCCGCCCGCGGCGTCTCCCGCGCGTCAGTGGCGGACCTGGAGAAGGTCGAGGGCGTCAGCCAACCCCTAGCCGAACGCATCCACGATCACTTCCGTCGGCCTGGGTGATCGAATTGCGTCGTGAGCGTGGCTTTGCGCACTCATCTCGCGGTTTGGCGACCGTTTCGAAACCACGGAGGCACGGAGGACACGGAGGAGCACGGAGGGGATAAAACGGCGAGCTCACGGGCGCTCCGCCCGTCTTAATGCCGACCGGAGGCCGGCGATTCACCTTCCCCGCCCTCTGGACTTCGAAGAGGACCTCGATCTCCGTGCTCCTCCGCGTCCTCCGTGCCTCCGTGGTTAGGACCGCCGTTCCGAACCAACGGGCCCGAAGTCAGGCTCCTTGCACGGTAGCCGTGGCGTCGGCCCGTCCCACCCGCGGTCTCGAAGCCGCCGCGGGCGTCGTCAGTTCGCCCAGCGCCTCGCGCAGGGAGACGTCCAGGGGCGTGTGCGGCTCCTCGCCGAGGAACGCGACGAGCTTCCGGTTCGAAAGGGTGATGGGCGCGCGCCAGAGGTAGCGCATTTCCATCAGCTCCCGCATCGTCTCG
>DATHPX010000157.1:0-11471 GCA_035483335.1 Caulobacteraceae bacterium | reverse complement strand
AAGCCGCCGGCGAGGAAGGCGGCGGCGTCGGGGTTTCTGGCCAGCAGCAATACGCCCGACGTGTCGCGGTCAAGCCGGTGAGTCAGGCGAGGGCGCGAGGCCCCCTCCCCCCAGGCTCCGAGAAGCCGGTCGATGTGCTTTGTCGTCTTGGTGCCGCCCTGCACGGCCAGGCCGGCGGGTTTGTTGAGGGCGATGACCTCGTCGTCCTCGTAGATCACCAGACTGCGGGCAAAGGCGGCGTCCCGCTCGCTGATTCCCTCGCGGGGCGCGGGCGGCGGGGCGTCGGCCAGCGGGGGCACGCGTACCGTGGCGCCGGCGGCGAGGCGGGTGTCGGCCTTCACCCGGCCGCCGTCGACGCGCAACTGACCGCTGCGGGCCAGCTTGTGGATCTGCACCTGGCTGAGGTTCGGCCACCGGCGGCGAAGCCAGCGGTCCAGCCGCATGCCGTCCTCCGCCGCGGCGACGTGCAGGAGCTTCACCTCCGCCATCAGCCCGCCTCCGGCGCGCTCAGGCCGAGCCGGCCCAGGAGGTCGAGCATGTCGGGCGGCAAGCCGGCGTCGATGCGGGTCTCCTTGCCTCCGTTGGGATGCGGAAAGGCGAGAGAGGCGGCGTGAAGCATCAGACGAGGGACCGGAACCCCCGCAAGGACGAGCGCCCCTCCATATCGAGCGTCGCCGGCAATTGGCCGGCCGATGTGAGCCAGGTGGACGCGCAGCTGGTGCATCCGACCCGTCTGAGGCCTCAACTCCACCAGGGCGGCGGCGTCGTTTGCAGCAAGAGTGCGGTAGCGGGTGGCGGCGGCCTTGGCTTCCGGATGGGCCGGGTCGGCGACCTTCACGCGGGACTCCCGGCCGATGTCCTCGCGCAGCAGGGCCGCCTCGATGAGGCCCTCGCGGGGCGCGGGCGCGCCGGGGGCGACGACGGCGAGATAGGTTTTCCGGATCCGCCGGCCCATCATCATCTTGCCCATGTAGGCGGCGGCCGGCTGGCTGCGCGCGGCGAGCAGCACGCCCGAGGTGTCACGATCGAGGCGGTGCACCAGGCGTGGGCGCACGCCGCTGGGCTTGGCGAAGGCGCCGAGCAGCTCGTCCAGGGTGTTCACGTCGATCCGTCCGCCCTGGCTCGAGATCCCCGCCGGCTTGGCGAGCGCCAGCAGCTCATCGTCCTGGTGGATCACCAGGCCAGTGACGAAATCGATCTCTTCGCGCGTGAGGGAATTAGGCTTGGTCCGGGGCACGCCTATCGCTCCCCCGCCTTCTGGCGCCGCAGAGCCGACCACTGGGCGAGGCGGGCCTTCACCTCGGCTTCGTAGCCGTCGCCCCGCGGCGCGTAGAACACCTGGTGCTCGACGCCCTCGGGCCAGTAGTCCTGCCCCGAGAAACCCTCTTCCGTCTCCGGATCATATTGGTAGCCCTTGCCGTAGCCGAGGGTCTTCATCATCCGCGTCGGGGCGTTGAGGATGTGCGATGGCGGCATGAGGGAACCTGTGGCGGCCGCCATTCGTGTCGCTGCGCCGAACCCCTTGTTCACGGCCACAGATTTGGGCGCGGTGGCGAGGTGGACGCAGGCCTGGGCCAGGGCGAGCTCGCCCTCGGGACTGCCCAGGAAGTCGTAGGAATCCTTTGCGGCGATGGCGATCACGAGGGCCTGGGGATCGGCCTGGCCGATGTCCTCGCTGGCCATGCGCACAAGGCGCCTCGCGATGAACAGAGGATCCTCCCCCCCCGCCAGCATCCGCGCGAGCCAGTAGAGGGCGGCGTCGGGATCGGATCCGCGTACGGACTTATGCAGCGCCGAAATGAGGTTGTAGTGCTCCTCCCGATCCTTGTCGTAGGCCGGGCTGCGCTTCTGAAGCACCTGGCTCATGGTCGCCACGTCGAGTGGCCCCCCTCCGGCTCCCGCGCCCAGGGTGTACAGGCTCTCGGCCAGGGTGAGCAGATAACGGCCGTCGCCGTCGGACATGGCGATCATCGCCTCGCGCGCGGCGGGAGTGACAGGCAGGGGCCGTCCCTCGAACGCCTCGGCTCGTTCCAGCAGGGTCTCGAGAGCCTTCGCATCGAGGCGGCGCAGCACGAACACCTGGCAGCGCGAGAGCAGAGCCCCGTTAAGTTCGAACGAGGGGTTCTCTGTCGTCGCGCCCACGAGGGTGACGTCGCCACTCTCCACATAGGGCAGGAAGCCGTCCTGCTGGGCGCGATTGAAGCGGTGGATCTCGTCGACGAAGAGCAAGGTCGCCCGCCCCGCCGCACGGCGCCCGCGCGCCGTCTCGAACGCCTTGCGCAGGTCGGCCACGCCGCTGAAGACCGCCGACAACTGCTCGAACTCGTATGCCGCCTCGCGCGCCAGCAGCCTGGCGATCGTGGTCTTCCCCGTCCCCGGCGGCCCCCACAGGACCATCGAGGACAGTCGATGCGCCGCCGCCATCCGCCGGATCGGCCCCTCCGGCCCCAACAGATGATCCTGGCCCACCACGTCAGGGAGGGACTGCGGGCGCAACCGGTCGGCCAGGGGGCGTGGTTGTTCGGGCGTCAGGCCGGCGGCTGAGAAGAGGTCGGACATCGGACCTGAGGGTTAGCACAGGCGCGTCTGCGATGGGACGAGGCCCCTTTCGGAAGGAGCGCCTGCTTCCAATCGAGTCAAACCTGCCGCCACCTCACATGCGAGGCCGCGAGGGGCGCAACGCTATGCCGCGGCGCCGCCGCCCGACCTTCACTTGACCGCGCCACGCGCGCCCAGTCCAAGGGAGGCGTCAGATCGGAAACGCCCGTGGTCAATTTAGGCAATCCGAGATTTAGCGGCGCATACATGTCGTTCAACATGCACATCGATCTGCATACTTTGTTATTGGTTCAAATTGTAGTTGCACTGACCCAGAGCACCATCGCCTTGCTCTTGTGGCGCACACACCGCCACTATCCTCCAACCCGCGACTGGGCGCTGGGAGCGGCCGGATTTCCCCTCAGCATGCTGTTGGTCGCATTGCGAGGCATTGCGCCAGACCTATTGTCGATTGTCCTGGCCAACGCCCTGTTGCTTGGCGGAATTCTGAAAATCACCGAAGGTTTGTTCGTCGCCTGCGAACGCCGTCCACCTTCGAAGGTCGGCCTGGCGATCTATGCCGCCGGCATCTGCAGCATCGCCTGGTTTAATTATGTACAACCCTCATTTCTGGCGCGCGTCCTAACCTTCAACGTGGTTTCTGGCTGTTTTTTAGCGGCTGCGCTTGGGGCGTTGCTTTCCGATAACCGTGGCCCAACTCGCGCAACTCGTCTGATGATTGCCGCGGGCACGACCCTGAGCTTGGTCGGTGTCGTGTTGCGCAGCGTCAGTGACATTCAGAAAATGGGCGATACAGATCTCGCTCTTTCAGTGTTCGTGATCTCCGGCATAGTCGACAGTTTGACGCTCACGGCGGGCTGCACTCTGCTCGCGAGCCAATGGTTCCAGGCCAAACTGGAGACAATCGCTCAACGCGATCCCCTGACCGGACTTCTCAACCGACGCGCATTCAAGGAAAGCTGCGACCTACTGTGGGCTCGCAGCATTCGTCACAAGCAGCCGTTGGCCGTTCTCATGCTCGACATCGACCACTTCAAGCGGATTAACGACCACCTCGGGCACGCTACCGGCGACGAGGTGCTGCGAGAGGTCGCCGACCTCCTCATCCGCAAACTCAGGGCCGACGACCTGGTTTGCCGCTACGGTGGCGAGGAGTTCGCAGCCATCCTGCCAAACACTTCGGAGGCTCAGGCGCTGGCGCTGGCGGAGCGCCTGCGCTCCGATATTGCCACGCTCAATCTGGCCGAGCCGACCCATCGGCACATCACAGTTTCCATTGGTCTGGCTCAACGGACCAGCGGAATCGCGCATTGGGAGGAGGTTCTGGCCTTAGCCGATCAGGCGCTGTACGAAGCGAAGGATTCCGGACGTAATCGTTCGGTACAATTTGCACCCAACTTAAGCAATAGTCCGACAACACTTCAACATATGGAAACTATCGTCTGACAATAGTCAGTTGGCCCTTACGTGTTTCAGTGGCCAGGTGCCCCCTTCGCTCAACGGCTACCCCGGCAAGGGAAGAGGTCCGCATCCGGGTCACAGGCCCGGCCACGGCCGCGAGGAAGGCCGCACTGGAAAGGTCTCGGCGATCCTCTACGACCGGTTCGGCGACTTCAAAGGATTCAGGTTGCGCACCGAGTCCGGCGAGGAACTCGCCTTCCACGCCCATGAACCCGACCTCGAGTCTTTGATCCGCCGCGCCTGGGAGGAACGCTGGCTGATCACGGTCGAGCCGAGCGGTCACGACCACCACTGGCCGAGGGCTGTCATCCTGCGTCGGCCCGGCCAGCGGATCGGGCCGTAGAGTCCGAAGAGGCCTAGGCGCCGTACATGTCGTGCCAGTTCCACCACTGGTAGGGCGCGCTTTGGGGGTAACCCTCGGGTGAGTCCTCCCAGGTCTCCTGACGGCCGAGCGCCGTGAGGTCGAGATAGAACCAGAGTGAGCCCATCGGCTCGTCGCCGCGGCTGTTGATGAAATAGGTGCGAAAGATGCGGTCGCCGTCGCGGATGAACACGTTGTGGCCGTGCCATTCGTCCACGCCGAAGTCGGCGTCGAAGCTGTCGGTGATGGTGTACCAGGGCATGTCCCAGCCCATCCGCGCCTTCAGGCGCGCGATCTCTGCCTGAGGCGCGCGCGAGACATAGACCAGGGTCGTGTCACGGGCGTTCAAGTGGGATAGGTGGGAGAGTTGGTCGGCGCCCAGGGAACAGCCCATGCAGGCATGTTCCGGCCAGCCATGCACGCCGGGCTCGAAGAAGGCGCGACAGACGATCAGTTGGCGGCGGTCCTCGAACAGGTCGAGCAGGCTCGCGCGCCCATTGGGGCCCTCGAACGCGTAGGCCTTCTCGACGGCCATCCACGGCATCCGCCGACGTTCCGCCGCCATGGCGTCGCGCGCGCGGGTCAGGGCCTTTTCCTTCACCAGCAACTGCTGGCGCGCGGTCTCCCAGGCCTCGGGCGACACGACCCGTCGCGAGCGCATGTCGGCGTCTCTGCGATCCATCTCGGTTGAACTGGTCATGGTCGTCGTGGTCTCCGGATTGGAGCGATCGAACGATGCAGCCGGTGCGCCGGCGTTCCCGCCGGCCCCTTAAACGCAGGAAAGAAGAGAACGAGCCGGCCGGACGCGCGGCGCCAGAGTCGCCGAACCCCGCTTACTTCGGGACGATCTGCGGAGAGGTGATCCATCCCCGGTTGCCGGTCTCGTCGTCGACTTCCCACCACACGCCGTTCTTCTGGCCCGTGGGATAGACGGTCTCGCCGCTGTGGAAGCTGCGCACGACCGTCGAATTCACCGCGGGCGTCGTGTGCATCTGGATCGGCGACTGGACCAGATAGGCCTTCACAGGGGCGGCGGCCGCGGCTTCGCCAGGCTGCATGCCCTGCATGTGGGCGACGAGGTCGGTGAATGCGACGAGATAGGCCTGGGCGATCACCTGGCCGATCGAGGTGTTCGAGTAGCCCCCGCCGATCCCGGCCAAACCGCCGCCGAACCCGCCGCCGGTGAAGCCGATATTGGTGTGGGAAGCCGTGCCTTCGGCGACATATTCCTGTTCGGTCGTGCGGACGTTGACCAGGGTCAGGAGGGCGCGCGCGGTCGCCTGCTGCGTGTGGATCCCGCCGGCGAGGGCGCCGAAGTATCCGGCGCGGCCCCCAAGCAGACCCCCGAGCCCAGCGCCCGAACCACTTTGGTTGGCGTTAGCGTCGGCAACATCTGGCACGATTGCAAAGTCTGCGGCCTTGATCTGGCCGGCCCCGACATTGGACTCGCGCTGCAGCTCACCCGAACTGCCGAGACCGCGCTCGACGTTCCTCATTTGAAGGCCCGCACCGCGGTCGACGATCCGCAGGCAGTTCGACCTCGAGGCCATCAGCTTGATCAGCTGTTCGGGACTGCTCAACCCGTACTGCGTCCACCACTCCCTTTGCGGCGGAGAGATCGAAGCTGTTCCGATTGGGCGGTCGCAATGCGGTACGTCCGTCGGGGCGGGCGCCGAACCCGCCGCAGCCGGCGCCGCCGCCGCTCCGAAAATCAGAGCCGCGATTGTCCCAAGGTGTCCCGCGCGCATGTTCGCCGTCCCCAAGTGCGTTACCGCACGCTAGGCCGGGGCCGGTAGCCCTTCAAGAGGCGAATGGTGAGTGTTCGCGGAGCTCATGGCCGCCATCGCGCGAGAGGAAAGCGCGCCGTAAGCAACTCCACCTTAGAGTTTCGAACCGCCGTCGACCCGTAGGATATCACCGGTGATCCAGCGCGCGGGTTCGGAGGCGAGAAAGACAATCGCGCCGGCGATGTCGTCAGGCTGGGCGATTCCCTTGAGGGCCTGGAGCCCTTGGGCGTAGTCGCGGCCCTGCTTCGTACGCGTGAGGGTGGACATGTCGGTCTCCACCACGCCAGGGGCCACCGCATTGACGCGAACGCCGCGCTCGCCCAGCGCCTGGGCGAAGTGGCGGACCAGGGTGTCGACCGCGCCCTTGGTGGCGGCGTAGGCCGACAGCGTCCCTACGCTTGAATTCGCGACCAGGGATGAAAGCAGGACGACGCTGGAGCCCGCGTTCAGGATCGGCAGGAGCTGCTGCACCAGGAAGAAGGGCGCGCGGACATTGACCGCGAACAAGCGATCGAATTCGTCGACCGTATACCCCTCGATTGGCGCGGCGCGGCTCACGCCCGCATTGGCCACCAGGATGTCGAGGCGTTCGCCGACGATTCGACGAACCTCCGCGGCCAGTCGGTGCGGGCCTTGGGGAGCGGAAAGGTCTGCGCCCACGGCCTGCGCCCGGCCGCCGGCAGCCTCGATCTCGCGGACAACCGCCTTCGCCTCGGCCAGGCCGTGACCATAGTGGACGATCACCTGAGCCCCGGCCTTGGCGAGCGCTATGGCTGTTGCGCGGCCGATGCCGCGGGATGCGCCGGTGACGAGGGCGGTCTTGCCGGAAAGGTCTGACATGACGGGGTTCCTCTGCATCCTGCTGGCGACTGACCCCAGCCGCGCTCGATGCACGGAAATATGGTCGAGGCGCCTCGAGATCGAAGACTTGATAGTCTTGTGTGGCCTGATCCTGGGGTTGCCTTGTCCCTGGATCTGCGCCAACATTCATCCATATGGTTGAATATACGCCCCTCGATCACACCCTGACCGCGCTCGCCGATCCGACGCGGCGGGCGATTCTCGGACGGCTGGCCACGGGCGAGGCGCGCGTCACTGAGGTCGCCGCGCCATTCGAGATGTCGCTCAACGCAGTCTCCAAGCATATCCGCGTGCTCGAGCACGCTGGCCTCGTGCGGCGACGCGTGAGCGGTCGCGAGCACCTGCTGGCGCTGGATCTCGCGCCGCTGGAGGCCGCGAGCCGGTGGCTGGAAGAACAACGGGCGCAGTGGGCCTGGAGGCTCGCCGAACTCGACAAGATCCTGAAGGAGGAAAAGCCATGAGCGCCGAAACCCTGTCGCAGGTGGTGGTGACCCATCGCTACGACGCCACGCCGGAACGCGTGTTCGACGCATTTCTGGATGTGACGGTCGCGCGGCGATTCCTGTTTGCGACGGCGACGGGCGAAATGATCGTCGCGGAAGTCGATCCGCGCGTGGGCGGCCGCTTCACTTTCACCGAACGGCGGCCGGACATGGGCGACGTCCGTCACTTTGGAGAGTATCTCGAGATCGACCGACCGCGGCGGCTCGTCTTCACCTTCGGCGTTCCGCAGTTCGACCCTCGAATGACGACGGTCACGGTGGAAATCGAGCCGGACGGCGCTGGCTGCATTCTGACTCTGACCAACGACGGCGTGCCCGAGGCCTATGCGAAGGGCAACATCGAAGGCTGGACGCGAATTCTCGCCGGCCTGCTGCCCGCCTATGAGGGCGTTCATGGAGGCGGGTGGCTCTAGGGCGGCTCCTGGCGCCGGGAGGTCTGTGAGCATCCAGTTGCCCCCGCCCCCCGCACGTGTAGGCTGAGCCAATAAAAGTCCCTGCCAAGGGGGCTGGCCGACATGGGCAGGAGGAACGCCGTTGGAGTCAGCGGACCAGGCCTATTACGACGCCATCAAGGCGAAGTTCGCCGACGAGCGCGACCTTCGCCTCGCCTACCGACCCCAGGGAACGGCGCAGTACACCTCCGACTTCAGCGGCGCCCTGGCCAAATATGCCACTGACCCTCACGCCGAGCCGGCGCCAGACCGAGCGCCGATCGAGGATGAAGTGGAGGTGCTCTTCATCGGTGGCGGCTTCTCGGCCCTGCTGACGGCCGCGCGGATGCGCGAGCGTGGCGTCGAGAGCATCCGCATCGTCGAGCGCGGGGCTGACGTCGGCGGGACCTGGTACTGGAACCGCTATCCGGGCGCGGCGTGCGACGTGCCGGCCTACGACTACCTGCCTCTGCTGGACGAGATGGGCTATGTGCCCTCCCGCCTCTACGCCAAGGGACCGGAGATCTTCGCCCACTGCCAGGCGATCGCGCAGCGGTACGGCCTCTACGATCTGGCGGTGTTCCGCACGACCGTGATCCGCACGACCTGGGACACGCGGGCCAGGCGCTGGCGGATCGAGACGGACCGCGGCGACAGGATGACCGCGAAGTTCGTGGTCTGCGCCAACGGCACCCTCTCCAAGCCCAAGCTGTCGAAGATCGCCGGCATGGAAGGCTTCGCTGGTCACTCGTTCCACACCTCGCGCTGGGACTACGCCTATACGGGCGAGGAACTCGAGAAGCTCGAGGACAAGGTGGTCGGGATCATCGGCACCGGCGCCTCGGCCGTGCAGGCGATCCCGCGGCTCGCCCGAACGGCGAAGGCGCTCTATGTCTTCCAACGCACGCCATCTGGGATCGACATCCGCGGCGATCGGCCTACCGACCCGGAGTGGGCGGGGCGCCTGAAGCCGGGCTGGCAACAGGCGCGCCGGATGAAGCACATACGCGGGCGCGAGGTCGACGCGGCGAAGAAGGCGGAGCTGGCAGCCCTCTCTCGCGAGGAAAAGATCCGCCGCCAGGAGAACGAGAACATCGACCACATGATGCGCATCCACGCGCGCATCGACGAGGTCGTGCAGGATCCGGCGACCGCCCAGTCGCTCAAGCCCTGGTACATGTTCATGTGCAAGCGGCCGTGCTTCGACGACGAGTACCTGCCGGTCTACAACCGGCCCAACGTCCATCTGGTGGATACACAGGGCAAGGGGATCACCCAGATCGCGCCTGAAGGTCCCGTGTTCGAGGACCGCGCCTATCCGCTGGACCTGCTGATCTACGCCACCGGTTTCGAGGTGCAGAAGACGGGTATCTACAATGAGATCCGCGGACGCGACGGCCGGGAGATCAACGAGACCTATGCTTCAGGGATGAGGACTCTGTTCGGCGTGCACACGCATGGCTATCCGAACCTCTTCATCATGGGCGGCTACCAGGCGTCGTTCCAGTTCAATCTGACTTTCATGCTGCAGACGCAGGGCGACCACATCGCCGAATGCGTGAAACTCGCCCGCGACGGGGGTCATGAAGAGATCGACGTGAAGCCTGAGACCGAGGAGTGGTGGGTGCAGGAGGTGATCGCCCATCGTGGGAAGACCAGCCGCAACACCGACTGCACGCCGGGCTACTACAACTTCGAGGGCGAGTTCAACCGACGGCAAGACGGCAACTATAACGGGGGCTTCCTGCAGTATTACACGCACATGCAGGAGATCCGAGAGGATCTGGCGAGTCACTTCCTGTTCGGATGAACCATCCGGCCGACTGACTTTGTCCGTCCGGCGAGCTCCGCGCCTCGCGCCCGGCCACGGTCCCGCAGGTTCATAGAAACAGAGCGCGGACTCTTCCGCGCCCTGCGTCGTCTATTTTGGCGGAGGCCGCCGCCGGATCCAGCGGCGAGCCGTCAGGCGAAACTGTTGGTCCGCCTCTTCGAGCGTAGAGCGATACCCATGGCTCCCACGCCAATGAGCATCATCGCCCACGTCGCCGGCTCAGGAACCGCCGTAAAGGTGAAGGTGGCGCTGAAAGGCGTTTCGATGGGCGTAGGACTGGCGAGCAGTTCCGCAACGGTCTCGCCGGCGAAGGTCGCCGACGCGATCATCGTGTAGTCGCCCAATCTCTTGCTCGTCGTGGTATCGAGGACATAGCCGCTGGTGTTGAGAGAGGCCACCGCCCCAAACGGGGTGTCGATCAGGGTAAACGGCCCATGATTCCCGGCGGCTACATTGGTCGCCCACAGCTGCAGGTTGGAACCGCCGATATCGAACGTCATGAACGCGGTCGGGAGCGTAACCGGACCCGCCACCGCGGGGATGCTTTCGATCATCCCAGACTCACCGACGGTTACGCCGTTGCTGGCGAAGACGCCCGGATTGACCAGACTAACCTCGAAGCTCCCGTAGCCCGGGGGCGGTGCGTAGGGCGGGCCGGCGGGGAATTGCCCGAAGTTGATGGTGCTGGAGTCAACCTGCGCATCGCCGTTGATCCCCAGGACCGACGCCGCGGTGGCGGCGACAGGGGCGAATCCCAGGCATAATGCGCCGGCGAGACCGACAAGAGCTGTGTACCGCATACGTCTCTCCCAGCTGATATCGGCCTGCCATACACAGGCCCGCGTGTTGAACCGAGCTCGATCGCTTTAGCTTGGCTGTAATATTATCTATCTTTGCTGTAGAGTATAACAGTCTACCTTAACTGTATATTTTAACAGTCTAAGTCGGAGGTAGAAACCGTGATGTAGAATCCGGTTGCATTGCGTTCGTTTTCAGACAGTTTCGCCTCAATTCGCAGGGGCGGAATTCTGTCACCTCTCGGTCGGCGAACCCAGTGATCGCCACATCGGGTCCGCCGCGGCGGCGCCCGTGCGTTGCTCCCGCATCCATGAGAGCATGGCCCGCGAGGAGACAACGTCATGAAGCCAAGGACTCCAGGCCAGCCGGCTGCACTCTCAGACCGCAAGCTCAAGCCGTCGACGATGATGATGGGCCACGGCTACGAGCCGCGGCTGTCGGAAGGCTCCCTCAAGCCTCCGATCTTCCTCACATCCACATTCGTCTTCGAAAGCGCGGCGGCCGGAAAGCGGCACTTCGAGCGCGTAACGGGCCGCGTTCCGGGCGGCGCCGAAGGGCTCGTCTATTCGCGGTTCAACGGACCGGACCAGGAGATCCTGGAGGACCGGCTGTCGGTGTGGGAAGAGGCGGAGGACGCCCTCGCCTTCTCCAGCGGCATGGCGGCGATCGCCACAGTGCTGCTGACCCTGGTCAACCCCGGGGACACGATCGTGCACTCCTCCCCGCTGTACGCCGCCACCGAGACGTTGATCGGCAAGGTGCTGGGAAGATTTGGCGTCCGCTTCCTGGACTTCCCCGCCGGGGCGACGCGGGAGGAGATCGACGCCGTGATGGCGCGAGCACACGAAGGCGGGCGGTTGGCGCTGATCTACCTCGAAA
>DATHPX010000156.1:0-14299 GCA_035483335.1 Caulobacteraceae bacterium | reverse complement strand
CAGTTCTATTCCGGCCTCGCCGACTGGAGCGCCATAAGGTCCGTCACCCTGGCGGCCGACGCGCCGGTGATCGCGAACGGCGATATCGGCGACGTCAGATCGGCGCGCTCAGCGATGTCTCAGTCAGGCTGCGGGGCCGTGATGATCGGGCGAGACGCCATAGGCCGACCGTGGATCGCGCGGACCATCGAGCGGGAGCTTGCAGGAGAAAGCGTCTCGGAGCCGGGACCTTCGGAACGCCTGGCGATCGTCGTCGAACACCTGCGGCGAAGCCTGGCCTTCTATGGGGAGAAGCTGGGGGCGCTGATGTTCAGGAAGCACCTCGCAGCCTACATCGACGCGGCGCCATGGCCAGCTGATCCGCAGGCCCGCCGCGAGGCGCGCGCGCGCCTGTGCCGCCTCCCTGCCAACGAGATCGAGACGGCGCTCGCCGCTCTTTGGGTCCCGGCCCTGGAAAGGCTGGCGGCGTGAACCGCGACGACTTCATGCCTGACCCGGAGCGGGCGAAGGCGACAGCATTCGACGCCTGGCCGGAGGCCGCCTTCATCCTCGACCCGTATGAGCGTGTCTGCGCCGCCAACGAAGCGGCCGAGCAGCTCCTTGGACGCGCCCTCGGCGGTCGGGGCGGCCTTGGCGGCGTAATCCCGGAAGGCTCGCCCCTGCGGTCGCTGATTGGTCGCTGTCTGGCGGAAGGCTCCGCGGTCCGGGCGCGGGAGATCGAAATCCCTGGTCCGGGCGTCGGGCGCATCCTCGCCGACGCTGCGGCCACTCCGTTGGGCGATGGCGCGACTCTGGTCACGCTTCATGTGCGGCCGCAGATCGGCCCCGATCGTGCGGCGGACCAACGCGGATTGCAGTCGGTGATGGGCCTTGGCCAGATGCTTGCGCACGAGGTGAAGAACCCCCTCGCCGGCATCCGCGGCGCCGCGCAGTTGCTGCGATCCGCGGCGAGCGCCGAGGATATACCCCTGGCGCAGCTCATCGTGGACGAGACGGACAGGATCCGCCGTCTTGTGGACCGGATGGAAGCCCTGACCGAGGATGTTCCTCTCGAGAGAAGCGCGGTGAACATTCACCAGGTGCTCGATCGCGTCCGGGCGCTCGCGGCGAACGGCGTGGCCGACGGGCTCCTGCTTAAGGAGCATTACGATCCGTCCCTGCCCCCCGCATGGGGCGAGGAGGACCAACTGATCCAGATCTTCCTCAACCTGACGAAGAATGCGGCCGAGGCGGCGCACTCCCGGGGCGACGGGCGAGGGGAGGTGACCATTTCCACCGCGTTCCGCCACGGCGTCCGTGTCCGCGGACCGCATGGTGGCGCCTCCCGCGGCGCGCCTCTCGAGGTGAAGGTTCTCGACAACGGTCCCGGAGTGCCGGAGCGCCTGCGGGAGCATCTCTTCGAACCCTTCGTGACCACCAAGGCCGGAGGCGCCGGGCTTGGCCTGGCCCTGGTGGCCAAGCTGGTGGCCGGACACGACGGCCTCATCGATTTCGAATCCGAACCCGGGCGCACGGTCTTCAGGGTCTTGTTACCCGCAGCGCCGGCGACCGTTAGCGCCCAGCCTGAACCGGCAGGGGCCTGAGGGAGATACTTATGGCTGGTCCCACCCAGAAGATCCTCGTCGCGGACGACGACGCCTCGATACGGCTGGTGCTATCGCAGGCGTTCTCTCGCCTCGGATACGAAGTCCGGGCGACGGGCAATGCAGCGACAATGCTCAAATGGGTGACCGAGGGCGAGGGCGATCTGGTGATCACCGATGTGGTGATGCCCGACGAGAACGTCTTCGACGTGCTCCCTCGGATACGCAAGCAGCGCCCGAAGCTCCCGGTCATCGTGATGAGCGCCCAGAACACCGTTCTGACTGCGATCGCGGCGGCGGAAGGCGGGGTGTTCGAGTACATCCCCAAGCCCTTCGATCTCGATGACATGGCGCAGCTCGCCCGGCGAGCGCTGGAGCGTCCTAATGACCGCGAGGCCGCGAAAGCCCAGGCCCGCGCGGTCAGGGACGAGCGCCTGCCGCTCATCGGCCGCTCGGGACCGATGCAGGAAGTGTATCGCACCATCGCCCGTCTGGTCGGCGCCGACCTCACGGTCCTGATCCAGGGCGAATCCGGCGTCGGCAAGGAGCTGGTCGCGCGCGCCCTGCACGATCTTGGACGTCGAAGGGACGGGCGTTTCGTGGCGATCAGCCTGGCGGCCATTCCCCGGGAGCGGGTGGACAGCGAGCTCTTCGGCCGCGGCGACGGTGAAGTCGGGCGCCTTGTGGAGGCAGATGGAGGAACCCTCTTCCTCGACGAGATCGGCGATATGCCGCTGGACGCCCAGACCCGTCTCCTGCGGGTTTTCGACGGCGCCGAGCCAGCGACGAATCCCAAGACCGGCCGCAGGCCCAATGCGCGCGTGATCGCCGCCACCAACCGCGATCTTCGCGGTCTCGTTTCCCAAGGGCTTTTCCGGGAAGACCTGTTCTTCCGCCTGAATGTGGCGCCGATCCGGGTGCCTCCGCTGCGCGAGCGCTCCGAAGACATCCCCGAACTCGCCCGCGCCTTTCTGTTGCGGGCGAGTCGCGAGGGGCTTCCGTCCAAGACCATCGATCAGGGTGCCCTGGATCGCCTGAAGAGGCACGACTGGCCCGGCAACGTGCGGGAGCTCGAGAACCTGATTCGACGGATCTGTGCGCTCTACGGCGAAGAGAACATCGGAGTGCGTATCGTCGAACGCGAGTTGACCGACCAGGCGCCGCTCAAGACCGCGGGGGAGGGGCCCGTGACACTGTCGGCTCTGGTGGAGCGCAATCTGGCCTCGTATTTCGCCAGCCAGCCCGGAGGGATGCCCCCGAACGGGCTCTACGATCGCGTGCTGGCGGACATCGAGCGGCCCCTGTTCCAGCTCACCCTCGGCGCCACCAAGGGCAATCAGATGAAGGCGGCCGAAATCCTCGGGCTCAACCGGAACACGCTGCGCAAGCGGCTGCAGGACCTGGGTATCGAGGCCAAGACGAGGGCCTGAGACGCCGCGACCTCGCGGACACAGGCGTGTTGCAATCGTGGCACACTCGCTTAGTCTGATGGCATGACTGACAGCGTCGCGCCGACGCGCCCGGGCGTGGAGCGACCCCCAGCCGCCAGAGCGATCGACAGGTCGCCCTGGAGCCGGGCGGCCGATTCTCGCGTCGTAATGGGGGCCGGTTTCGCCCTCACCACGATTGTGGTTCTCGTCGCAGTGGTGCTGGGTTCCTGGCCGGACGTGAGCGGTCCCCTCGGTCCTGCAAGTCCGGTCGTGCTTACCCTGCTCGGGTTCGGAGCGGTCCTGCTCGCGGGGTTGGGCGGGCTGATCGCGTGGCGCCTGCTTCGTCTCGTCCTCGCACAAGCTGGCGACGCAGGCGCGCGGCTGCACCTGCGCTTCGTCACCCTGTTTGCGATCGCTGCCGTCGCCCCGGCGGTGATCGTCGCCCTGTTCTTCGGCGTGCTGGTCACCCGCGGCGTGGAGAGTTGGTTCAGCGCGCGCGTCCAGAGCGTCGTAGAGAACTCGGCGACCGTCGCGCGATCGTATATCGCCGAGCAGCAGGACTACATCAGCCGGCACGTCGCCGTGATGGCTCGCACCTTGAACCAAGCGGCGCCCAGTCTCGCCGACTCGCCGGTCGCATACGGGCGGTTCCTGCGAGACCTGACCGCAGAGGGCGGCTTCTCCGCCGCGTATGTGCTCGACCATGAGGGCCGGGTGCTGGCGCGGGCGGACGCAGCGGGAGGGAGCACCCCGTTCCTGGCCCCACCTCTGGCAAGTTTCGCAGCTGCAGACGAGGGGGACGTTCCAGCTGCCGCCTTCGAGTCCGCAGACCTGTTCCGGGCGCTCTATCGTCTGCGCGCCTATCCCGACGCCTATCTGTACGTCGCCCGACCGCTCGACCCCGGCATCTTCCGTCACCTGCGTCAGACGGAAGCCTCGCTGCTCGCCTATCGCCAGGCCAGGCACCAGCGAGCCTTGATCCAGGCTGCGTTCGCTGTGGCCTACCTCGAGACCGTCCTCCTCGTGCTCGAGGGCGCGATCTGGTTGGGCATGTCGGCGGCCGATCGGATCGCCGCGCCGGTCGCCCGGCTGGTGCAGGCCGCCGGTCGCGTCGCTGCAGGCGATCTCACGGCCCGGGTGGACACTCTCAAGGACCCGGAAGAAATCGCCGTTCTGTCCCGCGCTTTCAACCGGATGACCCTGGATCTGCGCGAGCAGCAGGACGCTCTGCGGACGGCTCACGTCGACGCCGAAACGCGCCGGCTGTTCATGGAAGCGGTGCTCCTGGGCGTGAGCGCAGGCGTGATCGGCCTCGACCCGCGCGGCCGCATCTCGATCATGAATTCGCAGGCGGTGCGGCTGCTCGGCCTCGCCGCGAGTCCGGCGCCCGGAGCGTCGCTCGGCGAGGTGGCGCCGGAACTGCAATCCGTCGCCGACGAGGCGGCGCGCGTGGCCGGCGAAGCCGAGGCCGATATCGAGGTGGGGCGAGGATCCGAGACCCGGCTGTTGCGGGTGCGCGCGAGCCAGGGGGCGGAGCGTATCGTCCTGACCTTCGACGACATCACCAGGCTCGTGGCCGCCCAACGTAACGCGGCCTGGCGCGACGTCGCCCGGCGCATCGCGCACGAGATCAAGAATCCCCTGACGCCGATCCAGCTCTCCGCCGAACGCATCCGACGCCGCTATCGGCGGGAGATCTCGAGCGACACCGAGGTGTTCGACCGCTGCGTCGAGACGATCGTTCGGCAGGTTGGGGACATCGGCCGGATGGTGGACGAATTCTCGGCGTTCGCGCGGATGCCGGCGCCCAGGTTCGCCAACCACGATCTTGCTGAATTGATCCGGCAGGCCGCCTTCGCCCAGAGAGTGGCCGATCCCTCGGTGGCCGTGGAGATCGAGGAGCCGCTCGAGTCATGCGAAATCCTCTGCGATGGGCGCATCGTCAGTCAGGCGCTCACCAACGTCCTGAAGAATGCGGGCGAGGCGATCGTGGCCCGGCCGCAGCCGAGCGCTCCGGGACGGATCCGGGTGCGACTGGTCAGGGCCGCAAACGAGGTGGAAGCGCAGATCGAGGACAACGGCGTCGGTTTGCCCGAGAAAAACCGCGATCGCCTGACGGAACCCTACGTGACGACTCGTGAGAAGGGCACGGGCCTTGGGCTCGCGATCGTCAAACGCATCCTGGAGGACCACGGCGGGCGGCTCACATTGGGCGACGCCGCGCCAGGACCGGGTGCGCGCATTTCGCTGGCCTTTCCCCTGGGAGAGCCCGCAGCGGGAGCCGCGCCTGGCGTCGAGCGCAAGGTGGAAGCATGATCAGTGACATCCTGGTGGTGGACGACGAGGCGGATATCCGCGAACTCGTCGCCGGCATCCTCGAAGACGACGGCTATGCGGTGCGGACGGCGCACAACGCCGAAGCGGCCCTGCTCGCCCTGCGGGCGCGCAAGCCGGCTCTGTTGATCCTCGACATCTGGATGTCTGGGAACGGCATAGACGGGCTTGAGCTGCTGGACCGGGTGAAGAGCCTCGACCCCGAGATCCCGGTCATCATGATCTCGGGCCACGGCACCATCGAGACTGCCGTCAGCTCGATCCGCCGCGGCGCCTACGATTTCATCGAGAAACCTTTCAAGTCGGACCGCCTTCTGGTCGTGGTCCAGCGGGCGCTCGAGGCGATGGACCTGCGGCGTGAGAACCGGCACCTGCGCAATCAGGCGCTCGTCCCCGAGGGACTCGTGGGCGCGTCCGCGGCGTCCCAGCACCTGCGCACGATGATCGCCAAGGTCGCGCCGGCCAACAGCCGTATCCTGGTTTCCGGCCCGCCGGGCTCCGGCAAGGAGACCGCCGCGCGCCTCATCCACGCCGCGAGCCCAAGAGCGCGCAACGCCTTCGTGGCGATCAACGCGGCGGGCATGACTCCCGAGAGGATGGACCTCGAGCTCTTCGGCGAAGAGCCCTCCGCGAGCCGGCCCGGCTCCATCGGCGTGTTCGAGCGGGCCCACGGCGGGACGCTCTATATCGACGAGATCGCCGAAATGCCGCGGGAGACCCAGAGCCGCATCCTACGGGTTCTCGTGGAACAGCGCTTCCGTCGCCTGGGCGGCGACACTGACGTGCAGGTGGACGTCCGCGTGGTGTCCTCGACGTCGCGCGATCTTCACGCGGAGATCGCCGCAGGACGAATGCGGGAGGACCTGTTCCATCGGCTGAACGTCGTGCCGTTGCGAGTTCCGGGCCTGTCGGAGCGGCGCGAGGACATCCCGCTGCTGATCGACTACTACATCGAACGGCTGAGCTCCGCGGCGGGCCTGGCCCGTCGGACTCTTGCTCCTGACGCCTACGCCACGCTCCAGGTCCAGCCCTGGCCGGGCAACGTGCGGCAGCTGCGCAATGTCGTCGAGCGGGTCCTCATCCTAGCGGCAGGGGATTCTTCGCAGCCGGTCACCGCAGAGATGCTCCCGCCGGAGGCCAGCGCGACGCCGCCGACCGGCGGCCTCGGGGCCGAACGCATCATCGCCCTGCCGCTGCGCGAGGCGCGAGAGCTGTTCGAGCGGGAATATCTCGACGCCCAGATCATGCGCTTCGGCGGCAACATCTCGCGCACCGCGGCGTTCATCGGCATGGAGCGCTCGGCGTTGCACAGAAAACTGAAATCCCTGGGCTTTTCTGGATCTCGCCTCACCGAGGAGACTGCTGACTGATGGGGCGGATAGCCTATGTGAACGGACGGTACGCCCCTCACGCCGAGGCGTTCGTCCACATCGAAGACCGCGGATTCCAGTTCGCCGACAGCGTCTACGAGGTCTGGGCCGTCTTCGGCGGGCAACTCGCCGACGAGAGGGGTCATTTCGAGCGGCTGGCCCGCAGCCTGGGCGAGCTGCGGATTCCCATCCCCATGAGCGAGGCGGCGCTAAAGAGCATCATCCGACGCGTCGTTCGCCTGAACCAGGTGTCCGACGGGCTGGCCTATCTGCAGGTGACCCGGGGCGTCGCGCCGCGCGACCATCCCTTTCCAAACCCCGCGCCGCGGCCGACTGTCGTGGTGACAGCCAAGAGCGTGGACATGAACGCCAGCGAGGCGCGAGCCACGCGGGGGGTGGCGGTGATCACAACGCCCGAGACGCGATGGGCGCGGTGCGACATCAAGACGACGGGACTGCTCCCGAACGTACTCGCCAAGCAGGCGGCGCGAGAGGCCGGCGCGGTCGAAGCCTGGTTTGTCGACGAACTCGGCCTCGTCACCGAAGGCGGGTCGAGCAACGCATGGATCATCGACTCCAACGGCGTGCTCCGCACCCGAGATATTCAGTCGAACATCCTGCGCGGCGTCACCCGGCGTAGCCTGCTTGGCGTGGCGAAGTCCTTGGGCATTCCTTTCGAGGAGCGCGGGTTCAGCGTCGAGGAAGCAAAGTCCGCGCGCGAGGCCTTCATCACGGGCGCGGGCAGCCTCGTCCTGCCTGTTATCCGCATCGACGAGACTTCGATCGGCGTAGGGGCCCCTGGGCCGGTGGCCAAGCGGCTGAGACAACTCTATATCGAGGGTGCGCGGCCAAACGCCGCGTAAGCGCGCAAGGGCACGTTCCCGGATCGGCTCGGCGCGTCCACCTTTTTCAACTTTGGGGGCGCTAGCCCGTGACAACGACAGACAGACGACAAAGCCTGCAAGACGCCTTCCTCAACAGTGTCCGGCGCACGCGCACTCCGTTGACGATCTTCCTCGTCAACGGCGTGAAGCTGCAGGGGGTAGTGAGCTGGTTCGACAGTTTCTGCGTGCTTCTGCGCCGGGACGGTCAGGCCCAGCTCGTCTACAAGCACGCCATATCCACCATCATGCCGGCCGGGCCCGTGCAGCTCTACGAGCCGGCGCCTGAAGAAGGCGACGATTGACCCAAATCGATCATCGCGCCCGCCCGCAGCGGGCGCTTGTCGTTCACCCCGCTCGTGGCGAGCGCGCCGCCAGCCGCACGCCTGCGGAGCGCCTCGCAGAAGCCGTCGGCCTCGCCGAAGCCCTGGACCTCGAGGTCGCGCACGCGCTCGTCTCGCCCCTGCGGACGCTCTCGCCCGCCACCTTCTTCGGCTCCGGGCGGGTGGATGAGATCGCTGAGCTGTGCCGGACGTTCGAGATCGACCTCGTGGTCGTCGACGACGCCCTGGGCCCAGTGCAGCAGCGCAACCTGGAGAGGGCCTGGTCGGTAAAGGTGATCGACCGGACCGGGTTGATCCTGGAGATCTTCGCCCGTCGCGCCCGCACGGCGGAGGGTCGCTTGCAGGTCGAGTTGGCGCGCCTGGAATACGAGCGCTCGCGGCTGGTGCGCACCTGGACCCACCTCGAACGACAGCGCGGGGGCTTCGGCTTCCTCGGCGGTCCGGGTGAGACCCAAATCGAAGCCGACCGGCGCCTTCTGGTCGATCGCATCGTCAAGCTGAAGGCCGACCTGGCGGACGTGCGCCGGACGCGCGAACTGCAGCGTCGGGGCCGCAAGCGGGTCCCTTATCCGATCGTCGCCCTGGTGGGCTATACGAACGCCGGCAAGTCGACCCTGTTCAACAGGCTCACCTCGGCCGAGGTGTTCGCCAAGTCGATGCTGTTCGCCACGCTCGATCCGACCCTGCGACGGCTGCGCTTGCCCGGCGGCCGGGACGCGATCCTGTCGGACACGGTGGGCTTCATCTCGGACTTGCCCCACGAGCTGGTCGAGGCTTTCCGCGCCACCTTGGACGAGGTGCGGGAGGCGGACCTGGTCCTGCACGTGCGGGATGTCGCCAGCCCCGACAGCGAAGCCCAACAGCAGGACGTGGCCGCCGTTCTGGAGACCCTTGGCGTCGGAGAGACCTCGGGCCGCCGGGTGCTGGAGGTCTGGAACAAGGTGGACCTGGTGACTTCGGGACGCCGTGAGGAGCTGAAGGCCGATGCGCGGCGCCGGGGCGCGATCCTGGTTTCCGCCGAGACGGGCGAGGGTCGGGAGGCTCTGCTGTCGCGGATCTCCGAACTGCTCGACGCCTACCCCGAGCGGACGTTCCACCTGGCCGCCGACGATGGGGAGGGGCTCGCCTGGCTCTATCGCCACGGACGCGTCGTCGATCGTCACCAGACGGACGAGGGCCTTTCGGTCACCGCGAGGCTCGACCCGCAGGCGCTGGGCCGCTTCGAACAGATGCGCCCAGGACGCATCTGGGAGCTGGCGGCGCAGTAGGCCCCTCCGCTCAGTCGCTGACAAACCGGTAGCCGACCCGGGCCTCGGTGATGATTATCCGGGGTTGCGTGGGATCCGCCTCCAGCTTTTGACGTAGGCGCTGGATGATGATCCGAAGGTACTGCACGTCCTCGACGTGCGAGCGGCCCCAGACAGCCGTGAGAAGCTGGCCGTGCGTGATCACGCGACCGCCGGCCTCGGCGAGGGCGACGAGCACGTCATACTCCCGGGGCGTCAGGCGAACGACCTCGCCGCCGCGCGTGACGAGGCGACGGACGAAATCGATCTCGACTTCGCCTGCGTGCACGACGGGGGAGCCGGCGCTGCGGCTCGCCTTGTTGCGCAGGCTGGCGCGGATCCGCGCCAGCAGTTCCCCCACGCCGAAGGGCTTCTCGACATAGTCGTCCGCACCCTGGTCGAGGGCGTCGATCTTCTCGATCTCCTCGTCGCGCGCAGAAAGGATGATGATCGGTCCATCGAAGAAACGCCGCGCCCGCTCGAGCACGACCTTTCCATCGAGGTCGGGAAGTCCAAGGTCGAGGACGAGGACGTCCGGAGGACGCGTCGCCAGAGCCGCCAGCCCCGCCTCTCCCGTCTCGGCGCGAAGGGGAACGTAGCCTGCCGCCTCCAGCGCAGGGGCAAGAAACCGGTGGATCTGCGGTTCGTCGTCGACGACGAGCACTCTGGGGTGGCTGGCGGACATCTCAGGCGGCCTCGGCAACGCCGTCGCGTGGCTTGCGGAGGCTCATCAGCACGCGAGTGCCATGGTCGCCGTGAATGGGGCTGGCCGCCGCGATCCGCCCTCCCATGGCCTCGACGAACCCCTTGGAGATCGAGAGGCCCAGGCCGACGCCCTTGCCCCTGTCGCTAGGCTGCTGAAGGCGCCGGAACTTGTCGAACACCCGCTCCAGTTCGGCGGTCGGAATGCCCTTGCCGTCATCTTCGATGCTTATCACGACGTTGGACCGATCCTCGTAGGCGGCGACCTCGATATCGGTTCCGTCGGGACTGTAGGCGATCGCGTTCTCGAGAATGTTGACTACCGCCTGTTCCAGCAGGCCCGGGTCGATGCGGATCATCGAGAGCTCCGGGGGGAAGTCTCGCACCAGCCGGCGAGTACCGAGGCGCCGTTCGACGCGCTGGATCGCCGCGCCCAGCACATCTCGCACGTCGGTCCACTGCATCTTGGGATCGAGGGCCCCGCCCTCGAGACGGGTCATGTCGAGGAGGTCGCCGACATACCGATTCAAACGATGCGCCTCCTCCCGGATGCTTTCGAGCAGGTCACGCTTCACGTCGGCCGTAAGGCTCGGCTCGTAATCGAGCATGGTGGTGGCCGAACCCAGCACCGTGGACAGCGGCGTGCGCAGGTCGTGGCTGATCGAGTTCAGCAGGGCGGCCCGGAGCTGATCGGAACGCCTCAACGTCTCGGTCTCGACGGTCGCGGTGGCGAGTTCCGCGCGTTCGAGTGCGACGGCGCCCTGGTCGAACAGAGAGAGCAGCAGGCGCTCCTCCCCCGTGTCGCCGGTCTTCAGCGGCGAGTGGGTGACGCCCGCAACACCTGCGCGGTCGCGCAGGCCTTGAAGCGGCCAGAAGGTCCATTCGAGCTGGGGGAGGGTGCCGGTTCCGGCCCCAGCTGCTTCGCCCTTCTCCCATGCCCAGCGAGCCGCGGTCATGGCGCCGGCGCCGAGCGCTTCGAGTGACGGCGAGCCCGCAGCGGCGCGCAGATCGCCGTCCTCCGGAAGCAGAACCATGGCCGATCCACCGACGGTGGCGGCGGCCTGTTCGGCCAGGGCCTGGGCCGCGTCCGCGCGGGTCGAGACGCTCGAGAGGCGTCGGCTGGCGGCGAGCAGGGAAGCCACGACGGACGCGCGGCGCGAGGCCATCCGCGCCTGGTCGCGCACGCGGCCGGTCAAAAAGCCGGTGGTGATGGCGACGGCGAAAAACACCGCAAAGGTGATCAGGTCAGCGAAATGACCGATCCGGAAGCTGAGGCGGGGCTCGAGGAAGAAGAAGTTGTAGCTGACGGCGGAAAGGGCCGCCGTGGCCAGGCCCGCGCCGAATCCGAACGCCCCGCCCGCGACAAGCACGCTTGGCAGGAAGATCATGGCCAGGTTGGCGTTGGCCATCCAACGGTCAGCCCCCGCCGCGACCAGGGTGGAGAGGAGGACCATCGCGGCGCCCGCGGCGTAACCCTTCCAATCGGCTCGGCGGGGAAGACGGGGGAGAAGTTCCACCGAATGCGTCTCGCTTCCCGCCGCATCGGTGACGATGTGCAGGGCCGCGCCGGTGGTGTGGTCGAGCAGGGCGTGGGCCAGCGAACGCGAGAACGTGAGGCGGAACCCGCGGGGTCGACCGCGGGACGGCGGGCTTCGGCCGATGACGATCTGAGTAATGTTGTTGCGCGCGGCGTACTCGAGGACGGTCTGCAGCAGATCATCCCCTGTCACGGTCACGACGCGTCCGCCCACCTGTTCGGCCAGCTTCAGCGCCGCGGCCGTGTATTGCCCTTGGGCGGGCGTCGGGGGGCGATTGGGACGCTCCACGTGTAGGACGGTCCACGGCGCATCCATCATCAGGTCCGAGAGCCGGCGACCGGCGCGGACAAGCGCGCCCCCGAACGGCTCGCCCCCGATCAGGACCAGGATGCGTTCGCCCGCCGCCCAGGGACCTTCGATTCCGTGGCGACGCATGTGGCCGACGAGTTCGTCGTCCACCTTCTGGGCGGCGCGTCTCAACGCCATCTCGCGCAGGGCGGTGAGGTTCTCGGCCTTGAAGAACCGGTCCGACGCCAGCCGAGCGGTCTCCGGCACATAGACCTTGCCCGCCGCGAGCCGCTCGCGCAGTTCCTCGGGCGTCAGGTCGATCATTTCGATCTCGTCCGCGCGGGTCAGCGCCTGGTCCGGAACCGTTTCGCGAACCCTGACCCCGGTGATCCGCCACACGACGTCCACCAGGCTCTCGAGGTGCTGGACGTTCAGCGTTGTCCACACATCGATGCCCGCAACGAGCAGCTCCTCGACGTCCTGCCAACGCTTGGGGTGCCGCGATCCGGGGGCATTGGAGTGGGCGTATTCGTCGACGATGAGCAGTTGGGGACGGCGGGCGAGGGCGGCGTCGATGTCGAATTCGAGCAGGGTGCGCCCGCGGTATTCGACGGGCTTCCGCGGCAGGGTCTCCAGGCCCTCCGTCAGGACTTCCGTCTCCTTGCGGCCGTGGGTCTCGACCACGCCGACAACGACGTCGGCCCCCTCGGACTTTCGCCGCCGCGCCGAGCTGAGCATTTCGAACGTCTTGCCGACCCCCGGCGCCATGCCAAGAAACACGCGCAGCTGCCCGCGATCCTCACGCTTCGCATTCGCGAGCAGGGCTTCAGGATCAGGGCGTCTCGGATCGTCGGCGAGGGGCAACCGGGTTTCCGTCAGAACGTCTGCGTCATGCCGATATACACCTACGCCTTCGGCATGTCCGGTTGGGGCAAGTTCGAAGCCGGTTCGTTAGTGACCGTCTAGCGCGAGGTTCACCGCCAGCACATTGACGTGAGCCTGCCCAATGAAGCCGAGGGTAGACCCGTGGGTGTTCCGGTCGATGAGCGCCTGCACCGCGGTGAGGGGCAAGTTCCGCGCCTTTGCAATCCGAGGCGCCTGGAACGCCGCGTTCTCCGGCGAGATGTCGGGGTCGAGCCCGGAGCCCGATTGCGTCACGGCGTCGGCGGGGATTGTCGCGTTAGGGTTCTCCACTCTCAGGGCGGAGGCGTCCTTGGCGATGCGGTCGCGTAGCTTGGGGTCCATCGGACCGAGGTTGCTGGCTGACGAATTGGTCGCGTCGTACCCGTTCCCAGCCGAAGATCCGCGGGGATGCAGATAGCCCGGCCCCGTGAACGCCTGGGCGATCAGCTGCGAGCCGACGATCTTGCCGCCGGTCCTGACCAGGCTGCCGTTGGCCTGGTGCGGGAAGACGATTTGGCCGATGCCGGTGATCGCCAGGGGGTAGAGGAGGCCGGTAAGCACCACGAAGAAGACGATGCTGACGAGGCTTGCGCGCAGTTGGGAGAGCATGGCGAGCCCTTCAGGCGAGACGCAGGGTTGAGATGAGGATGTCGATGGCCTTGATCCCGATGAAGGGCGCGACGATGCCGCCCAGGCCATAGATCAGCAGGTTCCGCGTGAGCAGCGCCTGGGCGCCGATCGGGCGGTACTTAACCCCGCGCAGGGCGAGCGGGATCAGGGAGACGATGATCAGGGCGTTGAAGATCACGGCCGACAGGATCGCGCTCTGTGGGCTCGACAGGCGCATCACGTTGAGCGCGCCGAGCGCCGGCAGAGACACCACGAAGATCGCCGGGATGATGGCGAAGTACTTCGCGACGTCGTTGGCGATTGAGAAGGTGGTCAGGGCGCCGCGGGTAATCAGCATCTGCTTGCCGACTTCTACGATCTCGATGACCTTGGTCGGGTCGCTGTCGAGATCGACCATGTTGCCGGCCTCTCGTGCAGCCTGGGTGCCGGTCTGCATGGCCACGCCGACGTCCGCCTGAGCCAGGGCGGGGGCGTCATTGGCGCCGTCGCCGCACATCGCGACAAGGCGGCCCTTGCCCTGCTCTTCGCGGATCATCCGCAGTTTGTCCTCGGGCGTCGCCTCGGAGAGGAAGTCGTCGACGCCGGCTTCCGACGCGATCGAGGCGGCGGTGACCGGATTGTCGCCGGTGATCATCACCGTGCGCACCCCCATGCGCCGCAGGTCGGCGAACCGCTCCTTCACGCCCGGCTTCACCACGTCCTTGAGGTGGATGACGCCGACCAGCCGGTCGCCTTCGGATACGGCCAGGGGCGTGCCGCCGGAGCGGGCGATGCGCTCGACCGCGCTCTCCACATCTTGTGGGAGGAAGCCGCGCTCCATGCCGAGGTGGCGAAGGACGGCGTCCACCGCCCCCTTGCGCCAGCTGCGCCCATCGACCTCCAGGCCCGACAGGCGCGTCGTCGCGCTGAACGGAATGGCCTTCGCGCCCGCGGGCGACTCGGCGGTGATCCCGTTCTCGTGCGCGAGTTCCAGGATGGAGCGTCCTTCGGGCGTCTCGTCCGCCAGCGAA
>DATHPX010000155.1:0-38418 GCA_035483335.1 Caulobacteraceae bacterium | reverse complement strand
GTCGGTCGCCGGCGCGCGCCATGGCGGCGGCCGCGGCGGCGAGCAGGGCGCCGCCGAGGCAGTAGCCCACGGCGTGCGCCGGCGCCTGCGGGACGACGGCGGCGATCACCTCGAGAGCCGCCATCAGTCCTTCGAGTCGGTAATCCTCGAGGCTTGTCCCGGCCAGGTCTGCGCCCGGATTCTTCCAGGAGATCACGAAGACGGTGAACCCGCGTTCGACGAGCAGCCGCACCAGCGATGCGTCGGGCGCAAGATCGAGCGCGTAGTATTTCATCAGCCAGGCGGGGACGAGGAGCACCGGCTCACGGTGCGCCTGCGGCGTCGACGGCGCGTACTGAATCAACTCCATCAGCCGATTGCGGAAGATCACCTCGCCCGGCGTGGCCGCCAGGGTCTCGCCGAGCGTGAAGCATTCCACGCCCCTCAGCGGCTCGCCGCGCGAGAGCCGCGTCAGATCGTCGAACAGTTGCGCCGCGCCTGCGGTGTAGTTGGCGCCCCCCGTGCGCAAGGCGGCCTGGATCACCTGCGGATTGGTCCACGGGAAGTTGGTGGGCGCCATGGCGTTGAGGGCGAAGGCGCCCAGAAAGCCCATTCGCCGTCGGCTCGCCTCCGGCAGGTTCGGCGTCGCCTCGGTGGCGAGCCTCCACAGTCGCTCAGCTGCGAGCTGCGCCTCGGCGAGATGATTGAAAGGCGCCCGCGACCATCCCGGATGGCGGAACCGCTCATCCCCAGCTGCCGGCGGAAAGGCCCAGTGCTGAGGATCCCCATCCCCACCGAGCGCCTCCCGCCACAGGCTGAGCATTGAGGCGCCGGCCGCGCTCCACAGTTCGGCGCGGCGGTCCGCGGACTGCGCCATCGCCAGCATCCAGTCGCGCCACGCCTCGTAGACCGGCCAGGGAGACTGAAGGCCGCCAAAGCGGCTCTCGCGCCGCGGACGCGCAGACAGCGCCGCCGCCGGGCCGCGCGGACTGCCGGTCGGGCGGTTCTCTGGTCCGTGAAGAGGCCGGTCGAACGCCATTTCGCTCTCCGCAGACCTAGTCTAGCGGAAGTGGCGCGCCGCCGGCTTGGGTATCGTCAAGCGTCAGCGGGCTGCGGCCCGTCACAAGTGTGTCAGCGCAGGATCCAGCGCCAGACGCCGGCGCCGACGTGCGCCAAGGGAACGTGCGCCCAGGTCCCGACCAGCCAGACGACCAGACCTCCGCCGAGGTCATGGCCCCTGAAACCAACGAGGCGCGCCCTGCCCGCGGCAACGGCCGCGAACGGCCAGTAGCTCGTCTTCGCCTCCCACTCCGGCCACATCTCAGGTCGAAGTCGAGCCTTCTTGCGATCCTGCAGGGCCGAGCCGACCAGGGCCAGAATGACGATCGCCGCGCACAGCACGATGTTGGCGTGAGTGGGGAAGACGGCGATGTGGCACAGCCCCCAAAGGGCGAGCGACCACATCATCGGGTGGCGCGTGATGGCGAAGACGCCACGCGCCTCCGCCGGCGCCGAATTGGCTCCTACTGGATTGACCAGGGCGGGATTGCGGATCAGCGAACCCATCAACAGCACCGAAGCGAGCAGCATCACGAGCGTCACGACGATCCAGGTGACGTCTCCCGGCGCCCACACCATCGGGCCCGGGGCTCTTTGGTAGGCGATCACCAGCCAGGCCAGGGTCGCGATCGAGACGAGGGAATAGACGCCGAGGAATCCGCGCTCTCCCACGACCCCCACGACCGGGGCACGTAGGGGATGGGAGAGGAGGAAGTGGGTTCCCACGAAAGCGATCGCGGCGATCGCCACCATCCAGACGCTGTCCATCGATCTTCCCCCGTCCCTTCCCCTTCGGTCCGTCGGTTCGACCTGGCGCCGAGTCTAACCTTCGCCTCGGGGGCGCGCCAGAACATGTTATTCAAACAAGCGTTTGACGGCTCGCGCGCGTCGGCTAGAGTTCTGGCATGGCCGACGACACCTCCGACCTCACCCGCCCCGCGATCGACAAGGACGCCCTCAAGGCGAAGTACCGCGCCGAGCGGGACAAGCGCCTGCGCTCCGACGGTAACGACCAGTACAAGCGCCTCACGGGCCGCTTCGCCCACTACGCCGTCGACCCCTACACGCCGTTTCGCGAGCGCGAACCGAAGACCGACCATGTGGCCTTCGCCTTCGTCGGCGGCGGCTTCGCCGGTCTGGTGACCTGCGCCCGCCTGAGGGAGGCGGGGATCACCGATGTGCGGATCGTCGAGAAGGGCGGCGACTTTGGCGGCACCTGGTACTGGAACCGCTATCCCGGCGCCCAGTGCGACACCGCTTCGATGGTCTACGTGCCGCTTCTCGAGGAGACGGGGCATCGACCGACGGAGAAATACGCTCACGCGCCCGAGATCCTCGAGCAGTGCCAGCGCATCGGTCGCCATTTCGGCCTCTACGACAACGCCCTCTTCCACACCGAGATCACCGCCCTCTCATGGGACGACGCGCGCAAGGTCTGGGTCGTGCGGACGAACCGCGGCGACGAATTCACCGCCAGCTTCATCGGCCTGGGGACCGGGCCGCTGCACGTGCCCAAGTTGCCGGGCCTTCCGGGGATCGAGGACTTCCAGGGCCATTCGTTCCACACCAGCCGGTGGGACTATGACTATACGGGCGGCGATCCGGCCGGCGCGCCGCTCGACAAGCTCGCCGACAAGCGCGTGGCGATCATCGGCACCGGGGCGACGTCGGTGCAGTGCGTCCCCCACCTCGCCCGCGCGGCCAAGGAACTCTACGTCTTCCAACGCACGCCTTCGTCCGTGGACGTGCGCGACAACCGGCCGATCGATCCGGACTGGTTCGCGGAGGTTGCGACGCCCGGCTGGCAGCAGCGCTGGCTGGAGAACTTCACGGCGAACCAGGGGGGCGGCACGGCCGAAGAGGACCTCGTCAAGGACGGCTGGACCGACCTTTCGCGCCGCATCCGCAGCCGCATCGGCAATCTGCCGCCTGAAGAGCGGACGCCGATGAAGATGTGGGCCGCCTGGGAGGACGCCGACTTCGAGAAGATGGAAGAGATCCGTGCACGGGTGGATTCCATCGTCGGCGATCGCGAGACCGCGCTGAAGCTCAAAGCGTGGTACCGCCAACTCTGCAAGCGGCCCTGCTTCCACGACGAATACCTGGCCGCCTTCAACGAGCCGGGCGCCCGCCTGATCGACACCGACGGCCAGGGCGTGGAGCGGATCACCGAGCGGGGCGTCGTGGCCGGCGGCGTCGAATACGAAGTCGACTGCATCATCTACGCCTCAGGCTTCGAGGTGGGCACCGAATGGACCAGCCGCTCGGGCTTCGACCTGGAGGGGCGCGACGGCCTCACGCTCTCGCAGGCCTGGGACGAAGGGATGAAGACCAAGCACGGCATCCACGTGCACGGGTTCCCCAGCGCCTTCTTCGTCCAGCCGACCCAGGGCGCGAACCTGATCTCGAATGTCCCGCACAACCTCACCGAGGCCGGGCGGACGATCGCCATGGTGATCCGTCACGCCTTGGATCAGGGCGCGAAGGAGGTCGAGGTGACCAAGGCGGCTCAGGACGCGTGGGTCGAGCTGCTGCTCAGCGGCCCCGGCCGGATGATCGGCTCGTCCGACTGCACGCCCGGCTACTACAACAACGAAGGCCAGGACCCCGGCCCTGCCGCCCGCCTCAACGTCGGCTACCCCGCCGGCGCCAGCGCCTACTTCAAATACATCGACCAGTGGCGCGCCTCGGGCTCGTTCGAGGGCCTGGAGTTCCGGTAGGCGAATATTGTCCCTCCCCTTCCGGGGAGGGTGTCGCGCCGAAGGCGCGACGGGTGGGGAAGTCTGGATCATCCCGGGCGTCCGGGGCCTTCCCCACCGTTCCCCACCCGGTCTCGCTCCGCTCGACCACCTCCCCGGAAGGGGAGGGACGGATTCCCCCGCCCATCCGGGCAGTGGGAAAGCCCCTTGGGCGCGCGCACCTTCGCGTTCGAAGGAGCCTGCCATGTCCGATCTCTCCCCCCTCACCGCCTTCTCCGACGCCCTCGCCGACCTCACCGCCGCCACCGCCGCGTCTGTGGTGGGTATTGAGGGTCCGCGCACCCTGGCCAGCGGGTTCGTCTGGCGTCCGGGGCTCGTGCTCTGCGCGGAGGAGGCGCTGCCGGAGGAGGGTGAGTTCGAGGTGGTGCTGCAGGGCGGCGCGCGGCGTCCGGCGCGTCTGGCGGGGCGTGACCCTTCGACCGACATCGCCCTGTTACGCATCGAGGGCGAGCTCTCCCATCCGGCGAGGCTGGACGCGGGCGCCGCCAGCGCCGGGTCCCTCGCCCTGGCGACAGGCGCCCAGGCGGGATCGCCCCTGGTCGCCCTCGGCGTCGTCGCCCGCGCCGGCGGCCCCTGGCGTTCCCTCCGCGGAGGGGAGATCGACGCGCACATCGAGTTGGACCTTCGGCCACGCTTCGAGGCGCAAGGCGCCCTGGTGACGGACATGGAAGGGCGGGGCCTGGGCATGCTGGTCATGGGCCCGCGGCGGCGAGCCCTCGTGATTCCCTCAGCCACTCTGGAGCGCGTCGGCCCCATCCTCGAGCGCCACGGGCGCGTGCCGCGCGGCTATCTTGGACTGGGGTTGCAGCCCGTGCGCACCGACGCGCAGGGCGGCCGTGGCGTCATGGTGATGAGCGTCGAGCCCGGCGGTCCGGGGGACGCGTGCGGCGCGCGGCAGGGTGACGTGATCGTCGCCTGGGCCGGCGAGCGGGTCGCGGGCATGCGCGAGCTGATGCGGGCGCTGGGCCCGGGCAGCGTGGGGCGTGCTATCGTCCTTGGCGTGCGCCGTGGCGGCCAGCCGCTGGAGCTGACGCTCACGATCGGCGAAAGGCCTGCTGCTTGATCGACGAGGACGAACCGGTTGTCGTCGCGGTCACGATCGAGGACGGGCGTCTGGCCGAGCGCCTCATCGCCGCCCTCCACGAGGCGCCGGGCATCCGCCTGGCCCGCCCCGGCGAGCCGGCCGACGCCGCCCTGGTGGCGGTGGACGGCCGGGCCGCCCGATCTTCGACCCCAATCGCCGACGACATGCCGCTCACGCCACGCGAACTGGAAGTCCTCGCCCTGATGGCGGAAGGCGCTTCGAACAAGGCGATCGCCCAGCGCCTCGGCATCTCGGTCCACACGGCCAAGTTCCACGTCGGCCAGGTCCTCGACAAGCTCGACGCCACCGGCCGCACCGACGCCGTCGCCCACGCCGCCCGCCGCGGCGTGATCCAGCTGTGACTCGGCGCAGCCAATCCCCAAGGGACGGGTAGCGGAGAGATCGCTAGAGACGGCCTCTCAACTTCCGAAACATCGCGAGATAGGCGGAGACCGCCAAAGAAGCGCCGCCCCGAATGCTCGAGGCGGCGCTGGCTTGGATCAGGCTTCGGCGTCGACCAGGACGATTTCGGCGTCGGCCAGGGCCTTCACCGTAAGGTTCGGCTCGTCGGCGATGGCGGCGCCGTCACGGGCTTCCAGGCGCACGCCGTTAACCTCGATGGCGCCGGCCGCCGGAACGAGGTAGGCGCGCCGACCGTCGGCCAGGGCGTAGTCGGTTGTCTCGCCTGCCTTCAGCGTGGCGCCCAAAACCCGGGCGTCGGCGCGGATCGGCAGGGCGTCTTCGTCCCCTTCGACGCCGCTGGCCAGGGTCACGAAGCGTCCCGACCGCTCACCGCGCGGGAAGGGCTTGGCCCCCCAGGAAGGGGCGCCCCCTTCTTCCCGCGGAATGATCCAAATCTGGAATATGCGCGTGTTGGCAGGCTCCAGGTTGTATTCGGAATGGCGCACGCCTGTGCCGGCGCTCATCACCTGGACGTCGCCGGCGTCGGTGCGTCCACGGTTGCCCATATTGTCCTCATGGGTGATCGCGCCTTCGCGGACGTAGGTGATGATCTCCATGTCCTTGTGCGGGTGGGGCGGAAAGCCCGTCCCCGGGGCGATGGTGTCGTCGTTCCACACGCGGATCGCGCCCCAGCCCATGCGACGCGGCTCATGGTAGTTGGCGAACGAGAAGTGGTGGTGGGCGTCCAGCCAGCCGTGGTTGGCGCCGCCCAGGCTCGAAAAAGGTCTGCGGTCGATCATGGTTTCCCTCCGTGACGCGTACTGCGCCCGTTTGACCGCCTAGATGAGGGTCCGTCGGCGGGAGCGAAACCTCGAGCCGCGGCGCCGCAGCGTTGCCGAAATGAGACCGCCGAGGGACGCACGCTCTCCTTCCCCTCCTGGAGAGGGGGACCATAGCGCAACGCCGGGGAGGATAGGGAAGGTCGCCGGAGCCAAGGACGAAGAGTGCGCAGGGCGCGGGCCTGCGCACTCGGGGAAGCGACCCTAAAGTCCCGCGCCCCTCTCGCGAAATAGCGAGCCTAACAGCTGGTAAATGCGCGAAATCTCTTTGAGTTCTCACGGGAAATCGTACGAAACCGAGAAGGCGTTGGCGTTGCCACGAACGTAGCCATGACGCATCCTCGCAAATCTCGTCAGATGGAGACTCGGCCATGAGACGCCTCGCCCTTTTCGCCGTTGCGGGTTTGCTGCCGACGGTGGCCCTCGCCGCGACGCCCGTCACCCACTTCCCGCCCGGCGGTCCCGGCGGTACTGGCGTGCCGCCCGTCGCCAACGGGGCGCCCTACAGCGCCGCCGTCATGGCGGGCGACACTCTTTATATTGCGGGTACGACCGACACCGACCCGGCGACGGGCAAGTCCCCGGAAGATCCCAAGGACGGCGCGCGGCGGGTGCTCGACAACATCAAGCGCACGGTCGAGCGGGCCGGCCTGACCATGAATGACCTGGTCTGGATCCAGGTGTTCACGTCCGATCTTTCCTATTATGCGGCCTTTAACGAGGTCTATCGCAGCTATTTCACCGGCCCGATGCCGGCCCGCGCCTTCATTGGCGCTGGCTCCCTGCTCGGCGGATCCCATTACGAGGTGATGGGCATCGCCGTTCGTCAGAAATAGCGGCGTCGCTCACGCCGGCCGCGGGCTGCTCCTGCGCTCGGTCAGAGCGTCGATGATGCGCGCGTGAGCGGCGCGGTCGATTCGGTAGCCGAACAGCAGCAGTATCCCCAGCATGGTGATCACCGAGGCGCCCGGGCCATAGATCAGGGCGAGCTCCACGGCCTTTCCCCAGGGGACGCTGACATGAGGCCCCCGCGCCGCCAGGTTGTTGGGGAAGCCGATCGCGTCGGCCGCAAAGCCTGCGATCATCACGCCAAGGCCGCTCGACGCCTTCACGGCAAAGCTGATGCCGGCGAAATAGAGCCCCTCCCGGCGGGCGCCGAACAGGACGTCGTGCTCGTCCGCAGCGTCGGCCATCATCGACTGGAAACCCACCAGGGCGAAGGCCACACCCACGCTGAGCAGCAGGGTCGAACACATCAACAGCACCACCGGCGCCGTTTCCCCCGGCGGGAGAGCTCCGGACAGCCGAAGCGTCACCGGCGAGAGCTGGCAAAGCGCGATCAGGCAGAGTCCAGCAATGGCTATCGTGCGTTTCTCGAAGACGCGGGTCAGCACCCCCGAGATGACAATCCCGATCATCAGGCCCGGTATGCCTGAGAGCGAGACGATCAGGATGGAGCTCGGCGAAAGGCGCCAGAAGAAGGTGGTGGCGTGCAGGGCGAGCGCTCCGGACGCGCCGAAGCCGATAAAGAACACCAGGCAGGCGACGAACAGAAACAGGAAGGAGCTGTTGCGGAACACCTCCCCCACCTCCTTCACCAGCCTGCCAAGCGCGTGCCCTTCCCCGTGCGCCGCCCCGTGCAGGCGCGCGCGCGCGCCCAGGGTGCCAAGCGTGCTGAGCAAGGCCGCGCTCGCCATGACCGCCGCCCCGCTCCAGGCGAAAGGCGTGTAGGCGGCGCGGTTGAGTTGGCCCCCCGACTTCGCCGACAGGAACACGCCGTAGCCAAGCACGAGGATGGAGATGGTGCCGATCGCGCCTACGCCCACGCGGAAGGCCACGATCGTCGAGCGCTCGTTGTAGCTGTCCGAAAGCTCCCCGCCGAGGGCGGTGTAGGGCACGCCGAATCCCGACAGGCTCATGCGAAGCCCGAGGGATAGCGCGAGGACATAGGCCATCAGCCCTGCAGATTTCAGGCCGGTTGGGACCGAGAACAGAAGGCCGAGGCAGATTACGATCGGGATGATCGACGCCAGCATGAAGGGATGGCGTCTGCCAAACCGCGAGCGGCTGTTGTCCGAGAGCGAGCCGAACAGCGGATCGACGAACGAATCGACCGCCAGGGAGATGCCGAGCGCCAGCCCCGTAAGAGTCCCCGACAGCCCGCAAACGGCCGTCAGGTAGAAATACAGGAAGGTGCCGAGGAACACCGTAGAGCAGGCGTCGACAATGGCGCCCGACCCATAGAGGCCCAACAACCCTAGGCCCAGAGGTTGGCGCCGCAGCGCCTGTGCGGCCGTCTCGCCCGGCAGCTCCGGCGCAGCGACGGAAAGAGGCGGCGCGATCGCCGGTGCGGGATTTGCCATGATCTGATGCAGATTGGCGCCTGACGCGCGCCCCGCGTCAAGCGGCGAGAAAGCTTCAGCGGCTTGATTGGACGCGTGGAATCCCGCCTTAGAGGCGCACCTCCTACCTTCCGTTGGGGAACACAGCTTGAACCTCGATCTGTCCGACCGCGTGATCTTCATCGCCGGCGCCAGCCGCGGCATCGGCCTGGCGATCGCCGAGGCCTGCTTGCAGGAGGGCGCGTGGGTCGCCCTGACGGCGCGTGGCGGAGAGTCCCTGGAGGAGACACGAGTCCGGCTCGCCTCGGCCTACGGCGCCGACCGGGTGTGGGCCCGCGCAGGCGATCTTCGCGACAGCGCCACGATCGAAGCGTCTCTGGCGGCGGCGGAAACGGAGCTTGGCCCCATCTGGGGCGCGGTCGCCAATGTCGGCCTGCACCATGGGCCGATGGGCTTCGATGTCGACGATGAGACCTGGGCCGCCGGCCTCGCCCAGAACCTGGACTCCGCCTACCGCCTCGCCCGTGGCGCCCTTCGCCGCATGGTCCCGCGCGGCGAAGGCTCGCTGCTGCTGATCAGCAGCGTTGCGGGAATGGCGGCGTGGGGCGATCCCTTGCCCTACGGGCCGGCCAAGGCGGCGGTGAACCACCTCGCCCGCGCCCTGGCGGGAATGACCGGCGCGCAGGGCGTGCGGGTCAACGCCCTCGCGCCGGGCAACATCCGCTTCTCCGGAAACTGGTGGGATGGCGCGGTCACGTCCGAACCCGAGTTCTGGACCGGCTATATCGAACGCGAAGTGCCCATGCGCCGTTTCGGCGCGGTCGAGGAGATCGGCTCGGTCGCCGCCTTCCTCCTTTCCCCCCGCGCCAGCTTCGTCCACGGCGCCGTCATCCCGGTCGATGGCGGCCAGATGAGCTGAAGGGCGGAAGGCGCTCAACTCCCTCTTCTTCAGAAGGGAAGCGGAGGTTGTTTGGGCTTTGGAGCGAAGGCCCGGGCCGTGTCGCGTTGAGGTCGGCTGACCTTCGCGATCGCGAGTTGGCGGGCGTATTCGCGATCGCCGAGCTGCTTGTACGGCGAGCTCGTGAGCGATGCGAGAAAGGCCACCATATCGTTGATCTCCGGCTCGGTCAGCGCCAGGGGGTGCATGTCGGTGTCGAGCCAGGGATTGGAGATCCCGTCACCCTTGTTGTAATGATCCATGACATCCCACAAGGTTTGCATCGAGCCGTCGTGGAAATACGGCGCGGTGACCATAATATTACGAATATCAGGTGTCTTGAATGAAGCGATGTCCGCTTTCTTCTTCGTTACCAGGAACCGTCCCAGAACCGACATCTCACTCTCGATCGCCGCGGTATCGATTGTCTCGAGATGTCCTTGTGTAAGCTGATGCTCGGCTTGCAGCGCAAGCGGTCCGACGTGATGCCGAAGAATACCGATGCCAATATTGTGAAAGTCGTTGTCAGTGAAAACGGTCACGTCTTGCGCCTTTTCAGTCAACGCATGGCACAAGTTGCAACGGGCCTTTGTGTTGAACAGGCCCCATCCGCGCTTGGCCGAGTCGCTGATCGCGTTCGAGTCTCCGGCGATGAAATGGTCGAAGGGTGAGTCGAACGAGACCAGGGTCCGCTCGTAGGTCGCCATCGCGCGCAACATATCGGGTGCGTTCACATCGCGGCCGTAGGCCCGTTTGAAGCGCGCCTGATAGTCCCTGTCGCCTGCGATCCGCGATACGGCCGCCGCGACGCTCGATGAGCCCATCTCGAAAGGATTGGTGATCGGCAGCGCCGCCTGCTGCTCGAGCGTGTTGACGCGCCCGTCCCAGAACTGGGTCTTGTTGTAGAGCGCGTTCAGGATGGTTGGCGAGTTGCGTTGACCAACGCGGCCATGGATGCCGATTGAGGCGGGTCGGCCGTCGGTGAAGGCCCGCGCCGGATTGTGGCATGTTGCGCAGGCGACGGTCCCATCGCCGGAGAGCCGGCTCTCGAAAAACAGCTTCTCGCCCAGCGACACGGCGGCAGGCGTGAGGGGGCTGCCCGGCGGGATGACCGACGCGGTCAAAGCCTTGGGAAGGCCCACCTGATCCCGCGAGCGGGGAGCGGCCAGAGGCCCAGCTCTTGGCATCGGTGGCGCGCGGCCAGGAGCGAGCGGGGGCGGCGGGCCGGCGCCCGTGTCGATCCCACGGTCCGATCGGGCCAGGACTGGAAGGGCAAAAGCGAGGAGCGCGGCGGACGCGATGGCCGAGGAGCGCACGAATGGCCTCCGCTTTCTCACGGAAGGACAGGCGCAGGATTATCGATCCGGACGGCAAGCAACGCTAGCGCCTGTGGCTTCGGCGCAAGGGCGATCGTGGAGCGGCGATCGGCTGCGCAAAATGGCGCCCAGCGTCAGGATTGGGGGCTTGCGCCCTTGCGTGCGGGCGGCTTCCGCTCCTTTGGTCCGACCGGCATAGCTGTCGAGGGAACGGGGATGAGTCGGAACTGGATCGGGGTCGCGGTCACGGCTATGGCGGCCGTAGCTGGTCTGACGTCTCCCGCCTGGGCTCAGGTCCCGGAGAAGCCAACCGCAGCCAGCCGGTTCGATCCGCTCGAGACCTTCGCGCCCATCGCGATGCCCGAGGCGGTCAACCGCTACCGGTCCGGCGATGGCTCCCCAGGCCCCGACTACTGGCAGAACCGGGCGGACTACGACATCGCCGCCCGCCTCGACCCGATCTCCAAAGTCCTCACCGGGACCGTGACCATCACCTATACGAACAACAGCCCCAGCTCGCTCGCCAGCCTGTGGCTCCAGCTGGACCAGAACACCTACCGGCCGGACGCCCGCAACGGCGCCGTCATGAGCCGCTGGCGCAAGGCCGGGCAGGTGACCGATGGCGTCACGATCGAGTCCGTGCAGGTGGAGCGGGACGGTCATGCGAACTCCGCCCACTATCTCGTCTCAGACACGCGCATGCGCGTGCCGCTCGATCGGCCGTTGGAGCCGCACGGTGGGAAGCTGAAGCTGAAGATCGCCTATCACTATACCGTGCCCGGCGTGTTCGGCGGCCACACCGCCTGGGTGGACACCAAGAACGGGCCGATCTTCGACATCGCCCAATTCTATCCGCGGATGGCGGTATTCGACGACGTGCGCGGCTGGGACACGCTGCCGTATGTCGCCCAGGAGTTCTACCTGGAGTACGGCGACTTCGACTACGCCATCACTGTTCCCGCCGGCATGCTGGTGCTGGGCAACGGCGAGCTGATGAACCCGCAGGACGTGCTGACGCCGCAGCAGCGCGCGCGCCTCGCCCAGGCCCGCAACAGCGAAACCACGGTGATGATCCGCACGCCCGAGGAGGTCGCCCGCGATGCGGCCGCGCCGGCGCCTGCTGGGGAGCGGACCTGGCGCTACCACATGTCCAGCACGCGCGACGTCGACTTCAGCGCCTCGAGGGCCTTCATCTGGGACGCCGCGCGCATCGACCTGCCCGGCGGCAAGACGGCGTTGGCCGAAAGCGTCTATCCGGTGGAGAGCGCTGGTCCGGACGCCTGGGGCCGCTCAACCGAATATACCAAGGACGCGATCCAGCGCTTCTCCCAGCACTGGTATCCCTACCCCTATCCGACGGCGGTGAGCATCGCCGGCGGCGCGTCGGGTATCGAGTATCCCGGCCTGGTGTTCGACGGCATCGCGGACAAAGGGAAAGGGTTGTTCTGGATCACCGCCCACGAGTTCGGCCACACCTGGTTCCCGATGACCGTCGGCTCCAACGAGCGGCGCGACGCCTGGATGGACGAAGGCTTCAACACCTTCATCGACACCTATGAGTCCGACGAGTTCGAGAACGGGGTCTACGGTCCCAAGCGCGACAGCGAATATGCGCCCGGCGGCGGCAATCCTGTCGACGAGATCCTGCCCCTGCTGGCCGATCCGCACGCTCCGCCGATCATGACGCGCGGCGACCTGATCTCCGAGCGCTACCGGCACAACGTGACCTACTTCAAGACGGCGCTCGGGCTTCGCCTTCTGCGCGAGGAGATCCTCGGGCCCGAGCGCTTCGACGCGGCCTTCCGCAAGTACATTGCCGACTGGGCGTTCAAGCATCCCAAGCCCAGCGACTTCTTCCGAGCGATGGACAGCGAGGCCGGCGAGGACCTCGCCTGGTGGTGGCGCGGCTGGTTCCTGGAGAACTGGCAGATGGATCTGGCGGTGACCGGTGTCGCCTATGTCGACAACGATCCCGCCAAGGGCGCCAGGGTCACGGTGGAAACCCTAGACAAGCTGATCGCGCCCACCACACTGGAGGTCCGCTACGCCGACGGCTCGGCCCGGCGCGTGCCTGTCGCCGTCGAGACCTGGGAGCTCGGCGCAACCCAGACCCTGCCCCTCGCCGGCGGCCCCCGCATCGTCTCGGTCACCATCGACCCCGACCACCGCCTCCCAGATCGGGACCGGAGTAACAATACGTTCAAGCCGTGATCACCCACGCTTGTCCCTCCCCTTCATGGGGAGGGTGGCGCGCCAAAGGCGCGACGGGTGGGGAACTTTAGGGAAGGATACCGGCGCCCGGGATGATCCACACTTCCCCACCCGGTCTCGCTGCGCTCGACCACCCTCCCCAGGAGGGGAGGGACGCGTCGATCAATCCCGCCGCGGCCGGCGCAGCGTGAACGTTTCGAACGGCGCGATCTGACCGCTCGTCCCCACCACGTCGTAATAGGTGACCTTCATCTCGGTCATGCCGCCTGGCCCGGGGCCCGGATCGACGGCGAAGGCGGCGAAGCCGTAGGCTTGGGCGGCGTTCCGCACCGCCGACCAGGGGGCCATTTCCCGCACATAGACCGGCGGCCGACGGCCCGTCTTCGTATCGGGCTCGCCGACCGAGACGATCACCCGGCACTGCGGCGGATCGAAGAACAGGGCGTTGGAGGGCTCCGAGGTTCCGCCCCCGCCGATGACCATGTGCACCGTGCCCTTCGTGGTGTCGATCACGTCGGTCGCCGTCGAGGCGGGGATGGGCGTCAGGGTCTGGTTGGTCTCGTGGCCGCGGATCGGGTGCGAGCGCTCGTAATGGTGCTCGTGGCCGCAGACCACCAGATCGACACCGTACTTGTCGAACAGCGGCGACCACTCCTCGCGGATCCCCAGGTCCGCGCCGTTGAATTTGTCGACGCTCGAGATGGCGACCTGGTGCATGCACACCACGATCCAGTCGATGTCGTGGTTGGCGCGGCTCTCCGCCAGCTCGCGCTCCAGCCACGCCTTCTGCGCGCCCTGGGAATAACCGCGCACATAGGAATCCCCGCCGTTCTGGTAGCAGACGTCGTCGTTGGCGATGCTGACCACCCGCACCGAACCGGCGGTGAAGGCGTACCACAGTCCACGCGTGGCCTCCGTCTGGCCGGCCGCCTCGGGAACCCGGAAGTAGGTCTGATAGGCCTTGTATCCGATCGGCCCGTTGCCCAGCTCGTTCTCGTGGTTCCCAGGCGAGGGCATCCACGGGCGGCGTCGCGCGCTGCGGCTGTTGTTGGTCCAGAAGTCCCACCAGGCCCGCACGCGGTCCTGCGCCAGATTGGCGTAGCAGAGGTCGCCGTTGAACAGGTGGAACAGCGGCTGCACCCGCTCGACTCCGAGCGTGGTGTCGCCTCCCGCGGGCGAGCCCAGGTTGTCGTTGACGAACAGCGGCCGTGGCAGGGTCACGCCCGGTGGCGGCTCGAACTTCCTGGCGGCCGTCGGCGTGCCCTGATCGCCGAAGCTGGTGAAGGTGAACGCCGCGCGTCCCCGCGGCGCGGTCCTGAACGTCCCGAACTCCGGCTCGGCCCCGTCGTGCAGGGCGCAATACATGTACGAGGCGTCCGGCCTCAGGCCGCTGATGCTGGCGTGATAGGCGTAGACCACCTGGCCATGCTTGGCGTCGGTGTAGCTGGCCCCGCTCGCCGACGTGACCTGCTCCAGCCGCCCGTCAGGTTTTCCCAACAGGACACGCGGTCGGCGCGCCGGCTGCAGGGTGTGCCACGACACCACCACCTCGGAAGATGCGTCGGCGCCGAACTGCAGGTGCAGCCCGGCCACCGGCGGCGTCGTGGCCGGATCCGCGGCGCCCGCGGCCGCCGGCGCAGCTTGCACCTCGGCCGCTCCCGCAAGCGACAGCGCTACCCCGCCAAGCCCGGCCGCAGCCAGAAGCCTTCGCCGGCTAAGTTCGAAATCCTGGTCGCTCATGCGGCCACGGTGTCCGACACAAGCCTCGCCGTCTATCTCGGATCGACGACACCCGACCCGGCGCCCGGAGCATCAGTTCACACAGGCGGCTTCAGCAGCTCCTCCAGCCGCGCGATGATCCGGTCGGGCCGGACGGAGGAGTCGGGAGGCAAGCCCTGGCCCAGCGGGTCGTGCCAGATCGCGAAGATCCCCAGCCTCTGCGGAGCCGCCACCTCCCACTCCAGGTTGTCCCCAACCATCCACGTTTCGTGCGCCTCCGCGCCCAGCGCCTCAAGGGCGTGGAGATAGGCGCGCTCCTCGGGTTTGCCGAAGCCGTGCTCCCCCTCGATCTGGATGTGGTCGAAGCGGCCGGCCAGCTCGAACCGCTCGACCTTGCGCCTTTGGCCGGGGCCATCGCCATTGGTCACGAGGGCGAGGCGCACGCCTGCCGTCTTGAGTGCGTCGAGCGTCTCGTGCGCCCCTGGGAACAGTTTCATCTGCTCGTCGCGGTAGTCGGTGAAGCGGTCCGCCAGACGCACCGCGACATCGGCCGCGAACGCCGAGCGCCCCCTGGCCTCCAGCTGCGCCAGGGCGCCGCCGACGATCTCGCGCCTCGCGGTCCTCAGGTCCTGACGGTGCTCTCGGTGCCGGTCCGGATCGGCCCAGAATGCACGCGCGTAGTCGGCGATCGCCACGGCCGCATCGGCGGGGCGCAGCGGAGCAATAGACTCGGCCAGCTCCTGCGCCACCGCCAGCCATGCCGCCTCCGGCCGCGAGTACGCCGAGAGGATCGTATCGTCGAGATCGAACAGGATCGCTCTGGGCAGGAAGGGCGCAACGCAGGTCATCGGCGGCCCTTACCTGCGTTCGGCGTCCCGTGCGAGACGGACCCCGCGTCCTCCAAAGCGCGGCGGTGTCTTCCTGCTGTTGACTGCGCATCGCTGCCGGGCCGTCGCCCGTCATGCGCGCGCATCACCTTATGTCCATTAGATTATTCGCATAGCTAATGCTCCTCATTCATTGGGAACATTTGATGTCAGACCATCATGCATGAAACGATGGTGACACCTTAAATCTGATTGATGGACGGAGCATCGGATGCGGGTCGCAAACCTGACCCTCGCCTGCCTGCTGGGAGGCGCGGGCCTCGCCAGTTGCGCGGGCCACGCCAAGACCCCGGCGCCAGCGAAATCTCTCCCAGTGACCACCGCGAGGGTCCTCTCCGGGGAGGCGCCCATCGAGCAGGTGGGGCTGGGGCAGGTGCAGGCTTTCAACACCACCGTGGCGCGCGCCCAGGTCCCGGGCCAGATCGTCAAGATCGAGTTCACCGAGGGTCAGATCGTCCACGCCGGCTCGCAGATCGCCCAGATCGACCCCCGCCCGCTCCAGGCGACGGTGGCCCAGGACGAGGCGAACACCGCCAAGGACCAGGCCGCCCTCTCGGACGCCCAGGTCCTGCTGGACCGCGACATCCCCCTCGCCGCCAAGAACCTCGTCAGCGCCCAGCAACTCGACACTCAGCGGAGCCTGGTCGCCCAGCTCCACGCCGCCGTCGCCGCCGACCAGGCGGTGACACGCCGCGATAAGGTGCAGCTCGGCTACACCTCCGTCGTCTCGCCGATCACCGGCGTGACGGGCCTTCGCTTCATCGACGTGGGTAACCTCGTTGGCCCGACCGATCCACAAGGGCTTGTGGCGATCACCCAGATCCAGCCGATCAGCGTGGTCTTCACCCTGCCGCAGACGGACATCCCGGCAATCCGCCAGGCCATGTCCGGCGCCGGCGCCGACGGACTTGAGGTCGACGCCTACGCCCAGGGCGGGGCCTCGACGACGCCGCTCGACAAGGGACGGCTGACCGTCCTCAGCAATGAGGTGGACCTCGCCTCGGGGACGATCACCGTCAAGGCCGAGTTCCCCAACGCCGCCAAGGTCCTGTGGCCCGGCGAGTCGATCGACGCGCACCTGATCCTGGCGCGCACGCCCAACGCCCTGACCGTGCCGTCCAGCGCCATCCAGCGCGACGACAAAGGCGCCTATGTCTGGGTGGTCGGTCCCAGCGCGACGGTCTCGTCCGTTCACGTCCAGGTGGGCGGCCAGGTCGCCGACCGCGTCATCGTCCAGTCGGGCCTTTCCGCCGGCCAGGAGGTGGTCACCGACGGCCAGTTCGCCCTCACGCCCGGCGCCCACGTCACGCGCACGAAGGTCGGCGCCACGGCTGCGCAAGACCTGAAGCACCCCGCCCCCGAAAGCCTGGGACTGACGCCGTGAGAGACGATCACGCGCAGCACGGTCCGGGGGACGATCCCGCCGCCAAGGCGCCGTCCGGAGGCGTTTCCGGCATCTTCATCCGCAAGCCGATCGCAACCATCATGCTGATGATCGGCCTGCTGCTGCTGGGCGCGGTGTCCTATTTCACCCTGCCCGTGGCGCCGCTTCCCAACATCAGCGTCGCCACTTTGTCGGTGACCTCCGAGCTGCCGGGCGCGGACGCCCGCATCAACGCCTCGTCGCTGACCACCCCCCTGGAGCGCCAGTTCGGCCAGATCCCGGGCCTCACGCAGATGACCTCCTCCAGCGCCCTGGGCTTCTCCCAGATCGCCCTGCAGTTCGGACCGAGCGTGTCCCTGCAGCAGGCGGAGGTGCAGGCGCAGGCGGCAATCGCCGCTGCGGGCGGAACGCTGCCCACCACCCTGCCCGCGCCGCCAACCTTTCGGGCGGTGAATCCCGCCGACACCCCGGTGCTGATCCTTGGGCTCACCTCCGACACCCTGCCCCTCACCACGGTCGACGACTATGCCGAGAGCGTGATGTTCCAGCAGCTGTCGCAGCAGCCGGGCGTCGGTCTCGTCACCATCGGCGGCCAGCAGCAGCCGGCCATGCGCGTTGAGCTCGATCCGGCGAAGCTGGCCAACGTCGGTCTCACCCTTGAGGAAGTCCGCACGGCGATCAACTCGGCGACGCTCGAGGCGGCCAAGGGGACGATCCGCGGGTCGCGCCAGACCTGGGGCATTTCCGCCGACGACCAGCTCTCCGCCGCCTCCCAGTACGACAACACCATTATCGCCTGGAAGAACGGCGCCCCCATCCGCGTGAAGGACGTGGGCTACGCCCAGATCGGGCCGGCGGTCAGCGAACTCCAGGGTTGGTACAACCACAAGCGCGCGATCATCCTCAACGTCCTGCCGTCGCCCGGCGCAAACGTGATCGACACCGTCGACCACATCAAGAAGATCCTCCCCAGACTGAAGGCCAGCATCTCGCCGGCGGTGAAGGTGGCGGTCGTTTCCGACCGTACACAGACGATCCGTGAATCGGTCGAGGACGTCGAGAAGACGCTTATCCTCACGGTTTTCCTCGTCGTGGCGGTGATCTTCCTTTTCCTTCGGGAGGTTCGCGCCACCCTCATTCCGGCTCTTGCCGTGCCCCTGTCGATCATCGGCACGTTCGCGGTGATGAAGGCGTCCGGCTTCAGCCTCGACAACCTCTCCCTGATGGCGCTCAGCATCGGCGTCGGCTTCGTCGTCGACGACGCGGTCGTGATGATCGAAAACATCGTCCGCCATCTGGAGGCGGGCCTGCCGCCGCTGCAGGCCGCGCTCAAGGGCGCGGGTGAGATCGGCTTCACCATCATCTCCATCACCATCTCCCTTTGCGCCGTTTTCATTCCCCTGCTGCTGATGGGCGGAATTGTGGGGCGGATGTTCCAGGAGTTCGCGATCACCCTGGCCGTGGCGGTCGCCATGTCCGCCTTCGTCTCCCTCACCCTGACGCCGACCCTGTGCTCGACGCTGCTGAAGCATCAGGAGGGCGTGAAGAGCCGGCTCTACGAGGCGCTGGAGCGGATGTTCGTGGCCATGACCAATGTCTACGACCGCGGGCTGCGTGTCGTGCTGAGGCATCAGGGCGCCACGCTGCTCGTCATGTTGGGCACGATCGTGCTCACCGGCGTGCTCTATGTGGCCATCCCCAAGGGCTTCTTCCCGCAGGAGGACACCGGCCTGCTCGCTGGCGTCACCCAGGCGGGGCAGGACATCTCCACCGACGGAATGGCCCAGCGCCAGCAGGAGATCGACGACGCCATCCTCAAGGATCCGGCGGTGGAATCGATCGCCAGCTACATCGGTCCGGGCCCCAGCAGCCCTGCGCCCAACCAGGGACGCCTGTTCATAGCCCTCAAGCCGCTCGGCCATCGCGGGCGGCACGGCTCAGCCCCCGAGGTGATGGCGCGGATCAACAAGAGCGTGGCCGCGATCACGGGCATCAAGCTCTACCTGCAGGCCGCCCAGGACATCACGATCGGCGCGCGAGCGTCCAAGAGCGCCTACCAGTACACCCTGGTGGACGTGGACCCGGCCGAGCTGAGCGTCTGGGCGTCCAAGGTCCAGGCTGCCCTGAAGAAGGCGCCCGGCGTCACCGACGTCGCCAGCGACGCGGTCGCCGCAGCGCCGGAGCTCAGCCTGAAGATCAACCGCGACCAGGCCTCGCGCCTGGGGATCACCGCGAGTCAGATCGACGATGCGCTCTACGACGCCTTCGGCGAGCGCCCCGCGACCAAGGTCTACACGCCGTACAACGTCTATTTCGTGATCATGGAGGTGGCCCAGCCCTTCCGCATGACGCCGGACGCCCTGAACCAGGTGTTCCTGCGGTCCGCCAATGGCTCGTCCGTGCCCCTGAGCACGGTCGCCACGCTCACCAACGACACGGCGCCCCTGCTGGTGAACCACGACGGCGGTTTCCCCTCGGTCACCCTGTCGTTCAACCTCAAGCCCGGCGCGTCCATCGGCCAGGCGGTGTCGACGGTCCAGAACATCCAGCATCAGATGCGCCTGCCAAAGACCGTGCAGACCAAGTTCTCCGGCGCGGCCCAGGCCTTCCAGTCCGCCCTGTCGGGCATGGGCATCCTGATCCTCGCCGCCCTGGTCGCGGTCTACCTGGTGCTGGGCATGCTGTACGAGAGCTGGGTCCACCCTCTGACCATCATCTCGACCCTGCCTTCCGCGGGCCTGGGGGCTCTCCTGACCCTCATGGCCGTCGGCATGCCCCTCGATGTGATCGGCATCATCGGCATCGTCCTTCTGATCGGCATCGTGAAGAAGAACGGGATCATGATGGTGGACTTCGCGGTGGAGAGGGAGCGCGCCGGCAAGTCCCCGGAAGAGGCCATCCACGAGTCCTGTCTCGCCCGCTTCCGCCCGATCCTGATGACCACCGTCTGCGCCATGCTGGGCGGGGTGCCGCTGATGCTGGCTCAAGGCACCGGGGCGGAACTGCGCCAACCCCTGGGCTTCGCCATGGTCGGCGGCCTGGCGGTGTCCCAGGTCCTGACCCTGTTCACCACACCGGTCGTCTACCTCTTCATGGATCGCCTGGGCGCACGCCTCGGCCACCTCTTCCCCCGTCGACGCGCGCAGCGCGTCGAAGCCACCGCCTGATCCCCCCGGAGCCCACACATGCGCCCCACCATGGCCGTCCTCGCCCTCGTCGCATCCGCTGCGCCCGCCATGGCGCAGTCGACAAGCTACACCCGCCCGACCGTGGCCCTCACCCAGGCCGGCGCGGAAGCCGCCCTGCGCAACGCCGAGCGGCTGGCGTCCGAGTCCGGAGATCCGGCCGCCATCGCCATCGTCAACACCGACGGCCGCCTGCTGGCTTTCTTGAGCATGGACGGCGTTCGCCCGGGCAGCGCGGACCTCGCCATCGGCAAGGCGCGCGCTGCGGCCATGATGCAGCGCCCGACCGAGGAGCTCGAGGCCAATGTGGCCAGCGGCCGGGTGGCCCTGGCGACCTCCGGCCTGACCGCCCTTCGAGGCGGCGCTCCCCTCAAGGTGAACGGCGTGTTCGTAGGCGCGATCGGCGTAGCCGGGACGCGCAAAGAGGATGACGCCAAGACCGCCGCCACGGTCTCGGCGAACTTCGGGACCACGCCATGACCTCGCGCCGCGCCATCGCCCTGCGTCTTGCGCCCCTCGCCATCCTCGTGGCGGGCTGTCAGCTGAAGCCGGAGCCTATCGACCAGCCGCCGCCGGCGCCGGCGGCCTGGCGCGAGACCGCCAATACGGGAGCCTGGCCGTCCCGCGACTGGTGGCGCAACTTCGGCTCGACCGAACTCGACGAGCTCGTCGCCGAGGCCGAGAAGGACAACGACGACCTCGCCGCCGCAGAGGCCCGCGTGCACGAGGCGGACGGCCAGGCCCGGATCGCCGGCGCCGCCCTGCTGCCGTCGGTGGGCGTCGGCGTCGACCCCTATGCCACTCAGCACCTCAGCCCGGCCGGCAAGGAGCGGCGCTATCAAGACTTCCCGCTGGCGATCCAGGCGTCCTACGAGATCGATTTCTGGGGCAAGAACAAAGCCGCACGCAACGCGGCCAGATCCAACCAGAAAGCGGCGGTCTATGACCGCCAAGTCGTCGACCTGACGATCGTCTCGGGCGTCGCCAGCACGTACTTCCAGCTCCTCAGCCTGCGCGAGCAACTGACGACGGCCGAGGCGAACGTGGCGCAGGCCCGCAAGCTGCTGGCCGACGTTCAGGACATGGAGCGGGGCGGTCTGGCCACCGAGACCGAGGTCGTGCAACAGCAGTCGGTCGTGGACACCGTGTCCGAACAGATTGCCCCCCTGCGCGAGCAGGAGGCGCACGCCCTGGACGCCCTGGCGATCCTCGTCGGCCGCTCGCCGGAGTCCATGCAGGTGCAAGCCCAGAGCCTCGCCGGCATCAAGATCCCGACCCCGGTTGCGGGTCTTCCCTCGGAACTCCTGACGCACCGTCCGGATGTCGAGGCGGCCGAGCAACAACTGGCGGCGGCGCGAGCGAACATCACTGTGGCCCGCGCCCAATTCCTCCCGAACTTCAATCTCAGCGCATCCGCCGGTGTGGAGGCGATGGCCATGGGCGGCGGCATGGTCGGCCCCGAGCTGCTCTACAATCTGGCCTTCAGCGCCATGCAGCCGATCTTCGAAGGCGGCCGGCTCAAGGGACAGCTACAGTATTCGCGCGCACAGCGGGCGGAGATGCTGGCCGACTATATCAAGGCGACCCGCCAGGCCTACGCCGACGTCGAGGACGCACTGGCCAGCGTCAGTGCGACGAACGAGGAAGAGCAGACCGATCAGCGCGCCCTCGACGAGGCTGAAGCCAGCGTTGGACTTACCAAAACCTCCCTCGGTGTGGGCGTGACCGGGAGCATGCCGGTTCAGTCGGCCCAGTCGGCGACCTTCCCTGGCCAAATGGCGGTGCTCCAGGCGCACCTCGGCCGCCTTCAGAGCATGGTGACCCTCTATCGCGCCCTTGGCGGCGGCTGGGCTGCGCAGTCATGACACGGTTGTCGCCCGGCGAGTTCACCGACCTTGGCAGGTTCGACCTCAACCTGCTGGTCGTCTTCGACGCGGTGCTGCGCGAACGCAGCGTCACCCGCGCGGCCGAGCGGCTGTCCCTCAGCCAGCCGGCCGTTAGCCACGCGCTGAACCGGCTTCGTCAGCTGCTCGACGACCGCCTGTTCGTACGCGGACCCGCCGGCATGGAGCCAACGCCGCGCGCCCTGCAATTGGCCGTGGTGCTGCAGCGAACGCTCGACGACCTGCGCAACGCTGTACAGCCAGTGGCCTTCGACCCCAGCGTGTCGCAGCGAACCTTCCGGATCGCCGTGAACAACTACGCGGCAGCCGTTGTCGCCCCGGCGCTGGTTCGCGCCTGCCGGATCTCGGCTCCTGGCGTGCGTCTTTCGATCCGCCCAAGCGGCTCCATGGACCTGGAGGGCGCGCTTGAACGGGGCGAGATCGACCTCGCCGTTTCCGCACGCTCGCTCGGCTCGAGCCGCCTCACCTCCCACACGATCTTCATGGACGACTATGTCGCCCTCACCCGTCGTGATCACCCCGGCGTGGTCGGGCCGCTGACGCTCGAGGCGTTCGCGAGGTTGCCGCGCGTGACGGTCTCCTCCAGCGGCGACGACACCAGCTTTGTCGACAAGGCGCTGGACGTCGCCGGCCTGCGCCAGGAGGTGGTCGCCGACGCGCCCTACCTGTCCCTGGTGGTCCTGCTGGCGACATCCGACATGGTCGCACTCCTGGCCCGGCGCTTCGCCGAGGCGGTCGCAGCCAAACCGGACATGATGGCCAGCGAGTTGCTCTTCGCGACACCGGCAGTCCCTTGCGTCATCTCCTGGAGACGCCACCTCGAGGACGACCCCGCCCACATCTGGCTCCGCCGCATGGTCGCGGAGGCGGCGCCGAACGAGATGGAGGTCTGACCGGTCGGACGTGAGCAGCATCAAAGAATGAGGCGATGGTGATCCGTCTGGCCCGGCTGTGCGTTTGATCGACGCAAGGGCGCCGCGTCACGGCGCAGGCCGCCCGCAATATGCGCCAGGGTAGGCCCATGATCGTACAGACCCTTCTCGGCTCCAGCGCCGAACCTGACCATCTCACCACACTGGAAGCCGGTGTCCGCGTCTTCGCCGTCGTGGGTGTCACGACGGTCCTGCTGGTCCTGATCCGCTGGCTGGCGGGGCGAGCCTCGTTGCGCCAGCGCCGTCTCGGCGGCTTCCAGGATCTCGACACGCTCCCAAGGGGCCACGCCCCAGAACCGGCCCTCGACCAGGCCTTGCGCTTCTGGGGCGGCGCCTCCGACCTGAGAGAGGCGCGCCTGTTCAACTTCGGGCGCAGCGGTCGCATCAGACCCGTTCGCCGACGCTGAGGCCCACCCGGCGCCACTCCTGTATCAGGTCAATGAAGGCGCGTAGCCCTGCCGGGACGTGGCGACGGCCGGGGTAGTAGAGGCAGACACCCGGGAACGGCGGGGTCCAATCCGCGAGCAGTTGGACCACGCGACCTTCGGCCAAATCATCGGCGACATCCCGTTCGGACAAATAGGCGAGCCCGTATCCCGCCATCACCGCTTCGCGGATTAGGCCTACGTCGTTGAACGTGACCCGACCCGGCGCGTCGACCAGCGTCGTCTCGCCGTCCTTCTCGAACTCCCATCGGTAGAGCGCCCCGCCCGACAGGCGCATGCGGATGCAGTCATGCTGGATCAGCTCGCCAGGCGTGGTCGGCGGCGCCCGCCCCGCCAGATAGGCGGGAGCTCCCACGACGACCAGGCGCTCGTCTCGCCCCAGGGGGACGGCGATCATGTCCGCTGGCACGTGCTCTGCAAGTCGGAACCCGGCGTCGAAGCCGTCCCGCACGATATCGACGAGCTTCTCCTCTGTGACGATATCCACCGACATCTCGGGATACCGATCCAGGTACTCGAAGATTATCGGCCGGAGCCGCCGCGCCGCCCCCGCCGTGGTGTTCAGGCGCAGCATCCCCGTCGGGGTGCTCCGGTGTCGGTTCGCCACGTCCGCCGCGTCCCGGATCGCGGCAAGGGCCGGCCCGACCTCGGCTACGAACTGTTCGCCGGCCTCCGTCGGCGAAACGCTGCGTGTCGTGCGGTTGAACAGCCGCACGCCCAGGCGCGCTTCGAGCTCGGCGACGGCCTGGCTGAGGGCCGTCGTGGAGAGGCCGAGTTCGACGGCCGCGGCGCGGAAACTCCGGCGCCGGGCGACCGCCACCGCCGCCTCGTACTCGATCATCCGTCCGCGGGTCATTGTCCCGATATCCAGGTCAATTCATCCTGAATAATGCGGCTAATCCTTCGCAATCGCCAGCCCTACCTTCCCTGGCGTTCAAGCCGGAGGTCCCATGCGCGTCATCGAGCACATCTATGTCGACGGTCAGTTCGTAGAGCCGCACGGCCGCGAGCTGCTCGACCTGCACAATCCCACCACGGGTGAAGTGATCGGCCAGGTCCGCCTCGGCGACGCTGACGATGCCCGCTCGGCGATCGCTGCAGCGAAACGCGCCCTGCCCGCAATGTCGCGGACGACCAAGGCCGAGCGGCTGCAGATGCTCGAGGCTTTGCGCGAGGCCATGCGAGCGAGCGCCGACGAGCTTCGTGAGGCCGTTCTGGAAGAGTTCGGCGCTCCCCTTCCCTTCGCCGGCTGGCTGGCGAACTTTGCTGCGGACGGCTTCGCTGGCGCTGCGCGCACGCTCGCCGATTTTCCCCTCGAGCGCGAAATGGGCGCATCCCGCGTGGTCATGACGCCCGTCGGCGTGGTGGGGTTGATCACGCCCTGGAACGCGAACGCCGGCTTCATCTGTGGCAAGCTCGCCTACGCCATCGCCGCGGGCTGTACGGCGGTGATCAAGCCCAGCGAGATGAGCGCAATCCAGACCGAGGTCGTCTTGCGCGCCCTGCACGAGGCCGGCCTGCCCGCCGGGGTCTACAATGTGGTCAACGGGCGTGGGGCCGAGGTCGGCGCCGAAATCGCCGCCCATCCCGACGTGGCGAAGATCTCGTTCACCGGCTCTACGGCGGTGGGCAAGTCGATCCTTCGCGCGAGCGCGGACACCCTCAAGCGCGTGACGCTCGAGCTCGGCGGCAAGTCCCCAAGCATCGTCCTGGACGACGCCGATCTGGACGCGGTGATCCCGGGGGTGATCGAGGCGGCCTTCGCGAACTCCGGCCAGGCCTGCATCGCTGGCTCGCGCTTGCTCGTCCCCGAGCATCGCCGCCAGGAAGTCGAGGCGCGCCTGAAGACCGCCGTCGAGACCCAGGCGAAGGTCGGCGATCCCCGCGATCCCGCCACCACCATCGGACCGATGGTGAGCCAGACCCAGTGGGAGCGCGTGCAGGGCTACATCCGCCTGGGCGTTGAGGAAGGCGCCCGACTGCTAACCGGCGGCGAGGGCCGGCCCGAGGGTCTTGCCGGCTATTTCGTGCGCCCGACGGTGTTCACCGACGTCACCAACGACATGCGGATCGCGCGCGAGGAGATCTTCGGGCCGGTTCTCTGCGTCCTTGGCTATCGCGACGAGGACGACGCCGTGGCCATCGCCAACGACACTTCCTACGGCCTCTCGGCCTATGTATTCGGCGACCAGGCGCGCGCTGGGCGGATCGCCGCCCGGCTCGAGAGTGGCCGCGTCGTGATCAACGGCGCGCCCCACGACCCCTCGGCGCCCTTCGGCGGAATGAAGCAGTCAGGCCTTGGGCGCGAGAACGGCGCCTTCGGACTGGACGCCTATCTGGAGCCGAAGGCCCTGCTCGGGGCGGGGGCGGGATGACGCCCTTCCCCCGGAAGGATCAGGATCCTGCGTCCGGGTCCGCGCCCCCGTTCGCGCCGCTGAGGCGCGCCTGTAGGTCGACGTGGAGGGCCAGGTCGCGCCACTGCGTGGCGAGGTCGAGCAGGTCCTTGCGGTACGCCTCCGGAGCAGCAGCGGCCTTGCGCTCAACCTCGGCGGCGCGATGCCGGTAATATTCGATCCGCTGCATCAGCCCCCAGAGCGGGCTGGAGACAGCCCTCCCATTTTCGTTCGCGCACTGGTCAGGTTTCACGAGTTCGCCGGCGACATCGTTCCAGAGACGCAGGCCGCGTTCGTCGCAAGTCTGCCTGGCCTCCTCGACCCTGGCGCTGACGAACGAGAAGGCGTCCTGGCCCAGCTCATTGCGGAGCTGAGCGGCGATGTCGGCGGCCTTCCGAGAGTGGTGCAACACCCCGCGTCTCCTGGAGCAGCTTGTAATCGCAGGGGGTGCATGAGACCGGCTGAACGGCGCCTGAACGGACTTTGACCCGATCGTGGACCTTGGGTGGTAGTCCCCATTTCGTCCGGGTTCGGACACTGCGACGGCGATGGCCGGAGCTCAGGCGTCGATCCGCTCCACTTCGCGTAGGCTCGCCTCGATCGGGGAGTCCGGAGTCAGCAGATGGGCAGCCGTCCCGATCCGCACCTCCAGCGCCGCGCCTTCGAGGAGCGTGGCCCTGACCACGCCATCCTCCACGTGGACCGCGATGAGGCGACCGCGATAGCGCAGCTGGTAGGACAGGCTGCGCCAGCGGGGCGGCGGCTTTGGACGAAGCGCAAGCGTGTCTCCAGAAAGGTCTGCGCCGCCGAACCCCAGGACTATCGCCTGCCAGATGGCGCCAAGGCCCGCGATGCGGACGCCGCCGGCGGCGTTGGGGTCGGGATCGAGCCGGGCGATCCGGTCGAGGTAGCGCAAGGCGAGATCCGCATCGCCAAGTTCGGCTGCGACGAGGGCGTGCATCGCCGCGCTCAGCGAACTGCCGTGCCCGCAGCGTGGCTCGTAGTGCCTGAAGTTGATCTCGCCGGACGTCCCGGGGAAGGCCTCGGGCAGCAGAGCGAGCAAGGCCACGACATCGGCCTGCTTGACCACCTGCGAGGCCTGCGTCCGCTCGCGCCCGATGACCACATCGATCGGGAAGGTGCGGTCGGCATAGTCCGCGAGGTTGATCGGCTCCAGCCTGTGATAGCCGGCGAACTGCTCGTAGAGGCCGCTCGCCGGATCGAATCCGGTGACGATCCGCTCGACCGCGTCGGCCCAGTCCGCCAGTTCGGGCCGCCCGAGACCGAGCGAGCGTCGCAGCTCCGCCGCGCGTTCCGGCCATGTTGTCGAAAGGATGTCGAGGGCCTCGATGGCCCGGGCGATGTTCCACTTCGCCATCACATTGGTGAAGGCGTTGTCGTCGACATCCTCATGGTACTCATCGGGGCCGATCACGTGGCGGATGTGCCGGTGGCCATCGCTCTCGCGCGTTGCGCGTGAAGCCCAGAACCTTGCCGTTTCCAGCAGGATCTCGGCTCCCGCATCGAGGAAGAAGCTGTCGTCTCCTGTCGCCCGCCAGTACTGCCAGACGGCGTAGGCAATGTCGGCGCTGATGTGCTGCTCGAGCTTGCCGCAGAGGATCTCGATCCGCTCGCCGTTCGGCCCGATGACGTGCTCGGGCGTCGTCTCTTCGCCGGTGTCCGCAGATTCCCAGGCATAGAGCGCGCCTCTCCAGCCCATCCTCGCGGCCTTCGCCCGCGCGGCGGGCAGGGTGTGGAACCGGTACATCAGGAGGGCCCGCGCCGCCTCCGGCCAGATCGTCGTGTAGAACGGCAGGAGGTAGATCTCGGTGTCCCAGAACACGTGACCGAAATAGGCGTCGCCGGTCAGGGCCCGCGCGCCGACCGAGACCCGCTCGTCCTCGGGATTGGCCGCGCTGACCAGGTGATAGACCGCGAACCGCACCGCGCGCTGCAGAGGTTCGTCGCCGTCGATGACGACATCGCCCACCGCCCACCTCCGGTTCCAGGCGCTCTCGTGGCGATCGAGCACCTCGCGCCAGCCAACGGAGCGGACCTGCCTCAGCGCCTCGAGCGCCTCGGGGACCGGATCCTCGCGCGGCTCCGCACGCGCCGTCGCCATCATGCGGTCGAACTCGACGACCTGCCCGGCCCTCGAGCGCCACCGCCAGACCCATCGCAGGAACGCCGGGCCTTCCGCCGCGAGTTCTTCGCCGCCGAGGCGAAGGCGCGCCGCGCCCGCCATCGCCACGCTCCTGCGGGACACCTCGGTCCGCCATGCGGCGACCTCGTTTTCCATTCGCAGCGGCTCGAGGCCAAGGCCGCTCATGCTGAAGCTGGCCTCGAATGTGACGTCCACGTCGTCGCGGTCGAGCCAGAACCGCACGAGCTGCAGTCCGTTCGCCCGATCCGCCTGCGACAGCAGCCTCACCTCATCGACGTTCGCGGTGACCCCGTCGGGCGAGCGGTGCGTGAAGCTGCTGCGGAACAGGCCGCGTCGCATGTCCAGCTCGCGGGCGCCGGTCGAGACGACGTGCTCGCTGACGACCAAAGCCCGGTCGTCCAGCAGAATGCGCACCCGCGACCAGTCCGCTACAGGCACCAGAGCCGGGATGGGAGGCTCGATGTTGGGGACGTCGAAGAAGCCCGCCACATAGCAGCGCGGCCAAGACGCCCATCGCAGATATCCCAGCCAGCTCGCCCAGGTCGGTCCGCGGCTGATCGAGCGCGCCCCGCGCATGCCCATGAAGCCGTTGCTGATCGCGAAGCGGGACTCGATCGCGCTTTCGGTCATCACGCTGTAGCCGTCGTGGCGCAGAACCCAGTTGTGCGCCGCCGTTGGCGTCATCGCCGCCTCCATCGGCCGAACGGGCGTGGCGATGCGCGCGCGCAGCGCCCCCTCGCCGAGCGCGGCGAGGTCGACCTGATCGAGGCTGGTCACCACCAGGTCGGCGCCCGCGCCCGCCAGGAGCGCCTCGTCGCCGAGCCTGGCGATCCCCACCGCCTGCATGCCGCCAGCGTGCGCCGCCAGGACTCCGGCCGGCGCGTCTTCCACCACCAGGCATTCGTCGGGCGACACGCCAAGCGTCTCAGCCGCGAGGCGGAACAGCGCAGGGTCGGGCTTGCCCCGCGGCACGTCGCGACCGCTGAGGTCCGCGTCGAAGGCGGAGAGAAGAGGCGCGCCGTCGGGCAGGGCCAGCTGGCGCAACATCGCCTCGGCGTTCTTCGACGACGAGGCCAGGGCCAGCTTCACCCCCGCCTTGTGCAGGGAGTCCGCAAGCCGCACCGCGTCGGGGAACGCCTCGAAGTCGCCGTGGTCGATCAGCTCGTCGATCAGCGCCTGCTTGGTCTCCGCATAGGCGGGCGCGAGCCGGTCCGCCTCGGCGACGCCGAGATGCTCCAGCGCCGAACGGGCGCCGTCGAGCCTGGGCCTGCCCGCGACGTGGGCCTGGTAGAAGGCCGTTGTGAAGCCCTCGGGGTCTGCATAGCCGGTCAGCGCCTCGCGCCATGCCCGCTCGTGCGGCGAGGCCACAAGGACGCCGTCGACGTCGAAGATCGCAGCCGACACGGTCATGGCAGGCCTCCGTCGCGCGTGACGCGACCGCGGGGCAGCGCCGCAGTCGCCAGGGGGCGAGGCTCGAGGAACATCGGGCGATCCCACCGAGCCAGCGCGCGCGGCCACACTCGCCGCCCGCAAGCCCAGCATAGCGGGCCGGTCCGCTGGCGCTCTTCGTGAGAGACCTGAGAGGCCGCCTCGCCCAGACCCGATTTCAACTCGCGCGTTAGACGGTTAGCCTGAGGCCCATGCGAAGCCCGGCGAAGACCGCGACGGAGGCCAACCCATGACCCACGATCTGCCCGACATCGCAGCGGCGCTTGTTGCGCGCGGCAAGGGTATCCTCGCCGCGGACGAGACGCCGGCCACCCTGACGCGCCGGTTCGACGCGCATGGCATTCCGTCTACGGAAGAGAACCGCCGCGCCTACCGCGAGATGCTGTTCTCCGCGAAGGGGGCCGCCGAATTCATCGGCGGGGTGATCCTGCAGGACGAGACTATCCATCAGAAGAGCTCGACCGGCCGGCCGCTCATCCAGCTTGTGACCGACCAGGGCATTCTGGCCGGGATCAAGGTCGACGCGGGCGCCAAGCCCCTCGCCGGATCGAGCGGGGAGACGGTGACCGAGGGTCTGGACGGCCTGCGCGAGCGCCTCACCGACTACCACGCCATGGGCGCTCGCTTCGCCAAGTGGCGCGCGGTCATCCGCATCGGCGAGGCGATCCCCAGCCGCATGTGCATTCTGGCCAACGCCCACGCGCTCGCCCGCTACGCCGCCCTCAGCCAGGAGCAGGGGCTGGTCCCAATCGTCGAGCCCGAGGTGCTGATGGATGGCGACCACACCATCGAGCGATGTGAGGAGGTCACCAGCCAAACCCTACTCGCTGTCTTCGACGCCCTCGAAGAGCAGGCCGTGACGCTGGAGGGCATGCTGCTCAAGCCCAACATGGTGGTCGCCGGCGACGACTGCGCCAGGCAACCGGACGTGGACGAGGTGGCCTTCGCAACCCTGCGCTGCCTTCGCCGGCGCGTGCCGGCCGCCGTGCCCGGGATCGTCTTCCTCTCCGGCGGCCAGACCTCGCGTCTCGCCACGGCGCACCTCAACGCCATCAACCGCCTTCCGGGGCCCAAGCCCTGGGCGATCAGCTTCTCGTTCGGGCGCGCCCTGCAGGACGACGCGCTCACCGCCTGGCGCGGCCGCGAGGAAGGCGTCGCCGCCGGCCGTCAGGCTTTCGTCCAGCGCGCGCGCTTCAACTGCGCCGCCGCACTTGGGAAGTATACGGACGAATCCGAGGACACGCTGTTCACAGCCCGCGCCAGCGCGCCGCGCCGCGAGCTGCACGACGACTGAAGCGGCGCCTGCGCCGCGGTGACCAGACTCCTGCCCGGGAGACGAACATGTCGGAAGTGTTGCCCTCCACCCAGACCAAGGCGCTGTCGGACAAGGAGCGGGCGTTGCTGGACGCCTACTGGCGGGCCGCCAACTACCTCTCGGTCGGCCAGATCTATCTCTACGCCAATCCGTTGCTGAAGGATCCGCTCACCAAGGCGCACATCAAGCCGCGCCTGCTCGGTCACTGGGGCACGACACCGGGCCTCAACTTCATCTACGCGCACCTGAACCGAGTCATCAAAAGCGATGACCTCGACATGATCTTCATCACCGGTCCCGGCCATGGCGGCCCGGCCCTGGTGGCCAACGCCTGGCTCGAGGGGACCTACAGCGAGGTCTATCCGGACATCACCGCCGACGCGGCGGGCATGCAGAAGCTGTTCAAGCAGTTCTCCTTCCCTGGCGGCATCCCGAGCCACGTCGCGCCCGAGACGCCAGGGTCGATCCACGAGGGCGGCGAGCTCGGCTACGCCCTCTCGCACGCCTATGGGGCGGCGTTCGACAATCCGGATCTGATCGTGGCCTGCATCGTCGGCGACGGCGAGGCTGAGACGGGCCCGCTGGCGACCAGCTGGCACTCCAACAAGTTCCTCAATCCAGCTGCCGACGGGGCGGTGCTGCCGATCCTGCACCTCAACGGATACAAAATCGCCAATCCGACCATCCTCGCGCGCATCAGCCACGAGGAGCTCGACCAGTTGTTCCGCGGCTATGGCTACACGCCCTACTTCGTCGAGGGACACGATCCGGCGACGATGCACGAGCTGATGGCCGAGGCGCTCGATGGGGCCATTCACGAGATCCGCGCCATCCAGGACGCCGCCCGCAAAGGCGTTTCCGAGCGCCCACGCTGGCCGATGATCATCCTGCGCTCGCCCAAGGGCTGGACCTGCCCCAAGGAGATCGATGGCAAGCGCACCGAGGACTACTGGCGCTCGCACCAGGTGCCAATGGGCGAGATGCACGAGAACCCCGAGCACGTCCGCATCCTCGAGACCTGGATGAAGAGCTACCGGCCGCAGGAGCTGTTCGACGAAGATGGCCGCCTCCTCGCGGAGCTCGCCGACCTGCCGCCCAAGGGGACGCGACGGATGAGCGCCAATCCCCACACCAACGGCGGCCAGCTGCTGCGCGAGCTGAGCCTTCCCGATTTCCGCGACTATGCGGTCGCGGTGCCAACGCCTGGCGCGACGACGGCGGAATCGACCCGCGTCATGGGACGCTTCCTGCGCGATGTGATGAAGCTGAACATGGACCACAAGAACTTCCGCCTGTTCAGTCCCGACGAGAACAACTCCAACCGCTGGCAGGACGTGCTGGAGGTGACCAACCGCACCTGGGAGGCGGACACCTATCCCTGGGACGACCATCTGGCGCGCGACGGACGCGTGATGGAGATGCTCAGCGAGCACCAGTGCCAGGGCTGGCTCGAGGGCTATCTGCTCACCGGCCGGCACGGCTTCTTCTCGTGCTACGAGGCCTTCATCCACATCATCGATTCGATGTTCAACCAGCACGCCAAGTGGCTGAAGGTGTGCAACGAGATCCATTGGCGCCGGCCGGTCGCCTCGCTCAACTACCTGCTCTCCAGTCATGTCTGGCGCCAGGACCACAATGGCTTCAGCCATCAGGATCCCGGCTTCATCGACCATGTGGCGAACAAGAAGTCCGAGGTCGTGCGCATCTACCTGCCGCCCGACGCCAACTGCCTGCTCTCGGTCACTGACCACTGCCTGCGCAGCCGCAACTACGTGAACGTCGTCGTCGCGGGCAAGCAGCCCGCGCCGCAGTGGCTGACGATGGACGAGGCGGTCCGGCACTGCGAGGGCGGCCTGGGCATCTGGGAGTGGGCCAGCAACGACCGCGGCGGCGAGCCCGACGTGGTGATGGCCTGCTGCGGCGACGTACCGACCCTGGAGACGCTGGCCGCCGTCCAGATCCTGCGAGAGCATGCGCCCCAGCTCAAGGTGCGCGTGATCAACATCGTCGACCTGATGCGGCTGCAGCCCGAGTCGGAGCATCCGCACGGCCTGTCAGACCAGGACTTCGACGCCCTGTTCACCACCGACCGGCCGATCGTCTTCGCCTTCCACGGCTATCCGTGGCTGATCCACCGCCTGACCTATAAGCGCCACTGCCACGAGAACCTGCACGTGCGCGGCTATCGCGAAGAGGGAACGACGAGCACGCCCTTCGACATGTGCGTGTTGAACGGGATGGACCGCTTCCACCTCGTCGGCGAGGTCATCGACCGGGTGGGGACGCTCGGCTCGCGCGCCGCCTACGCCAAGCAGGCGATCCGCGACAAACTGATCGAGCACCGCGAATACATCTGCCGCCACGGCGACGACATGCCCGAGATCGCCGGCTGGAAGTGGGGCGGCGGCGAACGGCGGGCCGTCAGCTCGACCGAAGCCGACAACGTCTGAAGAGCGATCTTGCCGTGAGCGTGTTCGCCATCCGCCACGGCGAGACCGAGTGGAGCCTGAACGGTCGCCATACCGGCGTGACCGACCTGCCGCTCACCGACAATGGCCGGGCGCTGGCCGCCTCGCTGAAGGCCGCGCTGGCCGGCCGGCGGTTCGCCCTGGTCATGATGAGCCCGATGCAACGCGCCCGCACGACGGCCGAGCTCGCGGGCCTGGGCGATGAGGCGATCGTCGAGCCCGATCTGATGGAGTGGAACTACGGCGACTACGAGGGCCTCACCCCCGCCCAGATCCATGCCGATCGGCCGGGCTGGATGGTCTTCCGCGACGGCTGCCCGGGCGGTGAGACGCCGGCGCAGGTGGGCGAGCGCGCGGACCGGGTGATCGCCGCGGCGCGGGAGGCTGGCGGCGATGTGGCCCTCTTCGCCCACGGCCACATCCTGCGCGTCCTCGCCGCCCGCTGGATCGACCTGCCCCCCGAGGCCGGCCAGCGCTTCCTCCTCGCCACCGGCACCCTCTGCGTCCTCTCCGACTATCGCGGCTCGCCGGCGATCGAGGTGTGGAACGGGCCACTTGTGGGGTGAGGAAGCTTCCCGTGCCGGGGAGTCTCGAGAATCTCTCTGCTTCCTTCTCTTCCGTCATCCCGGGCCGTAGCGACCACCGCGAATGTGGGGGGAAGCGAGGACCTGCGATGACGGGATAAGAAGAGATGATAAGTCGGCGCGATGGGGACGATGACGCTTGACGTGACGGAGGCGGAATATCGCCTGCGTTTCGGGGATGCGGCGTTCGGCGCGGATCTCGCCGAGGTCGTCGCCGCGCGGCACGCCCTGGCGCGGCCGCTGGTCCGCAAGGTCGAGGGTTCGAACCTTGTATTCCGCACCGGTGATGGTGAGTGGCTGAAGATCACCCCGCCATTCTTCGCCGATGCGTTCGAGGCGGAGATCTCCGCCACGGCCCTGGTTGAAGGGCGACTGCCTCTGCCGGTCCCCGGCATCAGGCTCACCGGCGAGTTGGAGGACTGGCGCTATCTCGTCTCCGCCGACGTGCCCGGGATCGCCATGGGCAAGTTGCTCGGGGCGCTGGGCGAAGCGGACCTCGAACGCATAGCCGATGAACTGGGCGCCTTCATCGCCGCCTTCCACTCCACGCCGCCGGCAGGCTTCGAGCGCAGCTTCGGCCCATGGCCGCGCTACCTGCGCTCCTGCCTGGACGACGCCGAGGCCCTGCATCGCGGGCGCGGCAACAGCGCCGAACAGGTCGCCGACATCGTCCGCTTTCTTGCCCCCCGCCGCGCCTGGCTCGAAGCCCTGGGGCCGCCCGTCCTGATCCACGCCGACCTCACTGACGAGCACGTTCTGCTTGCAGAGGTCCACGGGCGCTGGCGCGTTTCCGGCGTGCTCGACCTCGCCGACGCCATGGTCGCGCCTGCCGCCCTCGACCTCGTCGCGCCGTTCCTCTGCCTGTTCAACGGCCGCGCGGCTCCGCAGCGCCGACTGATCGCCGCCGCAGGCGTCGAGCTGCCCACGGACGATCGGTCCGGCGCCCTGATGGCGATCGCCCTGCAGCACCGCTTCATGTACTTCCACGACCGCTTCCGCGCCGAGATCGCCTCCGGACTTACCCGCGTCGCCCAGGTCGCCGCAGCAGTTTTCCCGGGCTGACCGGGACGACCTCGCGCCGCCTCACCGGTTGATCTCGATCAGAAGCACCCAGGCGTTGAGCCCGACGGCTGCGAAGACCAGCAGGATCCCCGGCGGCAGCAGGTAGAGCGCCCACGCCTGCCCGAGGGTCGCCAGCCCCAGCCCGCCGATCACGAAGATGCCGATGGCGGCGCGCGTGAACCAGGCCATCCGCGCCGATCTTCGAAGATGAATGGGATCGAGCAGCCGCATGTAGCGCTGCTGGACGGGTATCAGCCACGCGAGCGTCGCCGCGCCAACCACGAGAATCTCGGCCCCCAGCCATCGCAAGGGCTGCCCTGGCACCAGCCCCAGCGACGCCACCACCATCACCAGGAATAGCATCGCCAGGGTCTCCAGCCCCCGGTCCGCCATGCGCCCAAGCGCGAGGATCCTAGCCTGGTTCATCGACACACTGACGAACAGCAGCCCCGCGAGCGCGGCCGCCGCCCCCAGCTCCCCGACGAAGAAGTTGCTCCAGCCGGGCAAGTCCGCCCCCGCTCAGGGTCCCGGTCGCCTCACGCCCTACCCATGTCCCTCGGTCGGCGGGGTGTCGTACTCGTCCCTCCGGCGCGGCCAGTCGGGATAGGCGGCGTCGTCGCGGCCCTCGGGCGTGATGTCCAGGTAGTGGTTGGCGCCCAGCAGTGCGTCCAGGCCGCGGGCGTAGGTGGAATAGGTGTGGAACACCTCCCCCGCCGCGTTCTTGTAGAACACGCTGACGCCCGGGAGCTCCCGGGTCAGATACCGGGGATCGGTCCGGATGGTCCCGAAGTTGTAGTCGACCCTTCCTGCGGCGATTTCCTCGTCGGTGAACGAGACGTGGAAGTCGTAGTTGAAGTCGGCGCCCTGCGAGGACACCCACTCGAAGTCCCAGCCCATGCGCGCCTTGTAGGCCGCAAGCTTCTCCAGCGGCGCGCGCGAGACGGCGAGGATCTTCACATTGTGCCGCTCGAGGTGGGGCGCCGGCCCATCGATATGCTCGGCCTGGAAGGTGCAGCCGGGACAGGCGGCGCTCCACGCCGGATCGTACATCAGGTGGTGGACGATCAGCTGGTCATGATCGCCGAACAGCTCCGGCAGGGTCTTCTTCCCCTCCGGGGTGTCGAAGACATAGGCCTTCTCCACCTTCACCCAAGGCATGGCGCGCCGCTGCGCCGCCAGGGCGTCGCCCTCGCGCATATGGGCCTTCTCCCTGGCCATCAGCGCGACCCGCGCGGCAAGCCACTCCTCTTTGGATACGACGGCGTGTGGCGAGACCATGGCCCTCTCCTCCTTGTGCCTTGCAGGGACGTTGCGGCCTTCGTGGGACCGGATCAACCCGCTTTGACCCCGCTCACCCCGTACGACTATGGCGCAAATACTGAAGGAGCTGGCCGACACCGAACACGACCGCCGGGAATCCGATGCACATCGCGAGCGGCGGATGCGCGGCGCCGGGCGCCAGCAGCCTTGGACCAAAATAAAAGAGCGCCGCCGCGAAAGCCGTCAGGGCTCCCCATTGCACGACGGCGGCCTGGACCAGTCGACCTTCTGAGACAGGATACGATGGCGGGACCTGCGCCCCGACTTCGCGCCGGGCCGCTTCGGACAGGCGCTCCCAGATCCGCGCGCGGAGCGAGAGCACGCCCACCGGCGGGTTTCCAAAGCGCAGTCGGATCATCGGGGTGAGAAGGAGCGTGAACGGTTCGGCGGTGATCTCGCGCCAGGGTACGAAGAACGGGCGGCAGAACGGCCCGAAGAGCCGCCAGATGGCGACCCGCAGCCCGGACGGGCAGGCCGTCAGGGTCAGGATGCCGCCCATGCGAACGCCTGCGCCCATCATGCCGGATTGGAAGTCGAGCCTGGCCAGGGCGGCCTCGGGACGATCGGGAAAGCGACTCATCAGGTCCAGCCAGCCCGACATCAGGCTGAGGATGGCGACGACAAACAGCCAGATCGCGATCAAGGAGAGCGGCAGAAAGAGGAAGAAGCCTGGAGGCGGCGCGTTGACCCTCCCAGGATCAATCGGCGCTCCGTCCGCAGCAGTGGCTGAGATCAATACAGCAACCAGAATCGCTCGACGCATGAGTCGCCCCCCAAGCGCCAGTTACGGCGTTCCCTGCCGGCTAGGCTATCGCCTTGTCCGGCCTCTTTCTACATCCGGTGACAGGCAGGACTCACCGCCGCAAGGCCTCCTCGAACACGGTTCGGTTCTCTCGCGTCCAGCGGAGCGACGCCTGGATATCGGAGGTGGCGCCGCGGTCGCGCAGGGTGATCATGGCCGCGTCCCCCTCCCGCGACCTGGCCTCGATCCAGCGCCAGCTCCTGTCCTGCCACCAGAAAATCGTCTCGATGAGTTGGCCTCGCTCAGGGCCCAGGCCATAGGCGTCGACGATCACGCGCACATGCCGGGCCGCGGCGGCCGGGTCGGGATTGGCGGGGCCGAGCACGATGAACTGCCAGCAGACGTGGGCCACGTCCTCAATCCGCCGCCCGGGAGCGGCGTTGTCCCAATCAATGAACGCAAAGGGCTCGCGCGGCTCGCGCGCCGACCGATAGACGCAGTTCCGCGGCGCAAGATCATTGTGGCAGACGACCTCCCCTGCGCCGGCGAGGTCCGATCCGGCGGTGAGGTCGTGGAAGGCGCGCGTCAGCCGCGCGACCTGGGCGAGGCCCTCCTCGGCAAGCGGCGTGGCCTTGGCGTTGTCCCAGTCGACGTGTCCGGAGACGAAGCTCAGGACTTCGCGCCCCTTCTCGTCGAAACCCAGGAACCGCGGCGCGCCATCCCAGCCGGCCTGCGCGAACCGCTCCAGCAGGCGATGGACGAAGCGGTGGTTCTCGCAGGGCCTGCGCCGCACGGTGTCGCCCACTTTGACGACAAAATTCATCACGCCGCCCGCGAGCGGCTCCTCGGCCCCTTCCCCATCCCAATCTGAGCTGGTTCCCACGACCAAGCTTGGCGCATGTCCGGGGTTGAAGACCAGAGCCTCCTGGCGCCAGAATCGGGGACGAGGCGAGGATGAGCCGTACTGAACAGACGATTGATCTGTTCGCCCGCCGGTTCGAACCGGACGGCTCGCAGTACATGTTCAGGCCGACGGTCCGGGCGCCCGGCGTCCCGGTCTCCGCGTCCGAGCGCGACCGCTTCGTGGGGGACTTTTGCAAGGGCCTCCGGCGAACCTACTGGATCATGGTCGGCGCCGTTGTGATCGGCATCGGCCTCGCGAGCTGGCTGACCCTGGCCTCCACTGTTCCGACGGCCTGGGTCCTGACCTCGATGTGGATGGGCCTCGCTCTCATTGCCGCCTGGTTTTTCCTGGCCTACCACCTCCTCTGGAACGCCCCGATCCGGGCGCTGCGCGGACGCGAGCCGACGGCGCCGGCGCGCTCAGGGAGCGAGGCCCGGAGGTTGGCGCTCGACAGACTGACCTGGCCTCACCTCGGCCTTGCCGTCGTGATCGTCGCCGTCACCCTGTGGCGCATCGGGGCAAGCGAGAACCTGCTGGCCGGCTGGAACCGCCTGTGGCTCGTCGGCGCCGGCGCTGGGCTGGTTTTCATCGCAGTTCAGGCCTTCAGGAAGTGGCGATCGTCGGGGCCGGGT
>DATHPX010000154.1:0-3396 GCA_035483335.1 Caulobacteraceae bacterium | reverse complement strand
CGGCTTACAGCCAATTTCGGCCGCCTCCAGAAACCCGCAACCACTTGTAGGACAAGGGTCGATGGAGGAATCTCAGGTCAGTCGCTGGGATGGCTGGGCGATCGCTAGGCTTTCCTGCCGGGCCAGCTCCAGGATCCGATCCGAAGGCCCCCCGTCCCCAGCCAGCCGCGCCAGCGTCATGGCGCCCATCATCATGGCGAAAATCATGGTCGCGCGATCTCTCGCGTCATCGCCGCCACCAAGGCCTTGCGCGAGAGTGTCGATCTGCGCGGAAACGCCGGCCCAAGCCTGCGCCCCCAGATCGGGGTCGCGCGCCAATTCGGAGCCCAACGCGGCGTAGGGACAGCGCGGAACAGCCTCGTCGCGATGCGCGACCGAGAGATAGCCTTCGACCGCATGCGGAACGCCGCCGACCGCGACCCGATCGGCCATGACCTTCTGGCTCGTCGCCATGGCTTGCCTCAGGCCTTCCGCGAACAGATGCTCGCGATTGGCGAAATGCCTGTAGAAGCCGCCATGGGTCAGACCGGCCGCGCTCATGACCTCGGCCATGTTGGCTTCGGCGAGCCCCTTGCGACGAACCTCGTCGGCCGCGGCCGCGACGATGCGCAGCTTGGTCTGCGCGGTTTCCGCCTTGGATTTCTTCACGTCGCGCCCTTTCCAGCGACTTGGCGATCACCGCCCCCTTGATTGTTTAGATGAGTCGACACATCTAAACAATCAAGAGCACAGCCAGGCAGGTCCTGGTGCGGCTCCAACACAGAGGACCGGCCATGGGCGAGCTATTTACGGCGGAGCACATTGAGTACGCGACGTCGCGACCGTTCCAGCAGGTAACCGCGGCCTTCGAGGCGGCGACGGGCGACATCTCCGACGGCCGGTTCGAGCGGGAACTGGCGGCCTCAGAGAACGTGGAAGACTTTGAGCGCCGCATTCACGCCTTTGAGGCCGACAGCGGCTTCATGCGCTTCCTCGTGCTCGATCATGGCGCCTGGTCGGGCCTCTACGGTGAACCGACCAAGTCGCGCCAGTACATCGTGGGCAATCCCCTGATCGCGCGCACGATGATGAAGCACGACCTCGGCGTTGGGCTGAACGTGCCCGTGCGTGTGCTGATCTACGAGCCGCCCGGCGGCGGAACGCGGCTCGGTTACGACCTGCCATCGTCGTTGATGAGCCGGCTCAACAACACCGAGGTCACCGCCGCGGCGCGCAAACTGGACACCAAGCTCGCCGCCCTGGCCGAGCAGGTGACGGGAGCGAAGGCGTGATGACCGGCCGCAGCATGATCAAGTCCGCCCGCAGGCTCGCAGTCGCCGCCGGCGCCCTGGCCCTGGCGAGCGTCGCCGCTTCGCCGGCGTCCAGCCAAAGCAGCCCGTGGGGACCAGCCGGCGACGCCCCCTACAAGCCCTTCGACGTCACCTACGAGAACTACCGCTTCCGCGACGGCGAGGTGCTGCCGTCGCTGCGCGTCCACTACCTGACGCTTGGAACGCCCCATCGCAATACCCAAGGCCAGATCGACAACGCCGTGCTGGTGCTGCACTGGACTGGCTCCGACAGCAAGGCGGTGACCACGCGGGCCTACACCAAGTCGCTCTATGACGCCGGCCGGCCGCTGGACGCCAGCCGCTACTTCCTGATCTTTCCCGACGCCATTGGCTGCGGCCATACCAGCAAGCCCAGCGACGGGCTGCGGGCCAAGTTCCCCAACTACGGCTACGGCGACATGGTGGACATCCAGCACAAGGTTGTCGCTGAAACGCTCGGGATCAAGCACCTGCACGCCATCCTGGGCATGTCGATGGGCGGAATGAACGCCTGGCAGCGGGCCGAGGCCTATCCCGACGAGATGGACGGGGTGATGCCGGTGGTTTCCCTGCCCATCAAGGTGTCGGGCCGCAACGCGATCTGGCGCCATCTGGCGATCGACATGATCAAGGACGATCCCGGCTACCAGGATGGGAATTACACCGCCCCCCTGCCCGGATGGGCCCGCGCCTACGCCTTGCTGCGCATGATGATCGACGGCGTGGAGCACCTGCAGGCCGTCGCGCCCGACGGCGCCAGCACCGACAACTTCCTCGCCGAGATCGCCACCCAGTCGCGCGGCGTCGATCCGAACGACGTGCTCTATTCGCTGAAATCGTCGGGGGACTATGACCCCGAACCCCATCTCTCGGCGATCCGCACCAAGGTGTTCGCGCTGAACTTCGACGACGACGAGTTCAACCCCGACCGGTTGGGCGTCCTGGAGAAGCTGACGCCGACCATACCGGGTGCGCGCTACGTGGTGCAGAAGGGTACGGCGAATTCGTTCGGCCACCTCACCATGTCCCGACCCGACCTCTGGGCGGAGCATGTCGGGACGTTCATGCACGAACTGGAGGCCGACACCCCCACCAGCCAGCCCCACGGTTGACCCTTCCACCCAAGCCGACAAGGAAGACCGAGATGAGCTTGAAGATCCTGATTGTTGGGGCGGGCGCTGTGGGCGGCTATTTCGGCGCCCGCCTGGCGGCGGCCGGGCGGGACGTCACCTTCCTCGTCCGCCCCAATCGGGCCGCTGCGCTACGGGCGCAAGGGCTGCAGGTGAAAAGCCCCCTCGGCGACCTGACCTTGCAGCCCAAGCTGGTGATCGCCGAGGACCTCTCCGGCCCATTCCAGCTCATCTTCCTCAGCGTCAAGGCCTACGCCCTTGAGGCCGCCATGAAGGATTTCGCCCCGGCCGTGGGGCCGAACTCCCTGATCCTTCCGGTGTTGAATGGCATGGCGCACATGGCGCGCCTTGAGGCGCGCTTCGGCCGCGATGCGCTCATCGGAGGCGCCTGCCGCATCGCGGTGACGCTCCAGGACGGCGTGATCCGCCAGCTGATGCCCCTTCAGCAGATCGGCTATGGCGAACTGGACGGAGCGGAGAGCGAGCGCGTCCGGGCCGTGGACGCCGCCATGCAGGGCGTCGGGTTCGACGCGTCGATCTCCTCCACGATCTTGCCGGATATGTGGGAGAAGTGGGTGCAGCTGGCCAGCCTCGGCGGCGCCAACTGCCTGCTGCGCGGTTCGATCGGCGAGATCGTCGCCGCACCTGGGGGCCAGGCCACGGCGCTGGCGATTTTACAGGAAGCTGCCGATGTGGCGCGATCCTGCGGCTATCCTCCATCCGACCGCTTCATGAGCACCGCGACGACCTCGCTGACGCAGCCAGGGTCTCCGCTGGCCTCTTCGATGTACGGAGACCTAAAGGGCGGTACGGCGGTCGAAGTCGACGCCATCCTGCAAGACCTCGTCGATCGCGGCCACGCGAACGGTGTGAACACGCCCCTGCTTCGGGCGGCGGCAGCGCAGCTTCACCTCTACCAGGCCGCTCGCGGCTCGGCATGAGTGGGGGTCCGACGC
>DATHPX010000153.1:0-8442 GCA_035483335.1 Caulobacteraceae bacterium | reverse complement strand
CCTCGGTGCTGAATCTGGCCGGGGAGGTCGACGACACGGTGTTCGGCTCAGGCGCCCGCCAGAGGCTGCTGGTCGCCGACACCGCCGCCAACATCGTCTATTCGGTGGTGGGCGACTTCACCGCCGGGACCGGGACTTCGGCCGCGGACATCCTGGGCGAGGTCGTGCAGGTCAACCTCTCCACGGGCGCCTTCACGCCGATCGTCAGCGGGCTGGATAGTCCGCACGGCGAAGCCTTCTTCCCCACCGGGGTCCCCGAGCCGCAATCCTGGGCCCTGATGATCCTGGGCTGCGGCCTCGTCGGCGGCGCGCTACGGCGGCGGGGTCTTCTCGCCTGACCCTGGCCGACAACGGACGTCAGCTTCCGGTGGAGGCGTACTTCGCCAGGCCAAGAGCCCAGACCCGCAGCGCCACTGCGAGGAACAGGAAGCCGACGGCCGGCGTCAGCGGGAGCAGCCAGGAGGGCGCGCCTAAAGGGTCTCGCGCGCCCAGCAGGGCGACGACCGGGAAGTACGCGACACAGCCGATCGGGATGATGAAGATCAGCAGGTTTCGGAACCACGCCGCGTAGATGTTCAGCGGATACTGGCCCGCCTGCGTGCCCCCGAAGCTGAGGATGTTGGCCACTTCCAGCGCGTCCACAGTCCAGAAACACAGGGTGGCCTGGAGCACCAGTATGCCGCCGAAGAGAGCGACGCCGCCCGCCAGGGCCCAGGCCAGGAGCAGGACGTGGGCCGGCGTGAAGCTCAGGCGCAGAGCCGAGGCGCCAAAGGCGAACACGATCATCGCCTGCAGCAGCCGGCCGAATTGCACGCGCAGCTCGAAGCCCAGGAGCTGGAGCGCCGTGGTGCGGGGACGCAGGAGCAGGCGGTCGAACGCGCCCGTGCGCACGAACTGCGGACCGAAAACGTCGAAGCCCCGGGTGGCCACGTCGGCCAGGGCGAAAGCGGCGTTCACCACGCCATAGAAGACGGCGACCTGGGCGAGAGACCAGCCGCGAATGTGGCCGAACACTCCGAACAGGGTCGAGATGCCGAGGATCTCGATCGCAGATCCGAAGAACTGGCTGGCGTTCAGAAGGAGGAAGGTTCGCGGGTATTGCATCTGCCCGCGCACCGACACGCCCACGTATCTGAGGTAGAGCGCCAGGCCGTTCACGCCCTCACCCCCCCTGCACCTGGATGCGGCCCATGACCGCCTCCACCGCACGCCGGCCGAGCACGGCGAGGATCAGGACCCAGGCGAGCTGCAGCGCGATCGCGCCGACGGCGGCGGCGCCCACGAGCTCGCCGTTCCAGACTCGGAATGGCGTGTCCATCAGGCCGGCGAACGGCTGGAGGCGCATGAACGGCGTGAGCGCGTGGGGAAAGAAGGCGAGCGGGACCAGGCTGCCGGAGAAGACGATGGCGATCGGCGCGGCGATGGCGTTCGCGCCGCGGTCGGTCAGGCTGGCCGCCGCCACGACGTTGAGGATGACGGTCATGCTCGCGGACAGCAGGGCGGCGGCAAGGATCGCCGCGCAGAACAGGATCGCGCCGAGGCCGTCGGGGGGAAGGCGCAGGCCCCATCGGCCGAGGCCAACCAAGGGCATGAAGACCGCGGCCATGGCGAACATCAGGGCCGCACGCGGGACGACTCGGGCGGCCGTCCAGGCCAGAGCGCGGGCGTACCACCAGGCCCAGCCGTCCACTGGCCGCAGCCGCTCGTAGGCCACCGCGCCGGTGCGAACCATGTCGGCCACCTCCGGGTCGACGTACCAGGGCAGGAACATCAGGAAGGCCTGGCCGAGCCAGGTGTAGCTGACGGTATGGGCGAAGCTCATCGGCGCGAGCCCACGGGCGCCGGCGTAGAAGGCTGAGAAGATCAGGACCTTCATGCCGCCCCACCAGCATTGGGTGGCGAAGCCCGCGAGGGCGGCGGCGCGGTACTGCAGCACCAGCTGGAAGCGCGCCGAGAGGATGGCGAGATAGGGCCGCAGCACGACGACCTCACGCCTCTCCGGCGCCGTGCAGATCGTAGAAGCGCGCGATGACTTCCTCGATCTGCGGATGGACGACGCGGATGTCCTCGAGCGGGTGGTTCGCGGCGATTGCGGCGATCAGGGCGGGCGCGGCGATCCGCGCCGGATCGAAGGCGAGTTCGAGCGAGCGGCCGTCGCGCGCGCGTTCCTCCACCCCGGAAATGGCGATCCGCGGCGCCTCGCCGGCGAAATCCGCCACCACCCGCCGTTCGGCCAGCACGCCGGCGCGGAAGACATCCAGCGGCTGGTCCGCCAGGATGACGCCCTTGCCGATCACGATCACGCGCCGCGCGAGGGCCTCGATGTCCTGCATGTCGTGAGTGGTCAGCACCACGGTCACGCCGCGCTCGCGGTTGAGCGTCCCCACCAGCTCACGGACGGCCAGCTTGGCGGGAGCGTCGAGGCCGATCGTCGGCTCATCGAGGAAGAGGAGGCGCGGCTCGTGCAGCATGGCCGCTGCGATCTCGCAGCGCATCCGCTGGCCCAGCGAGAGCTGGCGCACCGGCTGGTCGAGCAGGGGCTCGAGCCGCATCAGGCCCACCAGTTCATCGCGCGTGCGGCGATAGCGCGCCGGATCGACGCGATAGATGTCGCGCAGCAGGTCGAAGCCGTCGATCACCGGCAGGTCCCACCACAGCTGCGTGCGCTGGCCGAACACCACGCCGATGCGCGCCACGTGGCGGATGCGGTCGCGCCAGGGGACGAGGCCGTCCACCTCACAGGCGCCGGCGCTGGGGCGCAGGATGCCGGAAAGGATCTTGATGGTGGTGGACTTGCCCGCGCCATTGGGGCCGATGAACCCGACCAGCTCGCCCGACCCGATCGCGAAGGAGGCGCCCGCAAGCGCCTCGATCTCGCGCCAGCGCCGACGCGCCAGGCCGCGGATCGCCCCCCACGCGCCCGGCTCGCGCGCGGCCACGCGATAGGTCTTTCTCAGGTCTTCGACGACGACCTGGGCCATTGGCCGGCGCTTCCTCTTTGGGGGGCGCGGAACCTAGTAGCGGCGAAGGTTGCGGTCAATGCGCCCGCAGCCTTTGCTTGCGCCGAAGGCGCGCTCGATCCCATGGCCACCGTGCAGACGCCGCATGACACCCCGGATATTTCGGCTACCCTTCGTATTCTTTGTGCGCTTGGTGGTTGAATGGCGGCGGAGCGACCGGAAGCGGCAATATCCTATTGAACCACCAAGCTCACCAAGGACACGAAGAAGAAGATATTTGACCACGAACCTCACGAACCACACGAACAAAGTAAGTATAATCAATACGCCTTTGGCGCGATCGGCTCGATTCCATCGACTTTGGATTTCAGTAGATGTTCGTGGGGTTCGTGAGGTTCGTGGTTCAACTCCTGTGAACGAACGTCGAGACACCAGAGGCGGTGACGACGGCATGAGCTGAGCGTCTGTTGCGCCTTCGGCGCTTATCTTCGGGGGTGACGGCTTCGACGCTTTCCCCCGGGCGGAGCTAGGGGTTATGGGAGGCGCATGTCTCAGAAGGAAACACCTGGGGAAAGCTTCAAGCGGGCGCTGGCGAACGCGGCGCGCTCGCTGGCCGAGCAGCCCGACCTGGAGGTGGTGTTCAGCGGCGATGGCCCCAGCCTGCAGGGGCACAAGGCGATCCTGCCGCATCCGCCGCGCGAGCTGTCGGGGCCCGAGACCACCCGCATCCGCGGCCTTGCCGATCAGATGGCCCTGCGCGTGGCGCACCATGACGACGCCGTCCACGGGCGCGGTAAGCCCAAGTCGGCGGAAGGCAGCCAGGTGTTCGACGCGCTCGAGCAGGCGCGCATCGAGGCGATCGGCGCCAACGCCCTGGCAGGGGTCCGCGAGAATCTTGCGGCGGTGTGGGAGCAGGCGGCCCAGCGCAAGGGCCTCAACCATATCGTCGATCCCGCCGCCGCGCCGATGGCCGACGTCATCGCCCTCTTGGCGCGCGAGCGGCTCACCGGAGAGCCGCCGCCGATGTCCGCACGCTCGCTGGTCGACGCCCTGCGCGGCGAGATCGAAGCCAAGGCGGGCTCTAGCCTGGACAGGCTGTGCGAAGCGATCGAGGACCAGAAGGCGTTCGGCCGCATCGCGCGCAGCGTCTGTCGCGACCTCTCCATAGGCGACGACCTCTCCGACGCGCCGGACCAGGACACGCAGGAGGACGAGGACCAGGACGGCGAGGCCGAGGCCTCCAGCGAGGGCGAAAGCCAGGAGGAGCAGCCCTCCCCCTCCAGCGACTCCTCCGACGACGGCGAAAAGAGCGCGCGCGAGAGCGAGAGCGCCGAGACCGATGTGACGGCCGCCGAGGACGACGAGAGCGCCGACAAGCTCGACGAAGACATCGAGATGAGCGAGGGCGACAAGCCCGCGCGTCCCGAGATCAAGGACCACGGACGCCCCGAGCCCGCCTACAAGATCTTCACCACCGCCCACGACGAGACCATCCACGCCGAGGAGCTGTGCGAGCCGGAAGAGCTGACGCGGCTGCGCGCCTATCTGGACCAGCAGCTGGCCAGCCTCTCCAACGTCGTCGCGCGCCTCGCCAACCGGCTGCAGCGCAAGCTGCTGGCGCAGCAAAACCGCACCTGGAGCTTCGACCTGGAGGAGGGCCTGCTGGACGTCGCCCGCCTCACCCGCGTGATCATCGATCCCACCGCGCCGCTCTCCTTCAAGCAGGAGGAGGACACCGAGTTCCGCGACACCGTGGTCAGCCTGCTGATCGACAATTCCGGATCGATGCGCGGGCGCCCGATCATGGTTGCCGCGGTCTGCGCCGACATCCTGGCGCGCACGCTCGAGCGGTGCGGGGTGAAGGTCGAGATCCTGGGTTTCACCACACGCGCCTGGAAGGGCGGCGCCTCGCGCGACGACTGGCTGAAGGCCGGCAAGCCTCCCTCGCCCGGACGGCTGAACGACCTGCGCCACATCGTCTACAAGGGCGCGGACTCGCCCTGGCGTCGGGCGCGAAAGAACCTCGGCCTGATGATGCGCGAGGGCCTCCTGAAGGAGAACATCGACGGGGAGGCGCTGTTGTGGGCGCACGGCCGGCTGATCGGGCGCTCCGAGCAGCGGCGGATCCTGATGGTCATCTCCGACGGCGCGCCCGTTGACGACTCGACGCTCTCGGTGAACAGCGGCCACTATCTGGAGCGGCACCTGCGCAGGGTGATCGCAGAGATCGAGAGCCGCAGCCCCGTCGAGCTGATCGCCATCGGCATCGGGCACGACGTGACGCGCTATTATCGGAGGGCGGTCACCATCGTCGATGTCGAGCAACTGGGCGGCGCCATGACAGAGCAGCTCGCCGCACTCTTCGAGGAAGAGCCGCGGGTCGCCAGCAAGGCGGCGCTGTCTCTGATGGAGCCGCTGCCTAGCGTCGTCGCCCGGCCGACGCCCACGCGTCCGACGCGGGTGACCGCAGCGTGAGAGCGGTCAATGTCGCGGACTACCGTGAGGCGGCGCGGCGCCGCCTGCCCAAGGTGTTGTTCGACTATATCGACGGCGGCGCCTATTCAGAGTGGACGCTGGCCGAGAACGTCGAGGCGCTCAAGCGCCTGACCCTGCGCCAGCGCGTGCTGCGCGACGTCTCCAAGCTGAACTTCCGCACCGAGTTGTTCGGTCAGGAGATGTCGATGCCGGTGGCGCTGGCGCCGGTCGGCTACGCCGGCATGAACGCCCGCCGCGGCGAGGTGCAGGCCGCGCGGGCGGCGAAGGCGGCGGGGATCCCCTTCTCCCTGTCGACCGTCGGACTGTGCTCGATCGACGAGGTCGCCAAGGCCGCCGCGCCCCCCTGGTTCCAGCTCTACATGATCCGTGATCGCGGCCTCATGGACGAGCTGCTGGCGACGGCGCGCGAGGCGGGCTGCCCGGTGCTGCTTTTCACCGTCGACCTTCCGGCGCCCGGCGTGCGCTATCGAGATGCGCGCAACACCATGATCGCCAGCACCTTCGCCGCCCGGGCGCGCCAGGTGATGGACGGCCTGACCCATCCCGCGTGGCTCTGGGACGTGCAGGTCAACGGCGGGCCGCACTCGATGGGCAATCTCGCCTCCGCCACCCAGGGGCTCAACACACTGGCGGCCTACTGGTCGTGGGTGGGCCGCAACTTCGATCCGTCGGTGACCTGGAAGGACATCGACTGGGTGCGCGAACGCTGGCCCGGCCCGCTGGTGATCAAGGGGATCCTCGACGCGGACGATGCGCGCGAGGCGCGGGCGTGCGGAGCGGATGGGATCGTGGTTTCCAACCACGGCGGTCGCCAGCTAGACGGCGCGCCCGCCTCGATCACGGCCCTGCCCGCGATCGCCGATGCGGTCGGCGGCGATATGAAGGTGCTGATGGACGGCGGAATCCGCTCAGGCCTCGACGTGCTCAAGGCCCTGGCGCTCGGCGCCGACGCCTGCCTCATCGGCCGCGCCTGGGTGTACGCCCTGGGCGCCCGCGGCGAGGCCGGCGTCACCCACGTGCTGAACCTGATGCGCCAGGAGCTGCGCCTGGCGATGTCGCTCACCGGCTGCCTGGACGTGAACGACGCCGGACCGGAGTTGCTGGCTTAGGGATTGCGCGCGCCGCGCATTCAGGATGGACCAGCTCCTGCGGATGCAACCCTAGGCGCGCGGGCCGCGCTGTCCCTCGATGCGGGGCTCGATGCAGATCAAGCGCGCTTACGACGCCGCCTCAGACGATGACGGAGTGCGCGTCCTGGTCGACCGACTCTGGCCGCGCGGCGTGAGCAAATCCGACGCGCATATCGATCACTGGCTGAAGGACATCGCGCCCAGCGCAGAACTGCGCCAATGGTTCGGCCATCGGCCCGAACGCTGGGCGGAATTCCGCCAGCGCTACCGGAGCGAACTCGCCGCCAATCCCGAAGTCGACAGGTTGCGCGAGATCATGTCGGCAGGCCAGGTCACGCTGGTCTATGGCGCGAAGGACCGCGATCACAACGACGCTGTCGTGCTCGCTGAGTTCCTTCAGGATCGCGGCTGAGCACAGACCGCGCCATCGGGTTCTTCGGGCTTGGAAAAGCACTTTGTCCCTCCCATGGGGAAGGACGGAACGACCTATTCCGCCGCCGGGGTCTCGGCGAGCTTGGCCTTCACCTGGCGCTTGATCTTCAGGGCGCGGGGCGAGAGCAGGTCGTCGCTGGTCTTGACGAGGTAGGCGTCGAGGCCCCCGCGGAAGTCCAGGGTGCGGCGCGCGGCGTTGGAGATCCGCAGCCTGAAGGTCTGGCCCAAGGCGTCCGACTGCAGACTGGCCGGCGCCAGCGCAGGCAGAAAGCGCCGCTTCGTCTTGATGTTCGAGTGGCTCACATTGTGGCCGACCATCGGGCCGACACCGGTGAGTTCGCAGCGGCGGGACATGGGACTTTATCCAAAGCATGCGCGCCCGGAGCTCATCGCCCGGGCGCGGGAGGCGGGCATATAGGGCAAGCCTCGCTCGCCCGTCAACCGCACCTGCCGGTCAGAACGAGTAGCCCAAGCCGAACAGCAGCTGGGCCGTGAGGTCCTCCGCTCCCGGACCGGGGCGATTGTCGTAGGTGGCGTTCAGGGTGATGGACGAGAACATCTTCTTCGTCAGCTGCATGCGCAGGCCGGCGTCCACCTGGAGCAGGACCTCGCCGCCGGAGAAGGCCGGGGTGACGGTGAGGTCGTGGAAGACGCTCAGGCGGCCCCCGTCCCAGCTCGTGTCGACATGGTAACCCACCCGCGCGGCGACCTCCTCCGTGGCGGAGGGATTGGTGCTGTAGTCCTGGTAGATCCAGGCGAGACCGCCCTGCAGGCTGAAGTGCAGGTCGGGCCGGTCCACCCACTGGTAGCCGAGGCCGGCTGAGGGGGTCAGCCGCAAGGTAAGAAAGTTTACCTGATCGGCCCCGGTGCGCTCGGAGACGTAGCCGTAGATCTGGTGCGTAATGAACCGGTCGTACTCGCCGGAGAAGAACCAGTTGTTGGCGTTGGTGGTCGAAATACCGTGGTCGTTGGTCTCGCCGTAGTTGAAGGCTCCGGCCAGGAGGATCTTGTCGTCTGGGCCGACGCGGCTGACCGACGCGGCCCCACCGACTGTGGCCGCATCGGTGGCGGCGCGGGCGTACGAGCCGTTGAGGGTGACCGAACCGCTCCAGGAGATCGGCGGCGGCGGATTGATGGCGGTGATGTCGGCCAGTTGCACCGGGCCGGCGACGGCGGCCGGAACCACCTCGCCCGCCGAGCCCTCGGCCACCGGTTGGTTGATCACCGAGCCGTCCTTCAGTTGCAACTTCACGGGTTCGGCGGTGCTGAAGGTGACGACGTCGGCGAGGCTGATCGTCAGCTTGTCGGCCTTGTCGACGTCTGGCGTGACGACCAGCTTGCCGTCCGCCTCTGAGACCACCTTGCCGGTGATCCGGTCCCCGTTCTTCAGCACCACCACGTCGGCCCTGGCGGCGCCCGTCGCC
>DATHPX010000152.1:0-4839 GCA_035483335.1 Caulobacteraceae bacterium | reverse complement strand
GCAGGGCTGTCATGTCGAAACCCAGGGTGGGGGTGGACGCGTCCAGTCGGTCGGTCGGATTGTCGAACAGCCAGGCGTGCTCACCCTTGCCGACCCAGGGCGCCAGACGAGAAGCGAGGTCGCCGTCCTGCGGACGCCTGGAGCCTGCGAGGAGCTCGATGAAGTAGCGCAGGCGGCGGAAGCCCGGCTCCTGCTCGAAGTTAGCGGCCACCGCAGAGGCGATCACCGCCTCTTCCTCAGTCGTGGGTGGTTCGGCGGGCTTGCAGACCAGGCGAGCGATCAGGGCCCGCAGAAAGGCTTGATTGGCCGGCGAGCCCTCTGTCTGCAGAGGATTGAAGCCGGTCGCCTCGCCGGGCCGCAGCACGGCGTAATGGCCTCCGATCGCGCGCAGGAATATCTCCGCGCCCCGGTCCTTGTCGAAGAAGACGGTGCGCGGGGAAAAGCGCTGCGCCTGCGCCGCCAGGAAGTTGAGCACCACCGTCTTGCCCGACCCCGACGGGCCGATGACCGTGAAGTTCCCGAGATCCTCGCGATGGAAGTTGAAGAAGTACGGCGTGGCGGACGTGGTCTCGAACACGCTGACCGCCTGGCCCCAGTGGTTGCCATCGGCCCGGCCTATGGGAAAGCCGTGCAGGCTGGCGAAACCGGCGAAGGCGCTGGTCGAGATCAGGGCCCGGCGCGCCGCATAGATCTCGCAGCCGGGAAACTGCGCCCAGAAGGCGGGCTCCAGGTTCAAGCTCTCGCGCACGGGCACGGCGCCGATGTCGGCGAGGGCCGACGCACAATCGGCCGCGGCCCGATCCAGCTCCGTCAGGGACGGGGCGCGCACGAGCAGGTTGAAAGTGTGCTCGCCCATGGCCGAGCGTCCGGAGGACAGATCGTCCTTGGCTTCGACCAGCCCCCGTTTCAGCGTCTGGGCGTCGTCGTCCGCGGCGCGGAACCGGCGGAGCGCCAGGTCGACGCGCTCGGCGCCGATCTGACGGTCGACGAAGCCGAAGCTCTCCGACACCGTCATCTCGTAGGGAAGCCGCAGCAGGGCGTCGATCATCCCGGGCTGTGCGTGCGGGGGGTATTCCTTCAGCGACAGGATCGCCGCGAAGCTCTTTTCCGGGCCTGCGCCCTTCTGCTCCAGCGCCTCCGCCCCGAAGCTGATGCGCTTGTAGGGAAGGTGGCGCCCGACGTCGCCGCTTGGCGCCAGTACGGGGCGGAGCTCTCCGTTGTAGAGGGCTGAGAGCATTTCCATTGGCTCGGAACAGCGCCCGTGGGGGGTGTCGTAGCCGGACAACAGCCGCGGCCCGTAGCCTGCAAGCCCCGTCTGCAGCGCCTCGCGCGCAGCGTCCAACTCGCGGATCTCGCGCGCCAGGGCCGCCTCACGTTCGACCGCGCCCATGCCCCGCGCGAACAGGCCGGTCAGGCGGTCCGCCAGGCCGGCCTTCCCCTTGGGCGGACGACGCACGAGGCTGACGAACAGGTTGTTCACGAACAGCCGACGCGACGCCATCCGCTCGCGCCATCGCCGGTCGATCTCGGCGCAGACCGGATCCGCATAGTCGGCTGACAGATCCACCATGACCCGGCGGCGCAGGATGTGATGGTGGATGACGAAGCGGGAGCCCGCGATCGCCTTCAGGGCGGCGTCGCGCATGGCGTGCCGATAGTTGAGCTCAGCGGTCTCCGCGGTCTCGAACGCGAACCCCTCCAGATGCAGGCACTGCATGAGGGCGCCGTCCCGCAGAACGATGGTCCGCTCGTCGCACGCATGGCTGTAGGGCAGGCGATCTCCCGCCTTCTGTTCTCGATCCCGCCGCATGAGGCCTCATGGGTGATAGGTGTTGCAGCGATACCGCCGCCAATCGCGCGTGCGTGGACAGCGGCTGACTCTGACCAGCCAGAGGTCGAAGATCCGCGGCTCGTGAAGGCAGGCGAGATATCCGGTGACATGCGCCGCCAGGGCGACCGCGAAGGCCCAGAAGGAGCGGGTGACCAGGAAGGTCTCGGTCGTGACCACACCGTTGATCACGAAGAAACTGTAGGTCACGCCGGCGAACATCTGGGGCTGGGTCAGGGCGCGGAATACCTGCGCGCGCGTGAGCTCCGACATCGCGCTCAGCCGGCCGCCGCCTGGATGCCGCCGACGATGGTCGTGGCGCCAAAAAGGATGAAGCAGCCGAGGATGACGGTGGCGCCGTAGCGCCAGTTCAGCCGGCCGGTCAGCATCAGGAAGCCGACGACCGCGACGGCGACCACAGCCACGCCGCTGGCGACCTCGCCCATAAGCGTGTCGCGCATCCAGGTCACGGCGTTGAGGATTGGGCCCGAGCCGGCCGGCGCGGCCTGGGTCACGGTCGGAAGCGCGGCGAGCGGTGCGCCGAGTCGGAGTGTGTTGACGAGTTTCATGGCCTGTCAGGTGTGATTGAGGTTGAGGAAGCTGCGAGGCTGCTCCGCGCCAACCGCTCGAGGCTGGAAGAGACGTAAGCCTGGGTTTCGCGGAAGGGCGGCGTTCCGGAGTAGTGTTCGACAGCCGCCGGGCCGGCGTCGTAAGCGGCGAGCGCCAGGTCGAGCCGGCCGCCGAACCTATCCAGCAGCGACCTCAGATAGGCGGCGGCGCCGTTCAGGCTCTGCACCGGATCGGTCGGATCGACGCCCAGCGCGCGGGCGGTGGCGGGCATCAGCTGCATCAGGCCCACGGCGCCCGCCGAGGAGACGGCGGCAGGCCTGTAGCCCGACTCCTGGCGCGCCACCGTGTCCAGCAGTTCCGGAGCGAGTCTGTATCGCGCGGCGGCAGCTCGAACGGCGCGCGCCAGAGCTTTCGAAGGCTTTGGACGCGCCGTCGCCGCCGGCGGCCCCGAAACGTCGACCCGGCGCAGGACGCCATTGGACGCTTCGAAAACCTGGGCGGAGACGGCGCGCCCGCACGCCAATGCAGTCAGGGCTATCGCACATGTCAGGGAGAGGCGGCGCGAAGGCGGGGGAGCGCCGCCCTTTCGGGACCCGAAGGGGTTGCAGTCCCGAACCCTGTGCGAAGCCAGCCGCATTGGAGCTCAGAAACAGGTCGGAGTGGAGGTGGCGGCGGAGAGCGAACCCTGGCCTTCGCCGCAGGCGCACGACGCCAAGGCGCGCGCTGTCAGACAGGACATCGCGGAATGCGTTTTCGTCATGCTCTGCCTTGTCAGTCACCGCCGAGGGGCGTCGCGCCTCCCCGCTTCGTGGGTGCCCCTGGCGGCGCTGGTCGTTCAAAGCGGCCGGAAATTAAATTGCGGCGGTCAGAAAGACCCGGTCAGGCTCAGGACAAGCGCGTTGCGGCGCTGCGGAATGCCGGCCGGATATTCCACCTGGGGCGTGGCCGCCGACCAGGTGAGCGAGATCTCGCCATGACGGAACTCCCAGGCGGCGCCGGGGCCGAAGTCGAACTGCTCCCGCCGGTACGTCCCCGTGCCGCCGCTGAGCGGCGTCAGAGCGCCAGCGTGCATATACAGGCGCCAGCGGTTCGTCGGACGAATGGCGGCGGACAGGTCCACATAGGCGGTGGTCGTCCCCGTCCCGAGATGATTGGGCGACAGATAGACCTTTACGCTGAGATTTCGACCCGACGCGCCGGCGTAAAGATCAGTGTAGTCGAAATGGTATTTCTGAATTGACACTGAAGATCCGCCGCCATTAGGGACGTATCCTTTGATCTCGTACGTCGGAATATATAGCGTGATATCGGAGTTGGTGATCCCGAAGTCCCAGGTGAGTCCGCTCGGGGCCTGTTTGGCGAACCCGAGAAAGCCCACAAAACCCAGGGGCCGCACGCCGTCTCCGGCCGTGGCGCCGATAATCGCCGACACCCCGCCGTAGACTCCAATGGGGTGGTCGTAGGAGACGCCAATCCGCCCGTCCGGTTCTCCGTTCGTAAGTGAGACGCCCTGGAACCTGTACTGGGACTCGACGGTCGCGCTGAAGGCGAGCTGCGCCCGAGCCTGGGTCGAAAGAGACAGCCAAGCGAACAACGCCGCCGAAGCGGCCGACGGGAGGTGACGAAGCGGCCTCGTCACTTCATTTCGTGGCGATCGACTCACGATGTAAGGCGCAGCCGCAGGCGCACGCCGCAGACGCGTGCAGAAGGGTCGCGCAGGCGTCCACGGCGTTGGACTCGCGCACAGCCACGAGTTCAGCTGGACCGCGGGTGTTCGGGTCCCTCTGACGCAGGAGTGCGAAGAGGCCGCTCACGTGCGCCGCCGCATAGGAACTGCCGTTCACGAAGAACCATCTCCCCCCAGGCTCAGTGGTCGGTATGTCATGGCCGGGCGCGGCGAAGACGCCTGGAATCGCCCCGCCGTCGGCCTCGTCCACTACGGCCACCACCCCGTGGTGCGACGCGGGAAAGCCGCCATCCGAGGTTTTGCGGTCATAGGCGGCGACGATGACGATCCGATGCGTCAAGGCCACGTCCAACAGGCGCCCCAGCAAGAGGTCGGGCGGACCGCTGAGGCTCATGTTGATGACCTGAGTCCCGTGGTCGATCGCGAACTCGAGGGCCTTGGCCAGGCTGAGGCTGTCGCAGTCCGTCGCCGCTCCGCCAGCCGGGGGCCCCTTCTCCTCCCAGCAGGCGCGCAGCCCGAGCAGGCGGGCCTGGGGGGCGACACCCGCTATGCCAATCCCATTGTCGGCCTTCGCCGCGATCACCCCGGCCACGCCGGTCCCGTGGCTCTCCGGGGCGGCGGGTCGATTGGAGACGAAGTTCTCCTCGAGCACGACCTGACCGGCCAGATCCGGGTGGGACGCGTCGATCATGCTGTCGATCACCGCGACGCGTACGTTGCGCCCAGTCGAGATCCGGTGGAGCTCGGCGAGCCG
>DATHPX010000151.1:0-4828 GCA_035483335.1 Caulobacteraceae bacterium | reverse complement strand
CACCGAGAGCGGCCGCGCCGGACCGCCCGTGGCCGCCCTTGCGGGACGCGGGATGCGCCGCCATTCGACCGGTCGGCGGAATTTGTGCGCGGTCTCGGGCTGCAGCGCCTGCAGCACCCGCGGGTCCTTCATCGTCAGGTTTGGCAGATGGGGCGCCGAAGCGAGCGTGGCGAAGAACGCGGCGACCACGAGGGCGGCCGCAGCGATGACGAGGCCCACGCCGAAATTCGCGCGCTTGGCGCGACGGCCGGTCGGGTCGTGGAAGACGAAATCCGCCATTTAGAAAGGCTTTCACGCACTCGCGGAGCCCCCGCCGCGAGCGTGGGGGGAGAATGACCCAAGAGCCGTCGGATGCAAGGTCGTGTCTTCCCCGCCCCATAAGGGGCCGCTTGACACTGCGGGACGGTCCGCCTCTTCAACCCCAGGCTCGCGGCTCAAGCAAGGCGGCGAGATGGGTTTGTTTAGGCCGAGCGGGGCCTTTCGCCTTGAGGGACAAGCTGTGGCCGACCTGGATCGCCCCTCCTGGTTGAGTCGAAACTGGGCCGCCAACGGCTGGCTGCAGACTCTCGCCGCCTGCCTGGTCGTCGGACTCGTCCTTGCCGCCTCCGGCGCGTTCGAAACCGGCCGCCTCCCTGTGGTCCCACGCTTCGCTTATTGGATCGGTCTCGTCGCCGGCGGCGTGGTCGTGGCCCGCCTGATTCGAGAGCTCGTGGTTCGCTCGGCCTGGCTCACGGCAAGTCCCTGGCTGGCCGCGGGGGCGATCGCCCTGGCGACGGCCCTGGTTATGACGGTGGTCGTGGGTGTCTCCAACGCGCTGCTCCTGAACGCGCTGCTCTCGGGTCCGCCGACGCCGTGGGCCCGGATCTATACGGTCTTCCCCGACGTGATCGTCGTGACCGGGAGCCTGACGGTCCTCTCGATCCTGGTTCGCGGCGGCCCGTCCAGCCGCACGCACGAGGCGCCGGAGGGCGCCCCGCCTGCGCGCTTCCTCTCGCGTCTACCCGCAAAACTCAGCGGCGCGGCGCTCTACGCGGTGGAGGCGGAGGATCATTACCTTCGCCTGCACACATCCAGGGGCCAGGACCTGATCCTGATGCGACTATCGGACGCTCTGCCCGAGCTGGAAGGGATCGAAGGCGCCCGCACGCATCGCTCCTGGTGGGTGGCGCGAGGAGCCGTCGTCTCGGCGGAACGATCCGAGGGTCGTGCGACGCTCACCCTCGCAGATGGAACCGAGGCGCCGGTCAGCCGGTCCTACGTCAAGCCGCTGCGTGAGGCCGGCTGGTTCTGACCCGGTTCGGCGCCCCGGCAGGAGGGATCGATGGAGGCCATGGTCCTGGAGGCGCTGAAGACGCCGCTGGTCCCGCGCAGTCGCCCCACGCCCCGACCCGGACCGGGCGAGATCCTGGTTGAGGTCAGGGCCTGCGGCGTGTGCCGCACTGACCTTCACGTGGTCGATGGCGAGCTCTCCAACCCCGTGGTCCCGATCACACCCGGTCACGAGGTGGTCGGGCGAATCGCCGAACTGGGAGAGGGCGTTGCGGAACTCACGCTTGGGCAGCGCGTCGGAATCCCTTGGCTTGGTCGCACCTGCGGGGTTTGTTCCTACTGTCGCAGCCGACGCGAAAACCTCTGCGACGCCCCGGTCTTCACCGGCTACACGCGCGATGGTGGCTTCGCCACGCACCTGCTCGCCGACGCCAGGTTCGCTTTTCCGCTACCCGAACAGGGCGACGACGTGGCCGACGCGCCGCTGCTTTGCGCCGGCCTGATCGGCTGGCGATCCCTGGTGAAGGCGGGCGAGGCCCGGCGCCTCGGCCTCTATGGCTTCGGCGCGGCGGCGCACATCATCGCCCAGGTCGCCGTCTGGCAGGGACGGGAAGTCTACGCCTTCGTCCGCCACGGCGACGACGCTTCCGCGGCGTTCGCCCGAAGGCTGGGGGCCGCCTGGGCCGGCGCGTCCGACGAGGCGCCGCCCGAGCCCCTGGACGCCGCCATCATCTATGCGCCGGTGGGAGACCTCGTCCCCTTGGCCCTGGCCGCCGTCCGCAAGGGCGGGCGCGTGGTCTGCGCGGGTATCCACATGAGCGACATTCCAGCTTTTCGTTACGACCTGCTCTGGATGGAGCGGGAGCTGGTTTCAGTCGCCAACCTCACCCGACAGGACGGCCTGGACTTCTTCCGGGTCGTGAGGGAGGCCGCGATCAAGACCACCACCAAGGCCTATCCGCTGGCGCGCGCCAACGACGCCCTCGACGACCTGCGTCATGGTCGGTTCGAGGGCGCCGCCGTGCTTACGCCATGAAGAGAGACCAGGTCAGGCCAGGACGGAGTCGATCTGCTTGCAGGCGTCGATGAGGCCGCGCACCGACTCGACCGACTTGGCGAACATCACCTTCTCGCCTTCGTCGAGCGGGAACTCGAGAATCTTCTCGGCGCCGCCAGCCCCAATCACCGTGGGCACGCCGACATAGATGTCCTTCAGCCCATACTGGCCCGAGAGGTGGGCGGCGCAGGGGAGGACGCGCTTTTCGTCCTTCAGGTAGGACACGGCCATGGCGATCGCGCTTTCGGCCGGGGCGTAATAGGCCGAGCCGGTCTTGAGCAGGGCGACGATTTCGCCGCCGCCGCCGCGGGTCCGCTTGACGATCCCGTCGAGCTGCTCCTGGCTCAGCATGCCCTGGCGCACGATCTCCGGCAGGGGCAGGCCGCCGATCGTCGAGTGACGCACCATCGGCACCATGTCGTCGCCGTGGCCGCCGAGCGTCCAAGCGTGGATGTCGCGGACCGAAACGCCCGTCGCTTCGGCCAGGAAATAACGGAAGCGCGCGGAGTCCAGCACGCCCGCCATGCCCACCACCTTGTGGTGGGGCAGACCGGAGAACTCCCGAAGGGCCCACACCATGGCGTCGAGCGGATTGGTGATGCAGATCACGAAGGCCTTGGGCGCGTGAGTCTTCAGGCCCTCGCCGACGGCCTTCATGACCTTCAGATTGATGCCCAGCAGGTCATCGCGGCTCATGCCAGGCTTGCGCGCCACGCCGGCGGTGACAATCGCCACGTCGGCGCCGGCCATGTCGGCATACGCGTTGGCGCCCTTCAGGCTCACGCTGCTCTCGAACACCGGAGTCGCCTCGGCGAGGTCGAGCGCCTTGCCCTGCGGCGCGCCTTCGACGATGTCGAACAGGATCACGTCGCCTAGAGCTTCGCGCGCGGCGATGTGGGCGAGGGTGCCCCCGATCATTCCAGCGCCGATGAGGGCGATCTTCGGGCGAGCCATGTATGTTGATCCTTTCAGGACATCGAAATTGGGGGCGCCTCTAGACCCTTGGCGGGCGGCGCCGCAAGGCTCCCCCAATGTTCGAGGTTGATCCCGCCTTCGCGGCCGGCTCCAGGCCGGTCGCGTCCCTGGAGCTATGCGAAGCCCGGCTCCAGCTCGACGCTCGCTATCCCTGGCTGATCCTGATTCCCCGCGTCGAGTCCGCGCGCGAGCTCGAAGACCTGCCGGCGGAGACACGTTCGCGTCTGCTGGACGAGTTGGTTCTCGCGGGGTCGGCGGTCCGGGCCATCGGGGACGCCCTGGGGCGTCCCGTCGCCAAGCTGAACATCGGCATGCTCGGTAACGTCACGCCGCAGCTGCACGCCCATGTGGTCGGCCGGCGGCCGGACGACGCGGCCTGGCCCGGGCCGGTCTGGGGACAAGGCGAGGCGACCGCCTACGGCCCGCAAGATCTCGAGCGGGCGGCAGCGGCGGCCCTGGGGGTCCTGGTCAGCGCCGCGCGAGGGTGACGAAGACGATCCGGCCGTCCCTGGTCAGGTGGCCGCGCCAGCGCCCCGGCTCGCGCCGAAGCACGAGCTGATCGCCTGGTGAGATGTCGACCGTCAGACGTTCGCGCGTCGCCTGGACCCTCTCGATCGATCCCATGGCGGAGCCGTCGGCGAGGCTCCAGGCTCCGGTGGGCGCGGCGGCGCCCTGCGGCGAGTCGACGATCTCCAGACGCATGAGGGGGCGCCCGCGGTCGTCGCGAAGGACCCATGCGCCGTCGAGGGGACCCTGCAGCCGCTGGGCCTGGACTGCCGAAGCCGCGATCCGCGCACCGACGTCGGCGGCCGAATCGGGGGCGGGCGCGGCCAGCGCCAGAGCGGCGAGGAGCGCGATCACGCTCCGGCGCGCTCCGCTTGCTCGATCGCTTCGGCGACCGTCACGAGGCGCTCCGCCTGCTGGCAATGCAGCCGCTCGGCGAGCCGGCCTTCGACCCGCAGGGCGCCCTTCCCCGCGTTCTGGGGATCGGCGAAGGCGGCGATCACAGCCCGCGCCCAGGCCACCTCGGCCGGGGGCGGCGAGAAGGCGGCGTTGCAGATGTCGAGGTGGCTGGGATGGATCAGGCTCTTGCCGTCGAAGCCGAAGTCCGCCCCCTGGCGGCACACATCGGCGAGGGCCTCGAGATCGTCGATCTCGTTGTGCACGCCGTCTAGGACCACCAGGTCGTTTGCGCGGGCCGCCATCACCGAGAGGCTCAGCGCCGCATGGAAGGCGTCGCGCCGGCGGGTCTGCCTCGCGCCCGTCTCCTTCGCCAGATCGTTGATCCCCAGGGTCAGGCCGTCGAGCCGACCGCCTGCGCCTGCGATCTCGCCGAGGTTCAGGATCGCCTGCGGGGTCTCGATCATCGCCCAGAGCCGGGTGTGGGCCGGCGCCTCGGCGAGGGCCGCCTCGCAGTCGGCGAGGTCCTGGTTAGTCCTGATCTTCGGGACCAGCACGGCGTCAGGTCCGGCGCTGGCCGCCGCGGCGAGGTCCTCGGCGCCCCAGGGTGTCTCGAGGGCGTTCACG
>DATHPX010000150.1:0-15027 GCA_035483335.1 Caulobacteraceae bacterium | reverse complement strand
GCGCTGTGCAAGGAAGGCAAGTTCGACGAGGCCGGTGAAAAATATTGGGCCGACGATGTCGTCAGCGCGGAGGCGATGGGCGACAATCCGGTGTCGCACGGCAAGGCGGCCGCGCGCGCCAAGGGCGAATGGTGGGAGAAGGCCCACGAGGTTCACAAGGTCGATGTCGATGGTCCGTTCGTGAACGGCGACCAGTTCGTCGTACACTTCGCGATGGACGTGACCGACCGCCAGTCCGGCCAGCGCATGCACATGGACGAACAGGCCCTCTACACCCTCAGGAACGGGAAGATCGCAGAGGAACGCTTCTTCTACGGGGGGTGAAGGGGAACGCCTAGCGCCCCTCAGTTTGGCAGCGTCTCGAATGTGGTGAGCCCCTCGGGGGCGATCACCCAGGCGGGCTTGTCGCGCAGGAAGATCGCCATCGTCGGGCGGAACACCGAGGGGTCGTCGAGCGAGCCCGCATAGAGGGTGTGGGAGCTGTCCTTGCCGACCTCGCCGCCGAAGACGAGGCCGCCGCAGTGCGAACAGAAATTGCGGACGGACTCCGTTCCGCGGATCGACGTCGAGCGGAACTGCCTCGTCTGACCCGTGAAGCGCACGTGGCCCGCGGAGACACCGATGAAGGGGATCGCTCCCGAACCGGAGGCTTTCCGGCAGTCGGCGCAAAAGCAGAACCCCGCGTACAGAGGCTCGCCCCACGCCTCGTAGCGGATGGCGCCGCACAGGCAGCCGCCGGTGAACTGCTTCCGAGCTTCGCTCATGGGCCGCTCCTGTCACCTTCGACCTGCAGCCTACTTCCGTTGGAGACGGAAGCCAGCCTCTCCGGCGGTCAGCAGGCCGCGACAAGCGTCGCGCTGACGCCGACCGCTGCATCCTCGAAGATGACCTCGCTCTGCAGCGAACTCGCCATGGCTGCGATCAGCCGCGCGCCAAGGCCGGTTCCCTTGGGCTCATCTCCCACGGACAGCCCGGGACCGTCGTCCTGGACATTGAGCTGGAAGGCGCCCCCCTCGGCTGCCTTGAGCGTGACTCGGACCTCGCCAGCCGCGCCGTCAGAATAGGCGTACTTGCAGGCGTTGCTCACCAATTCGGTGACGATGATTCCAACCGACACGGCGCGGTCCGTCCGCAGGCGGACCGGCTCGGCGTCTACGCTTACGCGGCGAGGCGAAGTCGGGGTCGACCAGGTCTGCTCGAGCTCCTCCGCCAGCGCGGCGAGATAGTCGCGCATGTCCACACGCTCGACGTCGCCGGAGCTGTAGAGGCGCTTGTGCACTTGCGCGATCGCCCCGATCCGCTGCTTCGTGCTCTCCAGTGCGGCGCGCGCCGCATCGTCCGCCACGGTGGCGGCCTGGAGGTGAACGAAGGCGGAAACCAGCTGCAGGCTGTTGGCCACCCGGTGGTTGACCTCATGCAGCATCGCCTGGAGGCGATCGTTTGTCGCCCGAAGACGCGCCTCGACGGTCTCCTTCTCCTCGCGCAGCCGCACCTGGTCCAGCGCCTGGCGGAAGGCGGCGTCGAGCAGGTCGAAGAAGTCGTTGTCGGGGGTCTTGACGACGTAGTCCGCCGCGCCGGCCTTGAGCGCCGCCACCGCTATGCGGCTCTCCTCCGAACCCGTGACATAGACCACGGGCGGCGTGGGTGAGAGTTCGCCCAGGAGCGCCAGCGTCTCCAGGCCATCGAAACCGGGCATGTAGTGGTCGACGGCGATAAGATCAAAGTCGCCGTCGCGAGCCTTCTCGACGCCTTCGACGCCACTGCCCGCGAGCTCGACGACATAGCCCCGCCGCTCGAGGTCGCGCTGGGCGAGCCTGCGGACCCCGGGGTCGTCATCGATGTAGAGGACTTTTCCGCCGGCTGTCATCCGAGCCCTTCGCTCTCGGGAATCTGGATCACCGACAGGAACAATCCCAGTTGCCGGATCGCGTCGGCGAAGTTCTCATAGTTCACCGGCTTGGTGATGTAGACGTTGCAGCCAAGGTCGTAGCAGCGCTGAATCTCGACTTTGTCGTCGGTGGTCGTCAGTACGACGACCGGCGTGCGACGCAGCGCCGGATCGGACTTGATCCTGGCCAGGATTTCGGTGCCGCTCATGTCCGGCAGGTTCAGGTCCAGAAGCACGAGCGCCGGACCGTTCTTCACCGGCCCCTCGGGGTGTTCGAACAGGAATCGCAGGGCCGACGAGCCGTCGGACAGGTGATGCACCGTATTGGAGATCCCGGCGCGGCGAATGTTCCGTTCGATCAGCCGCGCATGGCCTTCGTCATCCTCGACCATGATGATGTTGACCGGCTGATGTCCGTTCATGCCGTGGGCTCCGCAACGTAGGTCACTGGCAGGGAAAGGCGGAAGGTCGCGCCCGCGTCGAGCGCGGAAACGCACGTGATCCCGCCCCCGAGCCGGTAGGCCAATGCGCGCACGTGGGCCAGTCCTATCCCTTCTCCCGGTTGGTCCTGAAAGCCGGCGCGGCGGAACAGCTCGAACACGCGCTCATGATCCTTGGGATCGATGCCGCGGCCATTGTCCTGCACCTCGATGACGGCTCGGCCTGCTTCGAGCCGTCCGCGGACCTGGACCCGCCCGGGCCTGCCCGGCTTGAGATACTTCACCGCGTTCTCGATCAGGTTGGATAGGATCTGTTCGACGGCCAGGCGATCGCTGACGATCTCTGGCATTGGCGTCTCCACGGTGAGTTGGGCGCCGATTTCGTCCATTCGATGACGCATGCTGTCGGCGATCCCCCTCACCAGCCGCGCCATATCGAGCCGCTCGGGGGTGATGGTCCTGCGGCCCTCGCGCGAGAGCCGAAGGATTGCATTGATCAACCGATCCATCTTCTGAGTAGAAGTGCGGATGAAGCCGATGGCCTCCGGAGTATCCGCATCCACGGCGCGCCGCACATCGGCGTCCAGCAGATGCGGCTCCTCCTTTTCGATGCGTTCCAGGAAGGCGCGGATGGTCTCGGCCGACCGCTCGAGCTCGGCGGTGAAGCCGAGAACGTTGACGAGCGGCGATCGAAGGTCATGCGAGACGATATAGGCGAAACGCTGGATCTCGTCGTTCGCGCGCCGCAGATCGCGCGTTCGGACGGAGACCGCCTGCTCGAGGTTGTCGTTGAGCGCCTTGAGGCTGTCGCGCGACGTCGCCAGCGCGCGAACATATCGGAGAATGAGCAGGATGGAGGCGGTCGCGACCAACAGAAGAAGGACTCCGCAGGCCGTGAGGACTCCATAGAAGATATTGACCGTGCGCCTTTGCGTCGTCATGCGCGCCGATAACAGCCGGTTCTCCTCCGCCAACATGGCCCCGCCCATGGTCCGGGCCCCGCGCGCCATCTGAACGCTTCCATCGGTGCGGAAATCCTCGAGCGCTTTTTGGTTGAGGCCCAGTGAGCGCGCGATCATCGAGGCCCCGAGCATCACGCGCAGTTGGTTCGTCTGTTCGGTCAGCCGCTCGACATTCGCCTTCTGAGCGGGATTGTCCTGGGTGAGTGCGCTCAGCTGCGCCATCTCGTGCGTTAGCGAGGCTTCCGCGTCGTCGAAGATCAGGCGGAACGTCGGGTCCGCGTCGAGCAGATATCCGCGTCGCGCCGCCTCGAGGCGCTCCATCTGGAGCCGCAGCCGGTCGATGTGACGCTCCACCTCAAAGGTGTGATTGACCCATCCGACGCGCTGCTGATTGTCCACCATCACGATGCCGGCGGTCACGCCGCCTGCGAGGAGGCCGAGGAAACCCAGAATGACAAAAAGAATGACCGCACGCGTCGCCGCGCGGTCGGACAGGTCCAGTTCGTCTGCGACCCTCGCCATAACTCTGCTGTAGAGCGTGCCGTGACTTTCGGCGACCGTGTCCTGGGATGCGACCAAGGCTCGACCTTCAGCGCCCGCGGCGGGGATCGGTCAACGCCCGGCGCCGCGGCGCAATCCGTCTGCGCAGATAATCGAAGGGGTCTTCGGGCAGTTGGGCGCTCGACGTTTCAGAGTGACGGCCAGGGCCCTGATGACCCCGCTCGGGCGATCATCGAGGACGAATTTGGCGTGTCATGGGCAAAGCTGCGTCGCAAAGTCGCGTACGGACAGAAGACCGCACGCACGTTTCACACTTGTGCGTGACGCGGAGGGGGATGGGGCAGCCAGGGCCGCGAGAGCACGTGGTAGATCGGTTCGGGCATGACCCAACCGGAGACCCAGCGAGCGAGAAGGGCCGTGAGCATCAGCGGTCCCACAAGACCGGGCGCGCGGGTCATCTCCATCAGGATCACGGCGCTTGTGAGCGGCGACTGCACCACACCCGAGAGATAGGCGCACATCCCAAGGACGACGGCGTCGCGTCCCGCGAAGTGAATGAGGCCGCTGCGGGCGAAGGCGGCCCCGATGCCGGCGCCGGTCGCCAGAGCGGGGGCAAAGATGCCGCCCGGACCGCCGGAGGCGGCCGCCGCGAGGGTGGCGACGAACTTGGCCACGGCGAGGCTGAAGCCCCGCCCCGGGTGGTCCTGCAGCAGGGATTTGGCCTCGTCGTAGCCGGCCCCAAACGTGATCCCGCCGGAGACCCAGGCGACGAGGGCTGCGACGAGGCCGCAGAGAAAGGCGAACAGCACGGGCCTCAGTCGACGCCAGCGGGCTACGGGGTTGTTGCTGGGTCCGATCATATAGGCCAGCGACCGCGAGAAGATCCCGCCAAGCAGGCCGCCAGCGACCGCGATCAAGGGCGCCGCAAGCCAGATCGATGGCTTGACGGGCCCCGGGTCGAGCACGCCAAAATAAGCATAGTCGCCCTGCAGGGCGTAGGACGTGAAGCCCGAGATCACCACCACCAGGATCACCGTGGTGTGGGTGCGCGCCTCGAACTTTCGCCCCAATTCCTCAACGGCGAAGACCACCCCGGCGATCGGTGCATTGAACGCCGCGGCCACCCCCGCGGCGCCGCCCGCGATGATGATCGCCCTGCGCCCGGGACCGCCCTTCAGTCCCCTCGTCAGCGAACGGAGGATCCCTGCGACCACCTGCACGGTCGGTCCCTCCCGGCCGATGGACGCGCCGCAGACGAGGAGGAAGAAGGTGACCACGAACTTGAAGGCGGCGGTGCGCAAGGTCACCCGCTGGCCGCTCCAGCGCCCCCCTGTCCACCGCTCCTCCGCGGCAGCCATCACCTGGGGGATGCCGCTGCCGGAGGCGGCGGGAGCGAAGCGGACCGTCAGCCATGTGGCCAGGGCGAAACCGAGGGGCAGAAGGGCCAGCGTCGGCCAGGGCGCCATATGGTAGAGCTGTCTCTGCCAGGAAATCGCAAGGTCGCACACCTTCGCGAAAGCCGTCGCCGCCAGGCCGCCCAGCACAGCCACGGCGATGATCCAGACCATGCGGATCGCGCGTCGCAGGCGCAGTTGCGGCGCCGCCACTTCGCGCCGTGTTCTTGGCCGGGGATGCGTGGGGGGAAGGACGCTCGTCACCGGGGCGGTATGCGTCCGACCGCCAGCGACAACAATCCCCAGAGCAAAGCATGTTCAGACGAAGTCGCCCGAACGGGGATGATTTTCTCTAGACTCAAGCGCGTAGAGCTTGAGTTAGCGTTTGGTCTGTTCCGTGCAAACGCATCAGGCTGAACGCACCTCCTGGCGAACGCGGGTCGGGCGCGATTATCCTGGTCGCGTCGAAGAGGAGGAGCCCAGGATGGCCGAGGAGAGCGCCCTCGCGCGGATCGGCGGCATGTTGCGCCGCAATGGGCGCGGCGCAGCCACCGAGCTGCTCATCAACTTCGCCCTCCCTTTCCTGATCTACGACCTCGCAAAGGGGCGCCTGGGGGACACCCACGCCTTGATGGCCTCGTCCGCCCCGCCGATCATCTGGGCCATCGTCGAGTTCGCGCGGCGCCGGCGGGTGGACTTCATCTCTATGTTCGTCCTGGCGGGCATCGCCCTTTCGCTGCTGGCGATGATCGGCGGCGGTTCTGTGAAGTTCCTGCAGCTGCGCGAGCGGCTCGTCACCGCGGTGATCGGGCTGGCCTTCGTGGTCTCCGCCCTGATCCGCCGCCCGCTGATCTACGAATTCGCCCGCGCCAGCATGCGCCGCAATCGGTCAGACCAGCTCGCCGAGTTCGAAGCGCGTCGCAACGACGCCGGATTCCGGCGGGCTATGACGACCATGACCCTCGTCTGGGGATTTGGGCTGCTGGTGGAAGCAGCGATTGCCGTCGTCCTCGTCCTGAGGCTGACGATCAAGCAATACCTGATCGTGAGCCCGATCATCGGCTATTCCGTCGCCGGGATCCTGACCGCGTGGACCTTCCTCTATGTGCGCGCCCTTCGCCGTCGCGGCGAGGCCAGGCGCAAGGCCGAGGAGGCGCGGACCGCGGAACCACAGGACCAGGCTCACCCAGTCTCCCAGTCGCCCAGCTGACTTTCCCTGGGTCGCGCGCCTCAGGAGCGCGTGAAGACCGGCTCGCGGCGGGCGGCGAAAGCGGCGAGGCCCTCGCGGTGATCGTTGCTGCGTGAAAGCACCGCGAGCTCGGCCCCGGCGGCGGACCGGGCGGCCTCGGGCGCCAGATCGAAGGCGCGCCGGATCATCCGCTTGCTCGCCTCCACCGACAGCGGCGCGCGGCTCGCGATGCGTTCGGCGAGGTCGAGCGCCGCGCCGAGGAGTTGGTCGGAGGGATGGACGGCGGCCACGAGCCCCCAGGCGGCGGCCTGGGCGGCGTCGATCGGCGAGCCTGTCAGGATGATCATCGAAGCCGCCGCGGTTCCCACGAGCCGCGGCAGGCGGTGGACCGACGCCATAAGACCCACATTCACCCCGGCGGCAAGGAACTTGGCCTCGGCCGCGGCGAGGCGGATGTCGCAGCAGAGCGACAGCTCCAGGCCCCCTCCGACGGCGTGGCCGTTGATCGCGCCGATGACCGGGACCCGCAGGGCCTCCAGCTTGTCGAGCATTCGGCCGAACTGGCCCAGACTCGCCTGGGCGCCCTCGCCTCGCGTCGCCGCCTCCCGCAGGTCGTCGCCCGAGCAGAAGCCCTTGCCCCGGCCGGTGAGCACGACCGCGCGGACCGACAGGTCGGTCTCGATCGCGTCGAGCTCCGCCTCAAGTTGACGCCGGATCTCGCCGCCCAGGGCGTTGCTGGGCGGATTGTCGATCTCGAGCAGCACGACGGCCTCGCGCGGACGACTGACGTGGACCCGACCGCTCATGCTTGCGCCTCCGCCATACCTATCGCGCCCTTGCGCGCGAGTTCCTCGATCATCGCCGGCTCGAGCCCCGCTTCGGCCAATACCTCGCGCGTGTGCTCTCCGACCCGCGGTGGTCCGCGGGTTACGGAGACCGGGGTCTCGGAGAACCCAAGCGGCGTTCTTGGAAACTGGCGGCCCGCGACTTCGGCCAGATAGGCGCGCGCGGCCAAGTGGGGGTCAGCCAGGGCTTCGTCGATACGGTTGACCGGTCCGCAGGGCACGCCCGTGGCCGAGATCCGCGCGACCCAGGCCGCGGTTGTGTCTCCAGCCAGGATTGCTTCGAGCCGCGTCTGCAGGGCGTCGCGATTGGTCAGGCGGGCCTGAGGCGTGGCGAAGGCGGCGTCATGCTCGAGCTGCGGCGCGCCAAGGACCTCGCAAAGGCGGCCCCAGAGTCTCTGGCTGTTCACGCCGACCACCAGGAATCCGTCGCCAGTCTTTAGCGCTTCGTACGGCGCGGTGAGCCTGTGCCGCGATCCGTTTGGACGGGCCACCTGGCCCAGGGTGAGCGCCGCGCCGGCCTCCCAGACGGTGTGGGCCATCGCCGATTCCAGCAGCGAGGCCTCCACGTGCTGGCCCTCCCCAGTCAGGTGGCGATGGTTCAGGGCGGCAAGGACGCCCACTGCCGCGTAGATCCCCGCAGTGACGTCCGCCAGCGGCACGCCCGCCGAGACCGGCCGAGAGGCTCCAGGTTCGCCGGTGAAGCTCATGATCCCGCTCATCGCCTGGGCGATCAGGTCGAGCCCGCCGCGATCGCGGTAGGGTCCGCTCTGCCCAAAACCTGAGACCGAGGCGTAGATCAGCCTGGGGTTGACCTCGCTGAGCGCCGCATAGCCGAGCCCAGCCCGTTCCAGCACGCCGGGACGATAGTTCTCCACCAGCACGTCGGCGTCGCCGGCCAGGCGCCGGATGACCTTCGCGCCGGCTTCCGAGGTGATGTCGACGGCGATCGCTCGCTTGTTGCGGTTGACGAAATCGAAGGGTCGGAAGGGGCTGTCCGGCCGGCCGCGCGTGATCTCGCCGGCGAGGGGCTCGACCTTGACGACGTCGGCGCCGAGGTCTGCGAGGATCAGCGAGCACCATGCGCCCGCGAGGACATGGGTGCAGTCCACCACCTTCAGACCCTGCAGCGACCCGGCCATCTCATACACCTTGTGCCGTATTGCGGAACATGCTGTCCTGTATCATGGCACAATGCCCACCAGGCGGTGCGAGGTCAAGGCGCGCATGGACAGCGTGAAGACAGCCCTGAAGGTGCTAGAGCAGCTCGCACTCGCAGCCCCCGCGGGGGTCAGCGATCTGGCGCGGGCGATCGATGCGCCCAAGTCCACCATCCAGCGCGACCTGACCACCCTGCACGAAGCCGGCTGGATCCGGCCCGTCGAGCATCAGGGGCGTCGCCGCTGGACGCTGTCGGCCAAGGTCCTGACCCTCGCCCGGGGACTGCAGCCGGCGCTGCGCCTTCGCGAACTCGCCCTGCCCGCGATGGAGGAACTGCGAGATCTGACGCGTGAAACGATCCACCTGATGCTGCGCGACGGAAACCGCGTGGTGCTGATCGAGCGGCTGGACTCCCCACAGACCCTGCGGACGGTCCGCCAACTCGGGGCCAGCGCGCCGCTGCACGCCACCTCCAACGGCAAGGCCATCCTCGCTCATCTGTCGACCGCCGAGCGCGCCGCCTATCTCGCGCGGCCGCTGCGCGCCCTCACCGAGAGGACCCTGACCGATCCGGCCGCCCTCGAGCGGGACCTGGAAGGGGTACGGGCGCGAGGATTTTCCCTGGGCGACGGCGAACTCGACCCGGACGTCCGAGCCGTCGCCGCGCCCATCCGCCTTGCGACCGACGAGGCGATCGCCGCGCTCTCGATCTCCTGTCCCGCCTTCCGCTTTCCGGACGACCGCATCGGTCAGTACGGCGAGTGGGTCCGTCAGGCTGCGGCGAAGATCAGTCGGGAGCTGAGAGAAGAGAGCTAATAGACAGGAGCGCGTCCCTCCCCTTCTTGGGGGGAGGGACGGCGGCCGCCATCACCCTTTGATGAAAGCCAGGAGGTCCTGGTTGATTGTCTCTGAATAGGTCGTCAGCATCCCGTGCGGATAGCCCGGGTAGAGCTTCAAGGTCGGGTTCTTGAGAAGCTTCATCTGCAGCAGGGCCGCGCCCTTGTACGGCACGATCTGGTCGTCATCGCCCTGCATGACCAATGTCGGGACTTCGATGCTCTTCAGGTCCTCGGTGAGATCTGTCTCCGAGAAGGCCTTGATGCCGTCGTAGTGGGCCTTGGCGCCGCCCATCATGCCCTGGCGCCACCAATTATCGACCACGCCGTCCAGCCGCGTCACGCCTGGGCGGTTGAACCCATAGAAGGGGTTGGCGGCGACATCGCGATAGAACTGCGCGCGGTTCGCGGCCAGGGCCTTGCGGAAGCCATCGAAGACCTCGATCGGCAGGCCGTCGGGATTGTTGGGCGACTTCACCATGATTGGGGGGACCGCCGCCATCAGCACCGCCTTGGCGACCCGGCCCTGGCCGTAGCGGGCGACGTAGCGGGCCACCTCCCCGCCGCCGGTGGAATGGCCGATATGGATGGCGTTTCGCAGCTCGAGATGCTCGACCACGGCCGCTGAGTCGGAGGCGTAGTGGTCCATGTCATGGCCGTCCGCCACCTGACTTGAGCGCCCGTGCCCCCGGCGATCGATGCCCACCACGCGGTACCCTTGCTGGACGAAGAACAGCATCTGCGTGTCCCAATCGTCGCTGCTGAGCGGCCAACCATGATGAAAGACGATGGGCTGTCCCTTCCCCCAGTCCTTATAGAAGATCTGCACACCGTCCTTGGTGGTGACCGTGCTCATGTCGCCGTCTCCTTCTCCGTCCCGATGAACGCAAAGCGTGGTCGCCGCCCCCGCGACAGGCTAGCCGCCAAATCGCCTGCCAAGCTACCCGCCAATTGGCCGAACTCGCGATCGGGAACGTACGCGCAGCAGCCCATTGCCTTGCAATCCTCCGCGCCCGGCCTAAACTGAATTCAATTCAACGCCCGAGGCGGAGATGGACGCGGCGAAAATCGGCACGCCGGAACGGCTGATCCGAGCAGCCCAGGACGAACTGATCCAGGGCGGCGGCCTGCTGGAGATGCAGGCGGTCGCGCGGCGGGCCAAGGTCTCGGTCGGGCTCGCCTATCACCACTTCGGCTCGAAGGCCGGACTGATCGCCGCCGTGGTCGAGGCCTTCTACAATCGCCTGGAAGACGTCGCCTTCAGTCCGTCGAACCTCAGATCACCAAACTGGCCCGGTCGCGAGAAGGAGCGGATCGCGGCCTATATCTCGTTCCACTACGACCACCCGTTCGCGCCGCTGGTGGTCGGAGCCCTGAGCCGGGCGACCGAAGTCCTCGACGTCGAACAGGCCTTCACCAAGCGCCAGCTTGCCGCCGGCGCCTACAATCTGAGGGTCGGTCAGCGCGCTGGCGTCATTCCCACAGACCTCGATCCTCGCCTGACCATCGCCCTGATGATCGGTGGAATCCGCCAGGCGCTGATTGGCGCCCTCACCAAGGTCCAGCGCCCGGATCGCAAGGCGCTGACAGAAAAAATCTGGATCTTCATCGCCTGCGCCCTGCGCCTGCCACCCGAAGCGGTGGCGGGGCAGGACGCGGCCGCCTGACGTCGAAGCTCGAACAACCTTGGAAAGGGCCGCATCGCCGTGGGGAACCCGCACGAATTCCACACCCCGAAGCCCCGATACGCGAAGGAGGACCTGCTGCAGTCGGGCCGCGGCGGCTACTTCGGTCCGGGCAATGCGCAGCTCCCTGCGCCACCAATGCTGATGATGGACCGGATCACGGAGATCAGCGTGGACGGCGGCGAGTTCGGCAAAGGGCACATCGTCGCCGAGTTCGATATCGCCCCAGACCTCTGGTTCTTCGACTGTCACTTCATGGCCGATCCAGTGATGCCGGGGTGCCTCGGTGTGGACGCCATGTGGCAGATCGTCGGCTACTGGCTCGGTTGGTCAGGCTCGCCGGGCAAGGGACGGGCCCTGGGTGTGGGAGAGGTCAAGTTCCGCGGCAACATCACTCCCGACACACGCCTGGTGCGCTACGAGGTTGGCGTCAAACAGGTTCGACGCGGAAAGCTGGCCCTGGGAGTGGCGAACGGGCGGCTCTTCGCCGACGACGCCTGTGTCTACACGGCGCTCGACCTCAAGGTCGGCATGATCGCGACAGACGCGTGAAGCGTGGGCTGAAACGCCACCACGTCCAAATGCTTACCCGGAACGCCGGCGTCCCGCCGGCAAGCGGCCTCTCCGCCCCTTGGTGGCCGTGACGATCATCTTCGAGATCGCGGTCGCTGAACCATGCCGGCGAGGACGCCGGCGCTCCGGGTGCTCCCGTCCAGCGTCTCGGCCCTCCCCTATGCGACGCCCGTCAGTTCCTGCGCGCGAACGATCTCCACCGTGACGTGGGAGAGCGAGGGGAAACGGGCCAGCTTGGCCCGGTAGTGGGCTTCGTCGCGCCCGGCGTTCGTGGCTATGCTCAGGATCGCGCCGAGATGCCCGGGCCCCAGGCGCCAGAGGTGGAGGTCGGCCACAGCGTCGCCCGAGGCCTCGACGGTTTGCCGAATCTGGTCGGTGAGCTTCCTGTCCGGATTCATGTCGAGCAGGATCGCGCCCGTGTCCCGGACCAGGCCATAGGACCAGCTGGCGATCACCAGGGCGCCGATGATCCCTGCGAGCGGATCCATCCAGAGCCAGCCAAGCCAGCGGGCCAGGACGAGCCCGACGATCACCAGGACAGAGACCGTGGCGTCGGCCATGACGTGGACGATGGCGCTGCGCATGTTGTTGTCGCGATCGTGCGCCCCATGCTCGTGCTCGGCGAACACGAGCGCGTGCTCTTCGCCGCCGGCCGTCAGGCGCGCGGTGAAGGCGTGGGGTTCGGGAATCTCCTCGACCGACTCGAGGACGCCACCCTGTTCGACGAACCGGAATGATTGGCGAGCGCCGTCCGGGCGGACGGTTTCGAGCGCGACGTCGGCGGGGGCCAGCAACGAGTCGTCGGCGCGACGAAGCCGGAAGCGAGGCGGAACGCCGTCCTCGAAGATGCTGACGAAGAGGACGCCGCAGGCGGTCGCCACCTCCATCGCCTCCTCGGCATGATCGTGGGCATGCTCGTGGCCGTGGCTGTGTCCATGTCCGTGCCCGTGATGAGGGTCGTGACCGCCGGAACTCAAGAGCCAGGCGCTGGCGACGTTCACGAGGAGGCCCAGTCCGGCGATCGGGATCGCTTCGCCAAAGTGGATCGGCACGGGGTGAAGGAAACGCGCCACCGCCTCGTAGCCGATCAGAAGCGCGATCATCGCCAGCACGATGGCGCTGGTGAAACCTGCGAGGTCGCCGAACTTGCCGGTGCCGAAGGTGAAGCGCGGGTCGTCGATACGCCGACGCGCGTAGGTGTAGGCGAGCGCGGCGAGCAGGAGGGCGCCGGCGTGCGTCGACATGTGCAGGCCGTCCGCGACCAGTGCGATCGAGCCGAAGAGAACACCACCGACGATTTCGCCGACCATCATCGCACTGCAGAGCACGATCACGGCCCAGGCGCGTCGCTCGTTCGCCTGGTGACTGGCGGCGAGGAACACATGGCCGTGCCTGGCGGAGGGGCCGAGGGTTCGAAGATCCGCCATGGGCTGTCTCCTACTTCAAATAGGTGCGCACCACCGACAGCAGGTGCTCAGCCGCCTCGGTGTTGAAAGCGTCGGGGTGCTTTTCCCGGTCGACCAGGTGCGTGTGCACGTGATCCTCGACGACCTCCGCCATCAGCCCCGCCATCGCGGCCCGGGCACTGGCCAGCAGGTGCATGACCTTCTCGCAGCCAGCCTCGGTCTCGAGCGCCCTCTCAATGGCGGCGATCTGGCCGCGGATGCGCCGGGCGCGCGCGAGGAGCTTTTCCTTGTGCTGGATGGTGTGGCTCACACCGTCACTTATAGGATAGGGGGTCACCCTATATCAATGGCCGTGACGGACGAGCGTCGCTTCAGGACTGGAACCACCCCGCGGTTGCCGCAAGGCTGCGGATCCCGAGCCCGAAGTAGACCAGGGCGGCGGCGACCCGAAGCAGGCCGATCGGCGCCACCCGGGTCACTCTGCGACCGAGCAATACGGCCGGTATGTTCGCGACCATCATGCCGGTCGTCGTGCCTGCCGCGACCAGGAGGACGCCATGGAATCGCGCGGCGAGCGCCGCCGTGGCGATCTGAGTCTTGTCGCCGATCTCGACCAGGAAGAACGACACTGCCGTCGTGATGAACACCCCGAAGCCCGGCCGGCTCGCCGGCTCCTCGTCGGCTTCCTTGTCCGGGATCAGCGCCCATAGCGCCATGGCGATGAACGACGCCGAGATCGCATACCTGAACCAGACGGCCGAGAGCAGTTTGGACAGATAGAAGCCTGCGAGCGCCGCCAGATAGTGATTGGCCAGCGTGGCGACGAGGATCCCAAGCAGGATCGGCAGCGATTGGCGATAGCGGCTTGCCAGCATGATGGCGAGGAGTTGCGTCCGATCGCCCATTTCGGCGAGCGCCACCAGCAGGGTCGAGACGAGATAGGCGTCCATCGATCAGATCCGGGACGGGCGAGACGCACAACAGCGCAGGCGTCCGCCCCCGGAGACGCCGGCGCCGTCGGTCTCGCCAATCGGACTGATCAGTCCGCCAGCTCGCGCCATGGCCGGATGGCCAAGTGTGTTGACGCGGCTTCCGCTGCAGCGCGGACGGCTACTCCCCTCGGGACGCGCGCTGGTACCTTCACCTTCCCGGAAGGTCAACCTTGGCCGGTGCTGGTCAATTCGCCGCGCAGAGGCGACAAGCAGGTCATGAATACGCTTACCGCTTTTGGCCTCTTCGCCGTCACGGCCATGCTGGTCTGCTATGCCCTCGAGCGCCGCTCGTCGTGGTGGGTGCTGGGTTTCGCGGCGTCCTGCTGGCTGGGTTCGGCCTACGGCTTCCTGCAGGGCGCATGGCCGTTCGGACTCGTCGAGGCGATCTGGGGCGTCGTCGCCCTCGTACGCTGGCGCCGCGCCCGGGCGTCGAGCTGACACTCACATCGCGCAAGCGGGGAAACACGGAGAGCCGGCGATCCGGGCCGACGTTCCAAACGCAAAAACGCCCGCCGGGGGGACCCGGCGGGCGGATTTGGGTGCGGGGATAGGATTTGAACCTATGACCTTCAGGTTATGAGCCTGACGAGCTACCGGGCTGCTCCACCCCGCGTCGGACCGGCAGGGCCGGAAGGCATGGTGAAGGAAGGGTATGGCGGACGAACATCCTCTTGGTAGACCCGGCAGCGACCTACTCTCCCGCGCCTTAAGACGAAGTACCATCGGCCCTGGAGGACTTAACGACCGAGTTCGGAATGGGATCGGGTGGGGAACCTCCGGCAAAGCCACCAGGTCAACAAAGAGGATGCGAAGAAGACATCAACTGCTGGCGCCGCAACGGCGCACGCATGAGTTTTGATGAGAACGATCAAGCCTATCGAGCGATTAGTACCAGTAAGCTACACGCCTCACGGCGCTTCCACACCTGGCCTATCAACGTGGTGGTCTACCACGGCTCTCGGCGAAGCCTTGTTTTGAGGTAAGTTTCCCGCTTAGATGCTTTCAGCGGTTATCTTTTCCATACTTAGCTACCCTGCTGCGCGGCTGGCGCCACGACAGGTCCACCAGAGGTATGTCCATCCCGGTCCTCTCGTACTAGGGACAGATCCTCTCAAGCTTCGTACACCCACGGCAGATAGGGACCAAACTGTCTCACGA
>DATHPX010000149.1:0-6194 GCA_035483335.1 Caulobacteraceae bacterium | reverse complement strand
CGGGCCGTAGCGAGCGTAGCGAAGCGAGGACCCGGGACCCAGGTGACTGTAGCGGACGCCTGGGTTCGCGAACCGCAGCGCCGCTGGCGTGGCCCCTGGGTCCCGGGTCCTCGCTACACCCGACCTACGGCCGGGTTCGCTACGGCCCGGGATGACGGGAGAAAAAGGGAGCGGAGGGTTTCACAACTATCCCTTTCAAGGGGAGGGACAGCACGGCCCGATCTCCCTACTTCGCCCGGCGTCTTCCCGTCTCCACATCCGGCGGGGCGGTGGCGACGATGAAGCCGGCGACGAGGTCCAGGAGCACCATCAAGGTCAGCAGGAAAAAGGTCGAGCAGGCGAAGGCCGGCGCCAGGGCCACCGCCAGCAGGCACAGCACGAAGAGCCCGATCGACAGGGCGTGGTTGATCACCGCCGTCGCGCGATCCTTCGGACCCTTGAGCAGGTCCAGGAAGGCGATCACCAGGCCCGCGGCCAGCAGGAGGTCCGACGAGCTCACCGTCCACACGCCGCCGCCGGCCGTGCGAAAGGCGACCAGGGCCCGCGTCATCGCCACGTGCGCCATGCCATCGAGGGGTCCATGGCCCAGGACAAAGGTGAGCGCGGCGTAGAGCGCTACCGGGATCAGCAGCAGGGGGATCGCCGAGAAAGCCGAGCGGATCATCCCGCCTCTCCGGTGCGCGTCTGCTCGATGATTGGCCCTGGATCGCGTGAGCGGGCGCGCAGCCAGACCACGCCAGCAAGGTCGAACAGAGCGACCCCCAGGCGTCCCAGGTTGGTGTATTTCGACCGCCCGCTCTCGCGCGGCCGATGGTTCACCGGTTCGAACGCCACCTCGTAGCCCTCACGGATCATCAGCGCAGGCAGATACCTGTGCATGTGGTCGAAATACGGAAGGGCCAGGAACGCCTCACGCGAGAAGGCCTTCAGTCCGCAGCCCGTGTCCGCCGCCTGATCCGCCAGAAGCCTTCGGCGCACGCCGTTGGCCCAGCGAGAGGCCCAGCGCTTGGCCGCAGAATCGCGTCTGACGCGGCGCTCGCCGCCCACCAGGGCCAGCCGGGGCGAACCCTCGATCAGCCGGCGCGCCAGCCGGGGGCCGTCCGCGGGGTCGTTCTGTCCGTCACCGTCCATCATGACGACGACCGGCGCGCGGGCGGCGATGACGCCCGTGCGGATGGCGCGGCTCTGGCCGGCGTTGCGGCCATGGCGGACGACGCGCAGCCGCGGCAGCTCGGGGACCGCCTCGTCCAGGCGCGAGAGGGTCGCGTCGCGGCTGGCGTCGTCGACCATCACGATCTCGTAGTCCCATCCGGCAAACGCGGTGGCGATCTCGCGCGCCAGGCCGGCCGCTGCCCCTTCCTCGTCATAGAGCGGAACGACGATCGAGATTTCCGGGGATGGAGCGCGGGGGACGGCGGACATGGCGTCCTCATAGCTCAAAAATGGTCGATCAATCCTTGCGTCCGACAGTCCTTCTGGTCGTGCTATCGGACGGCGATGACCATCGAATCGTGGCTGCAGGATTGGGGTCGGGGCTGGCGCGGCCCCACCCTGGCCGCGTTCGTCGCCCTGATCGCGGGCCTTCCCGGCATGCTGACCCTGCCGCCGCTCGACCGCGACGAGTCTCGCTTCGCCGAGGCCTCCGCCCAGATGCTGGAGTCCGGCGACTTCGTCACGATCCACTTCCAGGACCAGCCGAGGTTCAAGAAACCGATCGGGATCTATTGGCTGCAGGCGGCCTCGGTGGCCGCCCTGTCGGACGTCGAGGATCGCGATATCTGGGCCTACCGTGTCCCGTCCCTGCTCGGAGCTATGCTCGCTGCGGCAGCCTGCGTCTGGGGCGCGGCGGCCTTCCTGCCGCCCGGCCTGGCCCTGCTCTCGGGCGTAATGCTCGGGTCCAGCTTCCTGCTCTCGACCGAGGCCGCCATAGCGGCCACCGATGGTGTGCTCGCCGGCGCGGTAACCTTGATGATGGCGGCCCTTGGCCGGATCTATCTGGCCGCGCGCGACGGGCCCGCGGCCGGGGCCGCGACCCGGGCCCTGTTCTGGATCGGGCTCGCCCTCTCGATTCTGGTGAAGGGCCCGATCGGCCCCATGGTGGCTGTCCTCGCCGTGATCGCACTTTCCGTGTGGGACCGTCGCTTTGCCTGGCTGAAGGGGCTTGGTTGGGGCTGGGGCCTGATCTTCCTCGCCGCCGTGCTCCTTCCCTGGGCGGTGGCGATCACCGTCGCCACGGACGGCGCCTTCTGGGGCGCGGCGGTGGGCGGCGATCTCGCCCCCAAGCTGGTGGAAGGTCAGGAGGGCCACGGCGCGCCGCCGGGCTACTACCTCCTCCTCCTGCCGCTGCTGATCTTCCCCGCCGCCCTGCTGCTGCCCGCGGCGGCCGTGCAGGCCTGGCGCGACCGCGCCGAGCCGGCCGTGCGCTTCGCCCTCTGCTGGCTCATCCCGTCCTGGCTGGTGTTCGAGATCACCCCCACCAAGCTCGTCCATTACACCCTCCCGCTGTATTGCGCCGTCGCCTGGCTCGCCGCGCGGGCCCTGACGCAGCCGCTGGGCCCAAGGGTCAGGTTGGCGGGCCGGATCCTCGTCCTGGTCGCTGCGCTTGCAGCGGCGGTCCTGGGGTTCGCCCTCGCCGCTCAGGAGCCGCTTGCCGCAACACTTGTTCTCGCCGGCGTGGCCGCCGCTCTGCTCATCGGCGCCGGCGTCGTAGCGGCATGGCTGGCCGCGCGGCGGCCTGTGGGCGCCATCGTCGTCGCCGCCGGCCTGGCTGTCCTTGGCCACGATGTCCTGCTGGGCACGATCTTGCCGAGGATATCCCCCCTGTGGCTTTCCAGCCGAGCGGCCGACATCCTCGAGGTGGCGGGGGACACGCCGCGTGGCGGCGTGGTCGAAGGTCCGATCGCCGTCGCGGGCTATGCCGAGCCCAGTCTCGTCTTCCTCCTGGGCGCCGACACGGAGCTCGGCGATGCCCGGACCGCCGCGCGCGCGATCGAGGAGCACCGGCCCGCCATCGTCGAAGGCCGCGACCAGGCCGCCTTCGCCGAGGAGCTCGCCGCTCTGGGGGTCCAGGCCCGTCAGATCGGTCAGGTCTCGGGACTCGACTATTCGAAGGGGCGACGCGACATCTTGCGTCTGTACCTGCCCGCGGCTCCAGCCGCACCGGAGGCGTCATGAGCGAGTCGATCGAGATCGTCGAAGTGGGTCCGCGCGACGGTCTGCAGAACGAGAAGGCCATCCTCGGGACGGACGACAAGATCGCCTTCATCCAGCGCCTCGAGGCGGCCGGCGTGCGCCGCATCGAGGCCGTCTCCTTCGTCAATCCCAAGCGCGTGCCCCAGATGGCCGGCGCCGAAGAGATCATGACCGCCCTGCCGCGCGAGGCCGGACATTCGCGTATCGGCCTTGTCCTCAACCGCCGCGGCTGGGACCGCGCGGTCGCCACCGCCTGCGACGAGGCCAATGTGGTCGTCTGCGCCACCGATGGCTTTGGCGTGAGAAACCAGGGCGCGACGACCGCCGAGCAGATGGACACCCTGGCCGAGATCGCCGAGGCGCGCCTCCAGGACGGCGGGCCGCCGATCTCGCTGACGGTCTCGGTCGCCTTCGGCTGTCCCTTCGACGGCGAGGTCTCTGACGAGCGCGTCGCTGGCATCGTCGAGCGCGCCGGCAAGCTCGGGGTGGAAGAGATCGCCCTGGCCGACACGATCGGCGCCGCCGATCCCTGGACGGTGCGCCGCCGCTTCGCCCAGGCTCGCCAGGCTGCGCCGGCCGCGCGCCTTCGCGCCCACTTCCACGACACCCGCGGTGCGGGCCTCGCCAACGCCTACGCGGCGGTCGAAGCTGGGGTGCGGGTGCTCGACGCCAGCTGCGGGGGCCTAGGCGGCTGCCCCTTCGCCCCCGCTGCGACCGGAAATATCGCCACCGAGGATCTCGTCTGGATGCTGCACCGCGCCGGCTTCGAGACCGGCGTCGATGTCGAGGCGATGATCGAGGCCGCTCGCTGGATCGGCGAGCGCATCGGCAAACCCCCCGTCTCCTCCCTCAGCCGCGCCGGTGTTTTTCCCTGATCGGCAGGCGCCCAGGCGGCTGTCCCTATTTCAGACCCTAGGTCCCCTGGCTGTAGAGGATCGCCGCGGCCGCCACGGAGGCGATAAGCACCAGGAACACCACCGCCGTCAGGCTGGTGAAAAGAACCTCGGGAAGACCGGCCTGCGCCTCGCGGACGGCCGATCGCGGCGGTTCGATCGCCCGCAAATGCGCCCGGCCACGCTCCTGATTGTCGCGCGGGATGTAGGACATGTCGAAAGCGCCCTCGTCTATGGCCGCGGTAGTTGTGGATCGCATGCTAGGGCGTCTTTATGTCGCAAGGGTTTCCAGGTGGTTTGCGGGAACCAAATCTCTGCGGCTCCGGCGCCATCTGCCGCCCTATCGGCAGCACGCCCTAAGTCCCCTGGCGCGACCTTGCGCGCTGGCGACCTCGTCGCTAGGTTCCGCGCCTTCCGCTTCCGGGGCCCCGCGTGGCCCGGCTTTTGCGACCTGGAGAGGTGGCTGAGCGGTTGAAAGCACCGCACTCGAAATGCGGCATACTCGCAAGGGTATCGGGGGTTCGAATCCCCCCCTCTCCGCCATCGCCATGCTAAGGGCCTGGTGTCGCTAAAACGTGCTACAAAGTTGCCCTGTTCGCTCGGCGGCGTAGGGTCATGAAACGCGTTCCCGGCAATCAGTTTCTGTACGAACGCGAGGGCGTCTTCTGGTTCCGCCGTGCCGTTCCCGAAGACGCTCGGGCTGCCTTCGGTCGAAGGCGAGAGGTCCAAAAGTCGCTCGGCACGCGCAACCTTCGCGAGGCTCGCCATCGGTTGGCGGCGCACCTTGGGGACTTTGATCAGGAACTCGCGTCCGCTCGCGGCCAGTCCGACCCGACCGTGATCCCGGAGCGTCCGAGCCGACCTCCATCGCGGGGTGAAGTGGAGACTGCAGTTCGCTCGCTCTACCCGTATCGTTTGGCTTGGCGGACGGAGCCTGCCGATAGTTCAGCGGCGGCTGAAATCGAGCAGGGCCTGAGGCAGCAGTCGAGGAGATCGAGCGTCGGATGCGGGACCGGAATGCGGACCCGCCGCTCGCCACGCAATGGATCGTCGACCACTTGGCGGCCACGAACGGCTGGGCTGCGCCAGATGGCAGCAGCGAGAGGCAGCCCCCGGTTTGCGTAGAAGAGTGAAGAGGGCTGTCGGGGTTTTGTAATGGACATCATCCTGGAGTGGGATCCGAGCGTCGCGAGTCTCCCGTCGAGCGAACGGGCGGCATTTGAGGCCGCGGTCACCTACGCGGCGGACTATTGGGATTATACGATCCTCAACCCGGTCACCATAGATCTCAGCGTCGGCTGGGGGGAGATCACCCAGGACGGGCAATCCACCCCAATCCCGAGCGGCGAATCCGAGGGCGGCCCCAACGACGGCTACATCTATAACTATGGCCAGGTCGTCTCCGCCCTGCGTTCCAGCGCGACGTCGGCGGCGGGGATCTCAGCGGCCGCCAACCTGAGCGCCATCGATCCATCGGGAGGGACCGGTATTTACATATCGGCGCTCCACGCGGAGGCGCTTGGCCTACCGTCTTACACTGACGGCGCCGTCGCGGCCGGCGCCGTCGGATTTGGGGCGCCTGACCCGGGCTCGCCGTATAATTTCAGCACCACAAATCGGGCGATCCCGGGCGAAGCGGACTTTGTGGGCATAGCACTGCACGAGATCTCCCACGCATTGGATCGGGTTAGCGATGCCGGCTCGTCCGAGCCGCCGACGATCGCGGATCTTTTCCGCTTCACGGCTCCGGGGGTGGAGAACCCCTCGGCTGGGCTCAATTCGTATTTTTCCGTGGATGGCGGAAACACGCCGCTCGAATACTGGGCCGGCCCGAGCACCGACCCGGGCGACTGGTCGACGACGAGCGGACCGGATTCGTACATCGACGATTCGTTCAACGACATGTACGCCGTGGGTGTCGAGAACCCCGTGACGTCGGTCGATCTGAACCTGATGAGCGCGCTCGGCTATGCGATCGCGCCGCCTCCCGACGACGATTTCACCGGCCAGGGACTCGCCGACATCACTTGGCGCAACACTGACGGCGATACCGGCCTCTGGTTGACCAATCCCGGCGGGGGCTACACCCCGGTGGATATCGGCTCCGCC
>DATHPX010000148.1:0-23184 GCA_035483335.1 Caulobacteraceae bacterium | reverse complement strand
CGAACCCCGGATCGCCGAAGCGATCGTAATGTTCGAAGGTGTCGTAAGCGGAATGGTAGACGCCGCCGGATTGGCCTTCGCCTCCGAATGAGACGTCGATGGAGGCGATGCCAAGGTGATGGACGAACACCTCGTAGTCTGATCCGGACCCGGGCGCGGACATCGGCAGGTCGCCGCCGGTCGCAGCGCGCGCCGCCGACCTGATCTCCGGACTGGCTGACGCGGATGCCGCCGCCACGCCGAGCCGGGCGATGGCGCGCTGTTCGAGGCTGATCTTCTGCTCAGGATCGGGGACATCGGCCACGACGGAGTCGTAGAGGGCCTGGACGGAGGGGCTTCCCTCCGCGCGGACAAAACCGCGGTCGATGTTGTCCGAGTTCACATAGAGCACGGCCTTGCGCTCGAGATCCTGGGCGTGGGTCTCGGCCCATTCGGTCGAGCCGATCACGCCAGGCTCCTCGGCGTCCCAGCTGGCGTAGACGATCGTCCGATCAGGCCGCCAGCCAGTTTTCGCCAGGGCGCCGATCGCCTTCGCTTCCTCCATCAGGGCCGTCTGGCCCGAGAGCGGGTCCTCAGCGCCGAATACCCAGCCGTCTCGGTGATTGCCTCGGATCACCCATTCGTCGGGATGGCGCGCGCCCGGCATCGTGGCGATGACGTCGTAGATGGTGGCCTGGTTCCAGTTGGACCGAACGACGAGATGGGCCTCGGGCGCACCGGCTGCGCCGCCTACGTGGTAGGTGATTGGCAGCGCGCCGCGCCAGCTCTTGGGCGCGACCGGGCCGCCCATGGGTTCCAGGAAGTGGACCGCATCTCCCCAGGCGATCGGGATTGCCGGTATCTTGAGGATCATCGGCGAGGCCGAGCGGTCGATCCGGGGGGCGCCGGCGACCGAGCCGTAGCCGGGTGTGAGCGGATCGCCGGAACCGAGCGTCGAATCCATCACCGAGCCGCGCTGGATCCCGCGCTCCGGACGCGAAGGACCCTTCGGATAGGGATCGGCCGTGGCGTAGCCGTCGTCCGCCGGGTCCGAGTAGATGATGCAGCCGATGGCGCCATGCTCGTAGGCCAGCTTGGGCTTGAGGCCACGCCAGCCCCCGCCGTAGCGCGCAATGACGATCTTGCCCTTCACATCGACGCCGAGGCGGCGAAGCTCCTCATAGTCCTCGGGCATGCCGTAGTTCACATAGACCAGCGGTGCGGTGACATCGCCCTCGCCGCCATAGGCGAGATAGGCGGGTAGGCCGCCGGCCTGACGGTAGGAGGTGGCGTCGCCCGGGATCGGCGGTTCAGTGAGGGTGGCGGAGTAGTGGCTCGGGCCGAGCAACTGAAGCGACTGCTCCCTGGGCGTGGGGTAGAGGATCTCAAACGTCTCGATGTGGGCGTCCCAGCCCCATTGCTTGAACTGCTGCAGGGTGAACTCGGCGTTCGCCTTGTCATGGGGCGAGCCGACCTGATTGGGCTCCGCCGCCATCTGGCGCATGCGCTCGCGGATCTCCTGGGCGGAGAGGCTGGCGTCGAAACGGGCCTCCAACGCGCGCTCGGTTGCGGCCTTGTCGGTCGGAAATCCGGGGATGTCCGCCGCGATCGCGGGTGTGGCGAGGATCGCCGCCACCGCAGTCATGGCGCGCGCCAGGGGCCGTTTCATTGCGCCCGTCTCCTTCCTGCTATTGCGCCAGCAGGCGCGTGGCCCGATCGAGATCTCCGCTGAGGGCGTCGAGCGCCACGGCGGTGTGCTGGATGTACTCGCTCGCCTCGGCCCAGCGACGTCCCTCGATGGCTTCGCGGACCCCCGGGAGAGTCTTGGCGCCATAGCCGGTGAGGACGCCCGGAGCGTAGATCAGGTTCACGTACCACGGCCTGTTGGGCAGGCCCTGAGGATCGGTGAGCGCCTGCTCGGTCTGTTGCAGGATGGCGTCCGCCTGCGCGCGGCGGTCGGCCGGCGCGGGTCGCGCCGCGGCCGCGTCATAGGCCTGGGCGCTCGCCTTCAGCCGCGCCACGGCGGTCTTGAGAGGGGCGAAGTCCAGCGTCGGCGCGGGCTGAAACTCTTCGGGAGGTCCCGAGCTCTCGGTCGGGTCGGCGGCGAGGGCGTAGGCCTTCTCGCCGAGCAGGCGATTCACCGTCTCACCGCGTTCGCGCTCGGTGGAGGCGAGCTTCTCGAGCTCGTCGATTTCCGTCGAAACCGTGCTCGCCACATTGCCAAAGGCGAAGGGCTCGATGTCGGCGTCCGCGGCCCTCAGCACGAGCCGGCCGCCGGTCTCGGCGAGGGCGACGCCGTAGACGAGGCCCGGATCCCCGAACCGCTCGTAGTGCGTGTAGGTGTCGTAGGCCGAGTGGTAGACGCCCCCCGAGGCGCCTTCGCCGCCGTATCCGAGATTGATCGAAGCGACGCCCAGATGTTGCACGAAGGGGGTGTAGTCGGATCCGGAGCCCATCGGCCCGATCGGGTACAGCCCCGACTCGCGCGCGCCCTTTGCCATCGCCTTGGTATCGGCGGAGGCGTCGGGGGCCGCGGCGTTGACCTCGACCATCGCCATGCCCCGCTGCCTCACCGAGGCGCTGGTCTCCGGGTCGCGCACGTCGCCGGCGGCGCCGTCGACCAGGGCGCGGAGGGAGTAGCTCGACTCCACCCGCAGGAAGCCGCGACCGTTGCCGTCGGAGTTGATGTAGACGACCGCCTTCTTCTTCAGCTCCTTGTCGTGGGCTTCGGCCCATTCGGTGGAGCCCAGCAGCCCGGCCTCCTCGCCGTCCCAGCTCGCGTAGACGATGGTGCGCGCAGGTCGCCAGCCGGACTTGGCCAGGGCCCCGAGGGACTTGGCCTCTTCCATCAGCGCGGTCTGGCCGGAGAGCGGGTCCTCGGCCCCGAACACCCAGCCGTCCCGGTGATTCCCGCGCACCACCCACTGGTCGGGCTCGCGCGATCCGGGGAGGACGGCGATCACGTCGTAGAGCGGCTTCGTGTTCCAGTCTGACTTCACCACCAGGCGCGCGGTCGCCGACTGACCGCCGCCCACGTGGTAGGTGAGCGGTAGAGCGCCGCGCCAGGCCTTGGGCGCGACGGGGCCATCGAGCGCGGCGAGGAAGTGTTGGGCGTCGCCCCAGGAGATCGGCAGGGCGGGGATCTTCAGGATCGTCTTTGCTTCCGCACGGGAGATGCGGGGCGCGCCTTCGACCGCCCCGATCCCCGGGGTGAGAGGATCGCCGGATTGAATGGCCATGTCGATGACCGAGCCGCGCTGCAGGCCGCGTTCCGGGCGCTGCGCGCCCTTCGGATAGGGCTCGGCCGTGGCGTAGCCGTCGTCGGCCGGGTCGGAATAGATGATGCAGCCGACCGCGCCGTGCTCGAAGGCGAGCTTGGGCTTGAGTCCGCGCCAGCCCGCGCCGTAGCGGACGATGACGATCTTGCCCTTCACGTCGACGCCCAGCCGCCAGAGTTCCTCATAGTCGGCTGGCATGCCGTAGTTGACGTAGACCAGCGGGGCTGTGACGTCGCCTTCGCCCGCGTAGGCCAGATAGGCGGGGAGGCCGCCTGCCTGACGATCGGTGCTCGGATCGCCTGGGATCGGCGGCTCCGTGAGGGTCGCCTGGAAAGGTTGGGGCCCGAGCAGGCTCAAGGACTGCTCCCTGGGGGTCGGATAAAGGACCTGGAACACCTCGATGTGAGCGTCCCAGCCCCATTCCTTGAACTTCTGGAGGGTGTATTCGGCGTTCGCCTTGTCGTGTGGCGACCCGACCTGGTTGGGCTCGGAGGACATGAGCTCGAGGCGCTGGCGAATGTCGGAGGCGGAAAGGTTCGAGTCGAAGCGTCCCTCCAGGGTTCGCTCGGCTGCCGCGTCTTCGGCGGAAAATCCCACCAGCGGCCGTTCGGCCTGCGCCCAGCCTTGCCCCGCCGCGAGGACCGCGCCGGCGACGCCCGCCAGCAGAATCGAGTTCTTCATCCCCACACCCTCCGTTCAGCTTTTTCCGGCGCCTATCATGGGCAAGGCCGTGCGCCAAATAGGCCTCAGTTCCAAGCATTTGCGGTTCGGTGCGAAACGGCGCTCCTGCCGCATTGGCGCCAATGCCGGTTTTGCTATAAGCCCGGCTCCCGCAGTCTGCTCGGCTGCGCCGGGGGAGGCACAGGTGAGGCGTAGATGCAGGCATCTTCGGTTCAGTTGATTGAAGAAGAATACGTCCCGTCGGACGACGAACCGTTCATGAACGATCGGCAGCTTGAGTATTTTCGGCGTAAGCTTCTGAATTGGAAAGAAGATATCCTCCGCGAATCGCGTGAGACGGTGACCCATCTCCAGAAGGAGACGGAAAATCATCCGGATCTTGCGGATCGCGCGTCGTCGGAAACGGATCGTGCACTTGAACTTCGTACGCGAGATCGCCAGCGCAAGCTGATTTCCAAGATCGACGAGGCCCTTCGCCGGATCGAGGATGGCGTGTACGGCTACTGCGAGGAGACCGGCGAGCCTATCGGGCTGGCCCGGCTGCAGGCGCGTCCGATCGCTACGTTGGCTCTCGAAGCGCAGGAACGCCACGAGCGGCGCGAGCGCGTCCACCGCGACGACTGAGGCGGCGAACCGCTCGGCGTAATCGAGCAGGGGCGGCCTGCGCATGCGTTGCGGCGCGCGCAACCGCCGAAGGCGTCAAGCTGCGATAAGGGCGCGGGGAAGGCTTGCGACGAATCGCTTGTCGATGGCGTTCGAGATGGCCGCACGCTCTTCAGTGGAAAACAGAGTGCGTTCGCGGACGCGCCCTTCGAAAATGCGGGCCACGCCCGGAGTGAGTTGGCCCAACGCCCGCTCCAAATAGTTGGACTGGACCACGCCCTGAGTAAGGCGCCCGTTGCGCGCGCCGACAGATGGCAGGATCTTGATCGCGTCGAGCACGCCCAGGTCGGCAAAGAATCGCCGCCCGAGGAAGATGTCCGAGTCATGATAACTGTAAACGCGCGCGCCGAGTTGATTTCCCCGGCGGTCTTGCCTGAGCGCGTCTCGGAATCGCGGTATGTAGGTTCCGTGGTCGAAACAGAAGTGCCAGTACGGAGACTTTATTGTTCTCGAATGTGGACGTTCAATATAGACATATCCGAGACGGAGCACATCGGACAGCATTGAGATTGCGTCGACATATATATGTTTGCTGATCTCTGAGTAGAGGCTCCAAAATAGCTCGCCCGGGTTCCGCAGAAACATTGCGAATATCACTTGGTCGTAATCGGCATCGAGCAACCGACGCGCGATTTCGATCGCGAGGTCAGGCTTAAAGACGAGACTCTCAAGGTCCTCGGAGGAAATCAGCAGGTCTCTGGCGCCCGCTATTTCTGCTTCCTCTATCACACGGTCAAGGCCGGAGAAGTCGCCCTCGAGCATCGCCCACGCCTGGGGATGATGCCCTGGATATCCGATCTCGCGGCGAAAGTAGAGATTCTTTTCGATTAAAGCGTGGAAATTTTTATGAGCCGCTGATTGAATGAACGTGCTGCCAGTTTTGTGAAAGCCAAGGTGAACTGTGGCAGTCTTCACTATTTTTACCCCGTGACAGAGCAGAAAGCGCTTCGTCGAAGGACCGTTGGGCTCAGGCCAGATTTGCCGCTATCACGGAAAACCTGAGTAATTCAGGCAAGACTAAATGCGTTCTCCATGGATATTATGTCCGAATTGTTACAATCCCCGAACCGGGACATTGCGGGCCAGCGTCAGGCTGCTGGAGAAATGGACGCCGCTACGGTAGTGCGAGACCTGAGCTTCAGGTCCGCGCTCTCATGTGACGATCGACGCTCACATCCTTCGACATCGCCTGCAGGGCGGGGATCAGCTGATCCACCTCCTCGACCGTAATCCAGCAGTCGCGGAAACTCGGCGGGACGAGACGGCGGTCGACGAAACTGCTGAAGAGCGAGATCAGCGGCGCCCAGAACCCGTCGGGGTTCCAGAAGGCGATGGGCTTATCGTGCAGCCCCAATCGGCGCCATGAGATGAGTTCGATCGCCTCCTCGAGAGTCCCGATCGCGCCGGGAAGAACGGCGAAGGCGTCGGCCTCCTCGAACATTCGAATCTTCCGCTGGTGCATCGACTGGACGACGATCGTTTCGACTTCGGGAACCGCGCCTTCGCGGTTGAGCAGGAACTCCGGAATGACGCCAAGGACCCGCCCGCCGGCAGATAGCGCGCCGCGCGCGCAGGCCCCCATCAGGCCGACTCCCCCGCCGCCGTAGACCAGACGTATGTCCGCCTCAGCCAGGGCGCGGCCAAGCTGGGCGGCCGCCGAAAGCCATGTCGCGTCTGCGGCGTCCGAGGAGCCGCAGTAGACGCAGATGGAGCCGATGGCCGGAGTGGCGGTCGACATAATCGAAGATTTTCTCCAGAAAGCGGTGTCGCGGCGATGCGCGCGCTGCTTCGCCGAACGTGTCCCGCGACGGCGCGTGGCGCGCAGGACGATCGAAAGAAGTTGGCCGTACCAGACACCATCGCTCTCACGCTAGTCCTCGCGGTTCTCGTCGGGTGCGCGCCGGCGGGCCCGGTGCGGCCAACTTCGGCCTCGGCGAAGGGGCCTGGCGCCGAGGGGGAGGCGGCGTATGGCCGTCCGCCGGCGGTGACGGCGGCCGCCATCGGCTGGGCGGGCCGCGTCAGGCTGGAAGGCGCCGCAGTCCCCGGTTCGCGCGTGCGTCTGGCTACGCCGGCGGGCCAGGCCCTGTTCGCCGATGTCGGCGCAGACGGAAGCTGGCGGCTTTCGATACCCGAGGCGACGGGTGTGAGGCTGTTTGGCCTGTCGATGACGAAGGACCACCGGGTCGTGCAGTCGGAAAGCTATCTGGCGATCGTGCCGAGCGCCCTTGCCGTACAGCTGCGGTCGGGCGCCGGGGCGGTGGTCCTCGGATCTGGAGCGCCCCGCCTGGCCGTGACGGCCCTCGATGTGGACCGAAAGGGTGGGGCCGTGCTGTCCGGCCGGGCGGCTCCCGGAGCGATGGTGGACCTGCTTGTCGACGGCGCCCCGCGCGGGCGCGCCATGGCCGATTCGGCCGGACGCTACACGATGGACCTGGATGAGCCGCTTCAGCCTGGCGACCATGAACTGAAGGCCGCCTCGGGCTCGACCCAGGTCATGGTGGACGCACCCCTGCTGGCTCTCCCGCAGCTCGCTCAGGGACCCTTCGCGGCTGACCGCGCCGCCGGCGCTTGGCGGATCGTGTGGGTGACGCCGGCCGGAGGGGTGCAGACCACCCTGGTGTTCGAGCGGGGAGGGAGTGCGTGATGAGCCCCCACCTGGCGCCAGCAAGGCCGGCACCGATCGCGGACACGACGAGGTTCGGTTTCTGGTCGTCCATGGCCGACCTCGTGCGACTGGTCCTCCGGTCGCGGGCGCCGCGCCTGAAGAGCCGCCTCGGCTTAGCTCTGGGTCTGGTGATCGTCGGCAAGTGGACGGGTGTGGTCGGCCCCCTGCTCATCTCCCGCGCGATCGACCGCCTGGCGCACGGCAGAGGCGCTCATGCGCAGCTCTGGATCGGGTTCGCCGGACTCGTCCTGGGCTATGTGGCGCTCAGGTTCCTGGCGGCGGCGGCGCCCTATGTGCGGGACGCCATCTTCACGCCGGTGTCCCAGCGCGCCCTCGCCCAATCGGCGGCGGAGACTTTCGCCCACTCGCTCTCGCTGTCGCTCAACTTCCACCAGGGCAAGCAGAGCGGAGCGCTCGCGCGGCTGATCGACCGCGGCGCGCGATCCACCGACTTCCTGCTCCGCAGCGTGGTCTTCAACCTCGGCCCGACGGCGCTCGAGCTGACGATGGCGGCCTATGTCCTGACCATCCGCTTCAACTGGCGCCTGGCGGCGGTCGCGGTCGTGACCATCGTCATCTACACCGTCTTCACCTTCGCCATATCCGACTGGCGCATCCGCCATCGACGCGAGCTCAACGAGGCCGACAGCCGGGCGGCGGGCCTCGCCGTCGATGCGCTGATGAACTACGAGACGATCAAGAGCTTTGGCTCCGAAGACCGGCTCGTGCGCCGCTATGGAGACGCGCTGGAGGACTACGCCAGAGCGGCGGTAAAGGCTAACAGCTCGCTTCAGGTGCTCAACACGGTCCAGTCGGCCGTGCTCAATCTCGGACTGCTCGCGGTCGTCCTTCTCGCCGGCGACGAGGTCCTCGGCGGGCGGATGAGCATCGGCGGCATCACCGCCTGCATCCTCATCCTACAGCAGGTCTACGCGCCCCTTTTCTCGTTGGGGATGAACTACCGCGAGATCCGCCAGGCCTTTATCGACATGGAGCAGATGCTGGAGCTGCGCGCGATCGAGCCCGAGATCCGCGAGCCCGCCCACCCCCGGCGCCTGCCACCGGCGAGACAGGCCGGCGCGGAGTTGCGGTTCGAGGCCGTAGGCTTCCGCCACGGCGGACGCAGCCAGGGCCTGCAGGAGATGGACTTTGCTGTTGCGCCGGGGACGACGACCGCCCTGGTGGGCCCCTCGGGCGCCGGCAAGACGACCCTGGCGCGCCTGGCCCTGCGTCTGCTCGATCCGGAGACAGGCCGTGTCACCCTCGATGGCGTGGACCTGCGCGATCTGACCCAGGCGGAGTTGCGACGCGCTACAGCCCTGGTGCCCCAGGACGTCGCCCTGTTCAACGACACCCTGTGGGCGAACATCGCCTTTGCCGATCCCCAGGCCGCGGAGGCGGAGGTGTGGGCGGCGACCCGCGCCGCCGAGCTCGCGCCGTTCATCGAGGCCCTGCCGCAAGGCATGGAGACGATGGTCGGAGAGCGCGGACTCAAGCTCTCGGGGGGCGAGCGTCAGCGTGTCGGTCTCGCGCGAGCGCTCCTGGCCCATCCGCGCCTCCTGGTGCTCGACGAGGCGACCAGCGCCCTGGATGGTCCGACTGAAGCGGCGATCCAGGAGACCCTGCGCAAGGTCCGCTCGGGCCGCACCATGCTCGTCGTGGCCCACCGGCTCTCGACGGTGATGGACGCCGACCAGATCCTCGTGGTGCGGCGCGGACGCATCGTCGAGCGGGGCCGTCACGAGGATCTGGTCGACGCCGGAGGGGAGTATGCAGCTCTTTGGCGGCGACAAATTCGTGCGGATGACCGCGCCTCCGAGCGAGCGCTCGCCGCGGCGGAGTGATAGAGCCTTGGCCGCACGGACGAAAACGGAAGCAGCGACCAATGCGATACCTTCACACCATGGTTCGGGTGGCGGACCTCGAAAAGGCGATGGACTTCTATTGCCACGGGCTGGGGCTGGAAGAGGTCCAGCGGGTCGACAATCCCAATGGCCGCTTCACCCTCGTCTTCCTCTGCGCTCCCGAGGACAAGGACGCGGCAAAGGAGCGGCGGGCCCCGCTGGTCGAGCTGACCTACAACTGGGATCCGGAGAACTACACGGGCGGCCGCAACTTCGGCCACCTCGCCTATCAGGTGGACGACATCTATGAGACCTGCCGCAAGCTGATGGACTACGGCGTGACGATCAACCGGCCGCCGAGGGACGGGCACATGGCCTTCGTCCGTTCGCCCGACGGCATCTCCATCGAGCTGCTGCAGAAGGGCGGCGCCCTGTCGCCCGCCGAACCCTGGACGAAGATGGAGAACACCGGCGCCTGGTAGATTCCCGGCCGTCTCGGCTCAGGGCGGATTCCTGTACGACGACCTGAGCCAGTCGACCGCGGCGTCCACATAGGCCCTGTCCCTCGCCAGCGGCGAGACGTGGCTGGCGCCCTGAGCGTAGAGGATCCAGTGGATGTTCGCGCGCAGGGCGGGGGCCTTCTCCGCCTCGGCCCAATCGTGGGGCTCGCGCCAGTCCGGCGGGTCCTCCGAGCCGGTGATCGCCACAGTGGGGATCTGGCGCGTGTCGTCCGGCAGGGCCGCGACGGCCTTCAGGCCGGCGACGATCAGGACGTCCTCGTCGCGCGCGGTCTGGAGGCAGGGCACGCAGGTGAGAGACGCGCGCTTGCGCGCCTCCGCCTCTTGCGAAAGTCCCGGCTCGGAGAGGGTGTCCGCCACGAGTCCCGCGAGATGCGCCTCGCCCAGGCCGGCGGCGAGACGCGAGAGGCGCCGCTCCTGAGTCAGCTCGCCCATCAGCAGGGGATAGCGAAGGTCATCGACGCCCACGCCATTGACGTAGACGAGGCCCGCGACGCGCTGCGGCTGAAGATGAGCGAAGGCCTGGATGTAGAGCGCGCCGTTGGAGTGGCCGACCAGGATGACCGGCCCCCTCTCGCCGATCTGTTCGATGAGGCGGGCCAACTCCTGCGCGCGAGAGATGACATCCAGGCCGCCGGCGGACGGCGCCGAGCGTCCCAGACCCGCGCGATCGTAGGCGCAGACCCGGCCTCCCCGGGAAAGGTCGTCGAGGACGCGGTCCCAGTCGGCGGACGTGCCGAACGCGCCGGCTTCCAGGATCACGGTCGGCGCCGGACCAGGCGTCCCGCGGCAATCGACGAACAGGGGCGGGTAGGGCTGGGCGATCGCCTCGTAGGCTGGCCTCGGGCCGCCGGCGCAGCCAGCGAGCGCCAGGAGGCCGAGGCCAAAGGCCACGTTTGCGGCGTTCCGCGCCCTCCCGGCCAGCGTCATGGACATTCACAAGCCCTTGTTGTCAGGTCGATTCCAACGTGACCAGGGGGACTGCATGAAGACGGCGACGGGCTTTTTCGCGGCTGTGAGCGCCGTTGGCCTACTGTTGGGCCTGCCTGCCGTGGCGCAAACCGGCAAGACCATTCTCACCCACGAGGCCCTTTGGTCCATGAAGCGGGTCGGAGAGCCCGCCGTGAGCCCCGATGGCAAGTGGGTCGTCGTCTCCGTCATCGAGCCCTCCTACGAGACAGACAAGCAGGTCAGCGATCTCTGGCTCGTCCCGACGGACGGCGGCGCCCAGCCGCGGCGGATCACCCACACCAAGGCCGCAGAGAGCGGCGTCGCCTGGTCACCCGACAGCCGCCAGATCGCCTTCGCCACCCGGCGCGAGGGCGACGAGGTCGACGAGATCTATGTGCTCGACATTGCCGGAGGCGGGGAGGCGCGCCGCGTGACCGACGTCTCCACCGGCGCCGCGACTCCGAAGTGGCGGCCCGACGGAAAGGCCATCCTGTTCGAATCCCAGGTCTGGCCAGGCGCGCTGGACGATGCGGCCAACCGAAAGGCGGCCGCCGAGCACGAGGCTCGCAAGTACAATGTGCGGATCTACGAGCACTATCCCGTCCGCTACTGGAATCGGTGGCTCGACGATCGCCGTCCCACGGTGATGGTCCAGCCGCTCGAGCCGGGCGCCCCGGCGCGCGACCTGCTCGCCACGACGCGGCTCGCGCAGACGCCCGGCTTCTCCGGTTCCGAAGGCGACGAGCGGCCGACGCTGTCGCCGGTCTGGAGCCCTGACGGCTCCGAGATCCTGTTCGTCGCCACGACCGAGCGCTGGAACGCCGGCTTCGCCCACGTCGGCTACCACATCTACGCCGCGCCGGCGGCGGGTGGGGAGCCACGCGTGGTCACTGCGGCAACGGGGCGGTACGAGGCGCCGACCTTCAGTGCGGACGGGCGCTGGCTCTATTTCAGGTACGAGCCCCAGGACGCGCAGATCTATCACCTCCCGCACCTCTCGCGGATGGCGTGGCCGGGCGGAACGGTGAGCGAACTGACGCCGGGATTCGACCGTGAGGTCGAGGACTTCGCCATCCAGCCCGACGGAAAGACGGTGTGGATGCTGGTTCCGGAAGCCGGCCGCGAGGGGCTGTACAAGGTCGACGCCGCCGGGGGCCATCCCACGCCCGTCATCCAGCCGGCGAGCGGCGGTTACGAGAGCCTGCGCATCGCCGAGCACGCGGCCCATCCAGTGATGATCGCGAGGTGGGGGAGTTCGGTGAGCCCGCTGGAGGTCGTTCGGATCGATCCGGCCGCCCGCCGCCACGTGAACCTCACCAGCTTCGACGTCACCGAGGCCGCCGCGATCGACTGGAGCCCGCCGCAGCACTTCTGGTTCACGAGCCGCGGGGGACGGAAGATCCACAACATGATCGTCCTGCCGCCGCGCTTCGACCCGGCAAAGAAGTACCCGCTGCTGGTGATGATCCACGGCGGCGCGGCGAGCACCAATCCCGATCAGATCGGCCTGCGCTGGAACTACCATCTGCTGGCCGCGCCTGGTTACGTGGTGCTGATGACCGACTACACCGGCTCGACCGGGGAGGGGGAAGCCTTCGCCCAGGCGATCAAGGGCGACCCGCTCAAGACGCCCGGCGAGGAGATCATGCAGGCCGTCGACGAGGCGCTGTCCCGCTATCCGTTCATCGATGGGAGCCGCATGTGCGCCGCTGGCGCGAGCTATGGCGGCCACCTCACGTACTGGCTCGAGGCGACAACGACGCGCTTCAAGTGCCTGATCAGCCATGCCGGCGAGGTCGACCTCGTCAGCCAATGGGGAACCAGCGACGGCGACTACGAACGTGAAGTCACCAACGGCGGTCCGCCCTGGGAGGGCAACCCGATCTGGCGCGACCAGAGCCCGATCACTTACGCCGCCCACTGGAAGACGCCGATCCTGCTCAGCGTGGGCGAGCGAGACTTCCGCGTTCCGATCAACAACACTCTAGAGGCCTGGGCCGTCCTGCAGAGGGAGCAGGTCCCAAGCCGCCTGCTGGTGTGGCCCGACGCCTGGCACTGGATCACCAAGCCGGAGGACAGCCGCCACTTCTATGACGAGGTCCACGCCTGGCTGGCTGCCTATCTGAAGCCGGACTCGCCGGCCCCGCACGTCCCGGCGGCGGTGCAGTAGGTTAGAGCCTGATCCGTTTGCACGGGACAGATGCAAGCGGTGAATCAGGCTCTACACTTTTGAATCTAGAGCAAATCATCCCCGTTCAGACAGTTCCGTCTGAACGGGGTTTGCTCTAGGGGGCGTCCAGGAAGGGCGTGATCCCGATCCCTCCTGCGGTGAGGCGTTCGCGCACGACCCTGGCCATCGCCACGGCGTGCGGGCTATCGCCATGGATGCAGATCGAATGACCTTCCAGCTGGATCTCTCCGCCCTCGCGGGTGGGCATGCGTCCCGTCTCCAGCCAGCTCAGCAGGCGGTCGGCGGCGGACTCTGAATCATTGATCATCGCGCCAGGCTGACTGCGTGGGACCAGTCGGCCGGCTGGCGTGTAGCCGCGATCGGCGAAGATCTCGCTGAAGACCGGCACGCCCGCCTGCCGCGCCGAGATCTCCAGCTGGGTGCCGGAGATCGCGAGGATCGCGAGATGGGAGTCTACTGCACGCACCGCCCGCACGATCGCCTCGGCCGTCTCGACCTCGTCGGCGGCGACATTGGCGAGGGCGCCGTGAGGTTTCACATAGCGGACCGGATGGCCGACCAGGGCGGCGATCGCCATCAGTGCGCCAGTCTGCGCGGCGGTGAATCTCTCGATCTCGCCCGGCGTGCTGGGAAGGCGGCGGCGGCCAAAGCCCGGGAGATCGGGATAGCTGGGGTGGGCCCCCACGACGATCCCCCGCTCGCGCGCCAGGGTGAGCGTGCGATGCATGGTCTCGGGATCACTCGCGTGGCCGCCACAGGCGATGTTGGCGCTGGTCACGATGTCGAGCATCGCCGCGTCGTCGCCCATCGACCAGGGACCAAAGCCCTCGCCGAGGTCGGAGTTCAGGTCGATGGTTCGGGGCTCGGTCATCGTGCGGCCTGGAGGCGCTCGCGTGCGGCGCGAAGCGCGTTATCGATATCCAGCAGGCGTCGATCAAGCTCCTGCGTCGCGTCGATCGCCTCTTCCCAGCTCACCAGCTCGAAGCCGACCGCCTCACCGCTGCGCGTCTGGGCCAGCGCCCAGAGGTCCGCGCTGATGACCGTGCCGATCTTGGGATAGCCACCCGCGGTGTTGGCGTCGGCCATCTGCACGATCGGCTGGCCTGAGGGTGGGACCTGGACCACGCCGGGGACCAGCCCGTGCGAGAGCAGCTCCTGAGGCGCGTGCATGCTCAGGGAAGGGCCGGACAGGCGATAGCCGGTGCGGTTCACCTCCCGGCTGACCGTCCAGAGGGCGCCCTCGAAAAGACGCTGCGCCTCGTCCGAGAACGCGTCCCACTCGGCCGCGGCGATGGCCCTAAGGCGCGTCTCGCCCTGCGCGCCAACCCGCCGCGCCGGGAGTGCGCCGAAAGAGACGCCATAGCCTTCGACTGGAACGCCCGACTCTTGCGCTACGGGGCGAGGGCCAAGAGTCTGACCGGGGGAGAGACCCTGGCCGCCGGCGCCGCCAAAGCCGCCCTTGAGATCGGTGGCGCGCGATCCGAGCCGCTCGGGAACGTCCAGTCCGCCGGCGAACGCCACATAGCCGAAGGCGCCGCGCGGACCCTGGTCCAGGGTGAGCGTCTGTCCGGCGCTCGCGTGCAGCGCCCAGTTGGCAGGGAGAACGCGGCCATCCAGACTGGCCGCCCCCGCGCCGGTCACTGCGACGGCGCAGTCGGACTCGAATCGCAGCTCGAAGGGAAAGATCGCGACCTCGATCGCCGCTTCGCCGGCCGCCTGACCGAGGAGGGCGTTGGCTGTCCGAAGCGCCACCGGGTCCATCGCCCCCGCGCGCGAAACGCCCCAGCGCCGGCCCTCGGCGCGGCCAAGGTCCTGGATAGTGTTGAGAGGGCCCGAGCGCAGGATCCGGATCACAGCCGGATGTCCTCGACGATAAAGCGCAGACGATCGCCAGGGGCGAGGAGGGCGGGCGGATCACGTTCCGGGTCGAACAGCACGAGCGAAGTGTGGCCCAGGCAGTGCCAACCGGTCGGCGCCTCGCACGGCATGACGCCGGTCTGGGCGCCGCCGATCATCACCACGCCCGCGGCGACACGGGGTCGAGGCGAGGCGTGACGCGGCCAGGAAAGGCGCGGGTCGAGCCCGGCCAGGTACGGAAAGCCTGGCATGGCCCCGATGGCCGCCACGACGTATTCCCGGTCGGCGTGGAGCCGGACCGTCTCCTCGATGGAGAGATGGATCCGAACGGCCAGTTCGGCCAACTCGTCTCCAGCCGGTCCGCCATAGACTGTGGGCGCCTCGAAGGTCCGCCCGACCCCGGCTGCGGGCTCGACCTCGGCCCAGATCCCGCGCAGGGCTGAGGCGATCGCGTCAGGGTTCCATCGGCTGGAGTCGAAGGAGACCGAGAAGTTGTTCATCCCCGGGATGGCTTCGCGGACACCGTCCAGCTCGGCGGCGGCCTCGCACGCCGCCCAGACGCGTCTTTGCAGGAGGTCGTCGAACCGTGTTCCACCGACGTCGAACAGCACGGCCTCGCAGCCCAGTAGGCTGATCCTCGCTTCCTGCGGGTCCGGACGCGGCGCCATTGCGGTCACGCAGCTTCCTGGCGCGCTGTGCGGTTCCACAGATCGAGCGCCGACGCCTTCGCGCGCTCCAAATAGATGAAGATCACGGGGGTGATGTAGAGCGTCAGCACCTGGGAGAAGATCAGGCCGCCGGCCACGCAGATCCCGAGCGGCCGGCGCGAGTCCGCGCCCATGCCGACGCCGAACGCAATCGGCAGAGTGCCCATCAGGGCCGCCAGGGTCGTCATCATGATCGGGCGAAAACGCACGATCGCCGCGTCGTAGATGGCGCCCTCGGGCGTCGTCGACGGATCGGCGCGCATCCGCGCGAGCGCGAAATCGATCATCATGATGGCGTTCTTCTTCACGATTCCGATCAGCATGATCATGCCGACGAAAGCGTAAATCGTGAGCGGTATCTTGGTCAGGTAGAGCGCGACAAGGGCGCCCAGCGCCGCCGCCGGCAGTCCTGACAGAATTGTCAGGGGGTGGATGAAGCTTTCGTAGAGGATGCCCAGCACCACGTAGACGACGAAGGTCGCGACCAGCAGAAGCACGCCCATGTCCGAACTGGACTGCTGGAAGGCTGACGCCGTGCCCGCAAAACCGCCGCTAACCGTGTCCGGCAGGCCGACCCGATCTGTCGCCGCCTTGACCGCCGTGACGGCGTCGCTGAGCGCCTTTCCAGGCGCGAGGTCGAACGACAGGGTGATCGAGGGAAGCTGACCGGAGTGGTTGATGGTCGGCGGCATCGTGCTGCGTGAGGAGTCGGTCACCGCGGACAAGGGGACCATCGAGCCGCTGTTGCTCGTCAGGTAGAGGCGCGACAGGCCCGAGGCGTCCGCCTGGTATTCGGGCAGAAGCTCGAGGACGACCTGGTACTGATCGGTCGCAGCGTAGATCTGCGACACCTGCTCGCCGCCGAAGGCCGCGCCGAGCGCGGTCTCGATCTGGTCCGGCGTGACGCCGAGTGCGGCGGCGCGCTCGCGGTTGATGTCGACATGGACGGCGGGCGTGACCTCGTCCTGGTCGCTGTTGACGCCGACGAAAGTCGGATCCTCCTTCAGCGCCGCGATGAGCTGCTTCGACGCCCGCTGCAGTTCGGCGAAGTCGAGGCCCTGCAGGGTGTACTGATAGGTCGAGCGCGAGCCGCGCGCTCCGACCCGGATAGTCGGCGGGTTGCTGATGGTGACGTTCGTCCCCGCAATGTCCCTCAGCTTGTGGCGGAGCTCGTCGGCGACCTCGTCGGCCGTGAGGCGCCGCGCGCCGACGGGCTTGAGGGAGATGGTCATGTCTCCGCCCTCGTCGGCCTGAACATCCTCGACGTTCGGGTCTCGCTCGATGATCTTCACGACCTGGCGCACGTACCAGGTCGTCTGGTCGTAGGAGGACCGGGTCGAGGTTTGGACTGCGCCGGTGAGGAGGCTGTAGTCGTCGCTGGGCAGGAAGCTCTGCGGCATGACTGCGAAGAGGGCGTAGCTCAGCGCCAGGCTCGCGATGAACGACCCGAAGATCAAACGGTGATGCTTCAAGGACCAGTCGAGGCTGCGCCGGTAGGCTGCCTGAACCGCATCGAAGCCGGCGTCGATCTTCTGCAGCCATGGCGCTTCACGCTCGCGGTCCTGGTGGCGCAGGACCCGGGCGCAGAGCATCGGCGTCAGGGTCACCGACACGAACCCCGAGACGAAGATGGCGGCGACGATGGTGACCGCGAACTCGTGCAACAGCCGGCCGACGACGCCGCCCATGAACAGGACGGGGATGAAGACCGCCGCCAGGGAGACGGTGATCGACAGGATAGTGAAGCCGATTTCGCGCGAGCCCTTCAGCGCGGCCTCGAGCGGAGTCTCACCGTTTTCGATGTGGCGCACGATGTTCTCGAGCATCACGATGGCGTCGTCGACGACAAAGCCCACTGACAGGGTCAGGGCCATCAGCGAGAGGTTGTCGAGGCTGAAGCGGAAGAGCGCCATTCCCGCAAAGGCGCCCAGGGTGGAGATCGGCAGGGCCAAGGATGGGATGAGAGTGGCGCCGAGCCGCCGCAGGAAGACAAAAATGATGGCGACGACCAGGCCCGCGGCGATGAGCAGGGTCTTCTGGACGTCATCGATCGAGGCCCGGATCGACTGGCTCCGATCGTAGAACACCTTCGCCTTGATGCCTGCCGGAAGCTGGCTCAGGAACTGCGGCAGCACCTGCCGGATGTCCCTGACGATCGCCGTGGTATTGGAATCGGGCTGGCGCTGGACGGCGATGCTCACGGCGCGCTGGTCGTTGAGCCAGTCGATCTGGCGGACGTTCTCGAAGCTGTCGACGACCTTGGCGACATCGCCGAAGGTGACGGGCGCGCCATTGCGGTAGGCGATGATCTGCCGACGGAACGCGGCGGCGTTCGTCAGCTGGCCGTCCGAGTCGATCATGGACGTCTGCGAGGGCCCGTTCAGCGATCCTGAAGGCTGGCTTGAGTTCGTGGACCCGGCTGCGTTGATCAGGTCCTGAAGGCTCATCTGCCGTGCGGCCAGCGCCGCGGGATCGGCCTGGATACGCACGGCGTAGCGTGCCGAACCCCAGATGTTCACCTGCGCCACCCCATTCACCGTGGAGAGGCGCGTGGCCAGGAAGTTCCGCGCGTACTGATCGACTTTGCTGATCGGGACCGTGTCCGAATAGAGCGAGATGAGGAAGATCGGCGGGGCGGTTGGATTCACCTTCCTGTAGGTCGGCGGATTGGGCATGGCCCGCGGCAGCCGGCGCAGCACCGACGAGATCGCCGACTGTACATCCTGGGCGGCCCCGTCGATGTTCCGATCCAGGCGAAATTGCAGGACAATGTTTGTGACGCCCTGAGAACTGGTCGAGGTCATCGAGTCCAGGCCGGGGATCGAGGCGAACGCGTTTTCCAGTGGCGTCGCCACCGATGCGGCCACCGTCTGCGGATTGGCGCCGGGCAGGATGCCCTGCACGCTGATCGTGGGAAAATCCACGTTCGGCAGTTCGCTGACCGGTAGGGTCACATAGGCGAAGAGACCGGCGACCACGATCGCGATCATCACGAGCCAGGTCATGACCGGGCGGGTGATGAAGGGCGCGGACAGATTCATCGCGCCGGATGCACCTTGTCCGAAGCCAGCTTCGGCGGCGGCTCCGACACGCCGAGCACGTGCAACGGCGCGCCTGCGTCCACACGCAGCTGGCCCTCGGTGACGACCGTCTCACCTGGGCGCAGCTCGCCCGTCACGGCCGCGTTCGCGCCATCATCGAACAGAACGGTCACCTGTTTCACGAACGCTTTGTCGCGTTCGACCGCGTAGACATAGGGACCGGATGGACTGTCGTTCACCGCATCGCGTGGGACCACGAGCGTCTGCGGAAGGTCGCCCAACTCCACCACGACCCGAACGAGCTGGCCGGGAACCAGTGCGAGGTCCTCGTTCCTGAACGTCGCGCGCAGTTCGATGGTCCCGCTCTGGGCGTTCACGGCGTTGGAGACGAAGTCGACGGGCGCCGTATAGATCTTGCCATTCGGACCGGGCGTCTCCAGCCTCACCACCAGCTTGCCGGACCGCTGTCGCGCCTGAATCCGGGGCAGGTCGTCCTGGGGGAGGGGGAAGGACACCTTGATCGGTTGAACCTGCGCGACAGTCACCAGCGCCGTCGGAGTGTTTGAAGAATAGACGATGTTGCCGGGATTGATGAGAACGGGGCCAGTCTTGCCGTCGATGGGCGATCGGATCGTCGTGTATTTCAGATTCAGGACCGCTGCGTCGATCGCAGCCTTGTCTGCCGCCACAGTCGCGACGAGGACCTTGGTGTTGGCGATGGCGGTGTCGCGTAACTGCTGAGACGTCGAATCCTGCTTGTACAGAGTCTCGTAACGCTGCTGGTCGCGCTGGGCGTTCTGGAGCGAGGCCTCGTCCTTCCCATCTGTCCCGCGCGCCTGCGCCACGGCGGCGCGGTAGGGGTCTGGATCGATCTGGAAGAGCGCGTCGCCCTTCTTCACGAACTGCCCTTCCTTGAAGTGCTGTTGTGTGATCGCGCCTGTGACGAGCGGGAACACCTGGACATAGGCCTCGGCGATCACTGCTCCGGTGCTCCGCTCGATCACCGTCATGTCTCGCCGGGTCACGACGCCGACGCGAACCGGCGCGGCGGAGGCCTTTGCCTTCCCGGCGTGCCTGGGCTGGGTGAACTGGACAAAGACGGCGAGCACCACGATCAGCGCCGCGCCTCCAAGGAGGCCGGCGCGCAACGCCGAGCGCGCGCTCCGCGGCCGCGGGCCTTCCCCCACCCCTTCAGTCATCTGGGATTTCGCAGCAAAGAGCGCTCACCTCCGGCCGGCCCTGACCGCTCTCGGCCGACTCAGGCGCTGCTGTGGAGGCTATAGAAAACCCACGTGCGGGCACATTTCGGCGGCATTGAAATTCGCCAATCTTCGCCAGACCGACGCGCGGCTCGTTCGACGGCTGGATACTCCGCGGTCTCCAGGCTGGCGCGGGCGACGCTTCAGCAAAATTCGTTCCGCCGAGCTTCAATGCACCCAAGCCGTCGGCGCCTCAGGCGACGCCGGACGTGAGAACCACGATCTTCCCGCCCGCCTTGTTCTCCTCCATGCAGCGGTGCGCCTCGGCGATCTGATCGAGGCGGAAGACCTGGCCGACGTGGACTTTCAAGGCGCCCGTCTCGACTTGCTGGACCAGCTCCTGCAACGGCGTGCGCATGAAGTCCGCCGGGCCGCCACTATAGGTTGTCAAGCCCACGGCCGTCGGGATCACGTCCATCGGGCTGAACCGGTCGAACCACCATTTGTCGCCGACCATGCCAGTCATGCAGACGAGGCCGGGCTCGCGGGCGCACTGCAGGGAGTCGACCAGAGTGGTGGTCCCGATCAGTTCGAGCACCTTGTCGGCGCCGCCGTCCGAGAGCGCCTTCACCTTGGCCGCGATCGCGCCGTCGTCGATCACCACGTCGTCGGCGCCGGCGGACCGTAGCAGGCCCTCCCGTTCTGGATTTCGGCTCGTCGAGATGACCTTCGCGCCGTGGGCCTTGGCTATGGTGGCGGCGGCCAGGCCCACTGAAGTCGTTCCACCGCGGATCAGCAAGGTCTCACCCGCCGCTACCCTGAGCGCCCGGAACAACGAACCCCAGGCGGTCTGCAACATTTCCGGCAGGGCGCCCAGCGTCTCCCACGGCAGGCTCGTCCCGATCGCCTGGACCTGGCCGGCGGGCGCGCAGACGTACTCGGCGTAGCCGCCGTCGAACTGCCGGCCCATGCCGCCCATCGCCGTGGCCACCACTGCGCCCGTCTCGAAGTGACCGCCTGGCGCGTTCGCCACCTCGCCGGCCGCTTCTATGCCGAGCACCCGCGGGAACTGGACGTCGGGCGAGAGCCCACGCCGCGTGAAGAGTTCCGAGCGGTTGACGCCGAAGGCCCGCACACGGATCAGCACCTGATCCGCTGTCGGTTCGGGAATTGGCCAGTTCTCAATCCTCAGGACCTCGGGCCCGCCGGCCTCGCGGATGATGGCCGCTTTCATGGTGTCCATGATCAGGCTCCTTGCCAGGAAGGCAGGGGCGTCAGGGCGCTGAGGGCGGGCTCGTGGGGGAGAAACTGTAGCGGACGATCCGCCACTGGCCGTCCGTTTCCTTCCGGAAGATAAAGAGCTCCTGATTCCCCTCGGCGCTGACCCTGCCGGTGGCGTGCAGGGTATTGGTTCCCGCCGAGTTGGTGCGGACGAAAGCCCAGGTTGGCGCGACCTGTACGATCTCCGCGATCGTAAATTTCACGTTCAGGGTGATCGTCTCGAAGACCTTGACGTAAGCCTCACGCACCGCCGCTTTTCCCACGGCGGAGGAACTGTAGGGCGGCATGAAGACGCCGTCCTCTGCATAGAGAGCCAGTGACTGATCCACGCTCGAGGCGTTCAGGGCGTCATTGTATTTCGCGAGGATCGCTCTGAGGGCTGCTTCGTCTTGCTGCGAGGGCGTGAATGCATCTGCCGGCATTTGAGCCTCCTGCTTCTGGCTGACGCAGATATGCGACGAAAGTCAAAGTCACTAAAACTCGAGCCTCAAACAAGACGACGACGCGCCGAGAATGAACGGCAGCCGTCTAGTGGAGCGGGTGGCTGAACGCCTCCTGCGTCGCCCGATCGGGAGATGGGACTGGGCAAAGCGCGGAGGAGACGGCCTGCTGGACGTTCTCCAGCCAGACGAACTCCAGCTTGTTGCGCGCATCCGCGGGGATCTCCTCGAAGTCCCGCCGATTCCTGGCTGGCAGCATGACGCGCTTGAGGCCGGCTGCGGCCGCCGCGACGACCTTCTCCTTGATCCCGCCAACCGGCAGAACCAACCCGCGCAGACTTATCTCACCGGTCATGGCCGTGTCGCTGCGGACCATTCTGCCGGTGAAGAGCGAGGCGAGCGCGATGAACATCGCCACGCCAGCGCTGGGTCCGTCCTTGGGGGTCGCCCCTGCCGGCACGTGGACATGCACGTCCACGCGTTCGAACGCCGCGTCATCGAGGCCGAGCAGAGACTCCCGAGTCTTCACCAGGCTCAGCGCCGCTTGGGCGCTTTCCTTCATCACGTCGCCAAGCTGGCCGGTCAGGATCAGCCTGCCCCCGCCCGGCGTCTTGGCCGCTTCGATGAAGAGGATGTCGCCGCCGACCGGCGTCCAGGCGAGCCCGGTGGCGACGCCTGGAATGGAGGTGCGCATGGCGACCTCGTTCTCGAACCGCAGCGGCCCCAGCACCGCCTCCAGGTCGGTTTCGGTGACGTGTACGTGCTCGGCGGCGCCCTCGGCGATCCGCATGGCGACGCTGCGCATGACACGACCGATTTCGCGCTCCAGCCAGCGCACGCCGGACTCACGCGTGTAGCCGGAGATGATGCGAGCGATCGCCGCGTCCTCGATCTCGGCCTGATCTGGCTTCAGCCCGTTCGCCTCGATCTGGCGCGGGACCAGGTAGCGCCTGGCGATCTCGAGCTTTTCGCCCGAAGTGTAGCCGGGGAGCGAGATGATCTCCATGCGGTCGAGCAGCGGCGACGGCACGGTGTCCAGCATGTTCGCCGTGGCGATGAACACCACGCGCGAGAGGTCGAAGGGCACGCCCAGATAGTTGTCGCGGAAGGTCGAGTTCTGCTCGGGATCGAGCACCTCCAGCATGGCTGCGGAGGGATCGCCCTGGATGCCCGCGCCCATCTTGTCGATCTCGTCCAGCATCATCACGCAGTCGCGCGCGCCGGCCTTTCGGATGGCCTGGATGATGTCGCCGGGGAGCGAGCCGATATAGGTGCGGCGGTGTCCGCGGATCTCCGCCTCGTCGTGGAGGCCGCCGAGGCTTATGCGCACGAACTTGCGCCCCATCGCCTTGGCGATCGACTGGCCGAGCGAAGTCTTGCCGACGCCGGGTGGCCCGACGAAACACAGGATCGGCGCCTTGCCCTCCGGCGCGAGCTTCCTCACCGCCAGGTATTCGAGGATGCGAGTCTTTATCTTCTCCAGGCCGTAGTGGTCGGCGTCGAGGATCCTGCGCGCCTCGGCGATGTCGATCGCCTTGGGGGCGGTGACGACCCAGGGCAAGTCGATCAGCCAGTCGAGGTAGGTACGGATCATGCCGTACTCGGCCGCGCCCTCGGGCATGCGCTGCAGCCGGTGGAGCTCCTTGCGGGCCTGGGTCTGGACCTCCTCGGGCATGCCGGCCTTGTCGATCGCTGCTTGCAGTTCGGCGACCTCGACGGCGGTTGCGTCGCCTTCCCCAAGCTCCTTCTGGATTGTGGCGAGCTGTTCGCGTAGCAGCACCTCGCGCTGCCTTTCGGAAAGCGCAGCCTGTGTCTGCGCGCCGATCTCGCGCGACAGGCGCAGCACCTGCAGCCGGTGTGCGAGGAGGGCGCTGATGCGATCGAGCCGG